>JBDZUZ010000104.1:0-13237 GCA_040255445.1 Planctomycetaceae bacterium | reverse complement strand
ATCCCGGATACCGCACCTTGTTGATCTGCACGAACCGATCGACATCCACCGACGGCGTGCCCGATGGGCCCGCGGCCAAGATCTCCAGATCCGCGCCGTACGCGAAGGTCTTGGTCCTCCCCGCCGGATCCTTGAGCACGATACCGCTCGAGCTGGAAGTCACCGTAAACGGCCCGCTGGCGACCTCGGCCCGCGAAGCCCCCGCCGCCCGCACGATCAACCGCTGCGGCCCATCGAGCGTGACCGACGACACATTGCGGTGAATCCGCACGCGGATGTCCGGTTCGCCCGCCAGCGTCACCGGCTCGGATGTGAGCGGCCGCGGCTGGCGGATCTCCTGAGAGATCTGCTCGATCGTCTCGCAGCCCGCAAGGCCCCACAGCACGCCCAGAGCGGCGACCGCCACGGAACCCATGCGGAACAGCCAGTGAACACAAGAAGTCGCGTCGAGCATGGACATCCTTGTCCGATCGCGGCCGGCGCTGACTCGCGCCCGCCTGAGTTTCGATTCACCAAAGGGACGCATCGTGCGTCCCGCGTCGCGGCCGATATGCTCCAATCGGTCCCGGGCACCCGGCCGCAACGGGTTGTAGGCCGCCCGGCGCCACCGAGGAGATACCGATGATGATGCGATCCGCCGCCGCGGCCCTTCTCACCACCACCGTGTTGATCGGCTGCTCAAGCTCCGGCACTGCACCGACCATCGCCGACACCGCCGCCTACGACGGCCCGCCCATCACGCTCACCGAGTCCTCCGGCTCGCATGTCGTCAGCGTCGAAGCGCCCTCGCCGGGCTGGCAGGTCTCCCGCGACCGCATCCTCGAGGCCAAGGGCCACAGCCGCGTCTTCGTCTCGCTCACCGAGCCCGACCCGCGCTTCAGCTACGCGCAGATGATCGTCACCCAGAACATCCTCACCAACATCCCCTCCGACCGGCCCGTCAAGGTCTACGCCCGCGTCCTCCCCGGCGGCGATGCGAAGGTGAAGGATGGCTCCTACAAGCCCGTCAGTGGCGCTTCGATGGGCGTTGATGCCCAGGCGAAGTGATCCCGGCGGCCGCAACGGGGCTCACCTGCGCGAAATGACCCTGTACGGATCCTGATTGGGCTGTACCATGGCCGCCCATGCCCGCTGATCCGCCCGACACCGTCGCCACTCCCGCACCACAGGCCGCCGCGCCCGACGCCCGCGGCCTGCTGCAACTCACGCTCACGCCCGGCCTTGGCCCCAAACTCATCCGCCGCCTGGTCGACGGCCTCGGCGCCGATGCCTGCCGCGCCAGTCCCGCCGCGCTCCGCCAGTTCTGCCGCGTGAACGAGAGCCGCGCAGCGACCATGGCGGCCCGACTCCGCGAGGCCGAATCCGCCGCGGCCGAAGAACTCGACGCCGCGGCGAAGATCGGCGCCCGCATCATCGGCTGGGGCGATGCCGAGTACCCCGCGCTCCTCACGCAGATCCCCGACTGCCCGCCCGTGCTCTACATCCGCGGGCGGCTCGATCCCGCCGCCGCCGATCGCTTCCCCGTCGCGATCGTCGGCTCCCGCAAGTGCTCGGCCTACGGCATCGAGCAGAGCGAACGCTTCGCCGGCGTGCTCGCCCAGGCCGGGCTCACGATCATCTCCGGCGGAGCCCGCGGCATCGACAGCGCTGCACACCGCGGCTCCCTGCGGATCAAGGGCCGCACCGTCGCCGTGCTGGGCTGCGGCCTCGCCCACGCCTACCCGCCGGAAAACGCCGATCTCTTCGACCGTATCGTCGCGGAGGACGGCGGCGCGATCATCAGCGAATTGCCCGTCCGCACGCCCCCCACCGCCGAGAACTTCCCCGCCCGCAACCGCATCATCTCCGGCCTGTCGCTCGGTGTGATCGTGATCGAGGCCAGCGAGAAATCCGGAGCGCTCATCACGGCGCGGCAGGCGGCGGAAGAGCACGGCCGCGAGGTCATGGCCCTGCCCGGCCGCGTCGATTCGCCTGCCAGCAAGGGCACGCTCGAGCTGCTCAAAGCCGGCGGCGCGATGCTCATCACCGATCCCGGCGATGTCCTCGCGCTGCTCGAACAACCCGGCTGGCACCAGCACCACCAGACGCACGCCGCGCGCTACACGCCGGCCGCCGCCGACGATGCGGGCGGACTCTTCGCACCCGCGAGCGCTGCCGCGCCGACACCATCGCTGCCGACCACACCCGAAGGCGCTGCGATCCTCGAAGCGCTCGCCGAGCCGCGGACGCTCGATGAGCTCGCGGAAGTGACCGGGCTTGATGCCGCGAAGCTCTTCGCCCAGGTCACGATGCTGGAGATCCAGAAGCGGGTGACCCGGGAGGGCGGGCGGCTGCGGCGTTCGGGGGGTGGCGGGCGCGGGGAGCGTGGGGGGCGTGGCGGGGGTTCGGGATCCTGAAAACCCCCTTTGCAGGGCGGCAACGCGGTTTTTGGGGTCGTTTCGGGGTGGCGGGGGTGATCAAATCCCCCGATTGCAGGGCCGTTCTCGGAACCGTGCCCCAACGTCCCCCGAAAATCTTTCGCCGAGGGCCAACAAAACCCTTGCCGTGTTGGGCTTGTCAGGCTAGTGTATCCCGAACGGTCGGAACGACGACTGATCGGGTGCGGTGCAGGAGGCGTCGCACGAGAGCACGAACAAGTGCCGAGAAGCGGAGGCGCATCGGCGCGGTGTTCAGAAGACATGGATGGGGAAACGAGTCATGCGTCAGGCAGAAGCAGCACTCGTGAAGTTGGGACCGGGCGGTGAATTCGTTCGCGAGGCCGTGCCGGTCCGCGGACGCGAGCGCCGATCCGGCGGAATCGCGGCCGCGTTTGGTTCGGGCGCTTTCGAGATGATCACGCGGCTGGTGTTCCGCGATGCGGCGCCGCGTTCGGTCCGCGAAGCGCGGCTGGCGTTCGAGACGGAGGACGACTCCGCCTTCCCGAACGCTGCGCCGGCGATGGCGCGGGTGCTCGCAGCGCAGCGGGCCGCGGTCGAGGCGGCCAACGCCGCGCTCGATCTGTTGGGGTCTCACCCGGACGGGGCGGAAACGCACCTGGCCGGTTTGGAGGGGTTGTCAGAGGGATTGGTGACAGCGGGCGGCCCGCCGCGGCGGCGTGGCCTCCCAACGCACGACATCACACCACATCATCCGGCCGACAGGCTGGCGGCGCGTGCCGCCGAGCTGTTCCCGGTGTCACACAGCATCGCGGCGGCGTTCGCGCCCCGCATCGGTTTCGAATCCGGTTCGCTCCCCACGGAGAGGAAGGCCACTCATGAATCTCACGCCCAAGCAGCTGCGCATCCTTCAGTTGATCCGGGACTACCGCGTCCGTCGGGGCTACTCGCCGACGATGCAGGAACTCGCGGACGAGATCGGCGTGAGCAAAGTGACCGTCTTCGAGCACGTGGAAGCGCTGATCAAGAAGGGCGCGCTCATCCGCGAGCCGAACAAGGCACGCTCTTTGTCGATCGCTGAGGGGATCGCCGTCCCCGATGAGGCCCGCCCGCTCCGCTTCCCGCTGGTCGGCAAGATCGCCGCTGGGAATCCGATAGAGCGCGTCTCCGACACCGACGAGATCGACCTGGCCGACGTACTCAGCCCCGCCCCCGGCCGCCAGAACTCCACCTTCGCGCTCAAGGTCGAGGGCGAGTCGATGCGCGATGAGGGGATACTCGACGGCGACTTCGTCCTGATCGAGCGCACCCAGGTCGCCCAGAACGGCGACAAAGTCGTCGCCCTCCTGCCCGATGGCTCGACCACGCTCAAGACCTTCTTCAAGGAAGACGACCACATCCGCCTGCAGCCGGCCAACCCAACCTTCGACCCGATCCGGGTGAAGTTCTGCCAGGTGCAGGGCATCGTCAAGGGCGTCGTCCGCCGCTACGGCCGCTGACGCGCACCGAGACTCGACATCTGAATTGATCGTCCCCCGCGGCGGCGTTCTCCGGAGCGCCGCCGCGGTTTGTTTTGGGGAGTCTCGCAGATCGCTCGGCAAGTACGCCCCAGACCTTGGCGCACTGTGTGGTTCTCAAGCCCAGGAGGGGCGTAAGCGCGTTGCCCAGGGCGCCGGCGGCAACGCCGCCAAGCCCTGGGTTTGCAGTCCAAGAGAAACTCGAAGCCCTCGAAGAGGGCGACACACTGGCTCTACCGATCTTCAGGCGCCGTTCCTCAAGCCTCCGGACGTCGCTACACGGCACTAAGCCAGGCCATGCCACGCCCAGATCAATGCCATGCAGACCCAGCCCAGCAACACCGCGATCGTCGTGCGCGTGAATACGCGAAACACAACAAGCAGCACCAGGTAAAGCAGCATCATGCAGGCGCCAATCGCGGCAAGGTCGATGACGATCGCCACTCCCCGATCTGACCCCGGCGTCGGGATGATGTCCAGACTGAGCAGCAGGATCGTTGTCGCAATCGCGATCGGCGCAACACCGACCGCATGCACCATCTTCGCGCGCAGCTCGGCCGCCCCCTTCCTCTGCATCGCACCACCCATTCAAAATCGCTTGTGAGTCGGCCGCTCCGCCGGACCGCGCACACCCATGATGTGCCGCGCCAGCTCGATATCCCCCGGCCGCGTGATCTTGATGTTGCGGACATCGCCCTCGACCACCGCCACCCGCTCCCCCATCCGCTCGATCAGCGCGGCATCGTCTGTGCTCGTCAGGTCGGTCTGCTGATACGCCCGCCGCAGCAGCCCCGCCTCGAAGACCTGCGGCGTCTGCACCATGACCAGCCCGGCGCGGTCCACCGTCTTCTCGACCACCCGCAGCTTCGCGCCCGCCTTCGGCGTCAATCCGAGAATCGCCGCGGCGGGGTCGTCCTCGCCTTGGTCCGTCTCTTCGGTCTCGACGACCCGCTTGAGCGTGTCGCCCACTTCGACCGCGGGGATCGCTGCGCCGTGCCGCCGCGCGGCATCGAAGACGCGGTCGATCAGATCAACCGGCGTGCACGGGCGCGCGGCATCGTGCACCGCGATGTGCGTGGCATCCTCGGGCACGTGTTCGAGCGCGTTGCGGACCGTCTCGTACCGGTGCGTCACCCCGCCGCGGCAGACCTTCGCCCCCAGCAGGCCCATGCGGTCGCCGTGCTGCTCCATGAATTCGGTCCACGCCTCGTCCTCGTGCGGGCCCGCGACGATGATCGATGTGACCAGGTCGTGCTTGGTGAAGAGTTCGATGGTCCGCTGGAGGACGGGCTTGCCGCCCAGGTCCTCATCGAGCTTGGAGCGGAGGCCGCCGGCCTGCGTGTAGCGCCGCGAGGCGCCCGCCGCGGGGAGGATGACGGCGACGCGTTGAGAATCGTTCATGACCGAAGCGTATTCGGCGGCCGCGGCCGGGCGGCGCGGCCATCTGGGGCGTTGCCGGGGCGGGGCGGCAAAGGTCCGATCAGGCGAACCCGGCTCGGGCGGCGTGCGTAGAATCCCTGATCGCGTGCTCAGCCCGCGGGCGTGTTCTTTGACAACTGGGGCCGATCTGGATTCGACCGGGCAGGGAAGGAACGATGTGGCGCGTCGAGGAGCATGCTGGCCTCGTAAAAAGTATGCAACACATTAATTGCTGAGCGTCCTTTCGCTCTTGCGGCCTAATACGGCTGCACGATCTATGTCTCACGCCTGATAGGGCGTAGATCGAAGACATCAGGCTGGCAGAGATCCGCCGTCCGCGGGGGTCAGCTGCGAGACAACACCGGGGACTGGACCAGGATGAAGGGCGCCGACGCCCGTTGTCCTGGTTGAGATCAATCCGTCGGACACACGCGTAGAGGCATCGCTCTGACTGCAACGGGACCGGGGTTCGATTCCCCGCGGCTCCACTTTCAACTCCCAAGCCCGACGGCCCACGCCGTCGGGCTTGGTGCGTTTTGGGGTTGTCTCCTTCGTGGCACAGGTTTGGCCGGTCCTCCGGCCACACCTGTGGGCTAGGCGCACTCGTCACGCAAGCCCCGGTACACTCACCGACCGTTCCCGGAGCGCCCAATGAAGATCGCCATCGTCATCGTGCTGTTGGTGCTCGTCATCGCCGCCGCCGCGGCGGTGGTGTACGCGCGGAAAACGCAGGACGCGACCGACCATCCAACGCGTCTCACTCCGGTGGGGGCGCAACCCGCCAGCGCACGACCTGCCGAGGAGAGACCGGTGAGCAACACCGCAAGCGACCGATCGACGCCGAAGGAGGTTGTCGAAGCCATGCTCGATTTCGACCGGGCGATGAACGGACAGCGCGCGATCGAGTCGCTCGGGGCCGCCGCAACTCCGGCGCTCATCGCGGCACTGAGCGACCCACGCTTCGAGATCGCCTACCCGAAGGACCACGTCCGGAAGTACTACCTGACCACGGATCAGTATCCGATCGAGTTCGTGCTCAGCGCCCTCAAGCCCCTGCATCCGCCGGAGGCGGCAGCACGCACCATCGAGTTGCTTGGGCACAAGGATCACGGCATCCGAAGCCACGCGGTGGAACTGTTGGGGCACATCGCGAGCGACGAGTGTCGCGATCCCATCCTCGCTCTGCTCGCATCAGAGGACCAATTCCTCCGCGGCAAGCTGATCCAGGCGCTTGGAGCCGCGGGGCGACACGGGCACATGGCGCCCGCCGTGCGTGAGGCCGTGTTCTCTGTGCTCGCTCAGAGTGTCAAGCAACCGAGCGGCGACGACTACTCCCGAGAGGCGCTCGCCCTTCCTGCGCTGGATCGCGAGCGTGCAGCGGTCATCCTGCTCTCACCGGAGGTGCTCAACCCGGACCGCCCCGATGTCGGCGATGTCATCGAGGCGTTGAAGAGACACTCGTTACCGGTGGAACTCGACCGCATCCTCGATCTCCATCGCCAAGTCAGTGCGCGCGGCGAGGGCGATGGGCGCGACCGGGCGATCGCCGCCTGCCTCGACTTCATGATGCACCTGGAGTACCCTCGCGCGGAGGCGACGATCCGGGCGGATCTGGACTCCCCATCGCTCTTTGTCCGCGACAAGGCGGCGCACGTTCTCGCTGAGCGCCTCGGCGCAGGCGATGCGTTGATCGTCGTCGACGCCCGCAAGGAGGTCGTCGGATGGGCCGGCTTGACAGAGCCGCAGCGGCTGTACTTCGCAGCGCACACCTGTATGTACGAGATGGAGTTCAGCAGCCTCGCGCAGTACTTCTCGGAAGACTCCGGCGATCAGTGGGCCGATGCTCAGCGTGCCTTTGACCGGCTCGGCCTTACAGAGGTCGCCGCGATCCTCAATGAAGCGATTACGCTCTTCGGCGACACACCGCCATCGCTCGATACCGATACGCGGCGCAAGCAGCTCAAGCGACTGTCGCGAAGGAAGCTTGAGGAACTCGAAGAGATGGGCAGCCGCATCAACGACATCTGGCCTGAAGAGCGCTCATCGCGCCTCATGCGCTACGTCACCGAACACCCCGACCACTTCCGCAAGCAATGACCCGTGCCACAGGCTCGGCCTGCTTTGAGGCCGAGCCTGTGGGTTGGGCGCACGACTTCGCGACGAACCGAAACCGACGCGTCCGCTCATAGATCGCTGCCATGCTCTACACCATCATCGGCTTCGCGATCCTTGCTCTGCTGCTGCGTATCGCCGCAGCGCAGTCCGCAAGCCGAAGGCAGGCCGCGACCCGCCCGCCACGGATGACGCCGCGTCCGTCCCCGCCCACGCCCTCGTCATTCGCGGCACGGCCGACGGCTTCTATGGCGGCTGCGCCACCCACGCTTCTCTTGAATGACCCACCGGCTCCGGAGCAATCGCTCGCCGCGTGCGTCGAGCTGCTGCTCGAGAATGGCCGGGATCCATCCACTGTCCGCACGATCATCAGGGCAGGATCGGCCGCCGCGCCGAGTCTGATCGCCGCGCTCTCCGATCCCCGCTTCGCCCGGGCCTACGCGGCGGACCGGGTGCACGATCTGGGCCGCCACTTCGGGCTCGCGCCGCTGCACCTGGCGCTGCACTGCCTGAGCATCTTCGCACCGCCCCAGGCAGCCGCGGCGGCGGCGCCGCTCATCGGCAGCGCAGATCCGGAGGTTCGCCGGCGCGCTGCGGAGCTGCTCGCCCTCATCGGGAGCCGCGCCTGTGCCGACCCGCTGATCGCCGCGATCGAGTCTGATGAGGCCGCCCTGAGCGATGCGGCCTGCCGGACGATCGAGTTCTCCGCACGTGATGGCCGGATCATGCCAGCGCTGCGGGCCGCGCTCGTCCCCGCGCTGACGCGGCGTATCCACGCCGGGTCCGATGGAATCTCGTGCCCCGCGGCGGGCGCGCTGGTTGCGCTCGATCCGGATGAGGGGCGACGCATCCTCACCAGCCCGCGGATCCTGCAGGCGCCGCGGCGGGACCTCTCGGACCTCCTTCACGCGCTCCGGCGGCACGGGATGGTCCCACCGCTCGACACGCTGCTCGATGCGCTCGGCGCTGTGACTCACGAGTCGCCCGCGCCCGAGCGCGAGCGGGCGCTGGAGGCGTGCCTGGAGCTGCTCGCGGGTATCGAGGATGCGCCGGCCGAGGAGGCGCTGCGCCGCATGCTGGAGTCCCCCTCCGCCATGGCCCGGCTCGGCGCTGCCCGGGCCTTGGCGGCGCGGCGGGGCGTGCATGACCCCATCAACGTTGCCCGTGAGCGTCAGGGGGCGATGCGCTGGGGGGCAATCACACCGCAGCAGCGTCACGTGCTCGCGGTAGACACCTTCATCGATGCGCTGCGCGCGAACGGCTTCGAAGAGTTCTTCAGCCGCCGCGGCTGGGACGGCTGGCTCGAAACGCCCGAAGCCCTCGAGGCCGTCGGACTGCACGCCGATGCGGAGCTGGTGCGCGACGGCCTCGCGCACTTCGGCCCAGCGCCGCTCGATCTGGTCGGCCGCGCCTGGTCGCTGCAGATCGAGGAGTTGCGCGAGCACGCACCCAGCCCCTTCTATGTGCTGGATGCACGGGCGGCCGGCCTTTCGAACATCGAGCGCGAGATCCTCCTGACGCTCTACATCACGGAGCACGCCGAACACTTTCGTGACGAGGGGGAACGATCGCTATCCTGATCGGTGGCACAGGTTTGGCCGGCTCGGCGGCCACACCTGTGGATTGGGTGCACGATTCCCGCTCGCGCGGCACCAATGTGTCAAAATCTCGACTCGTACCGCGAAGTGTCGAGGATTTCACACACAGCGGCCAGCGTCCCGCGCCGCCCGCATGGCGCGAGCAACCTCCGTGTCGGATTCCCTTGCAGCAAGTTCGACCGCCGCCGTCGCGGCGCCAACCCGATCGCAATCCGCCCACGCATTCCACGCCCGCTGCCGAACGTACGCATCCGGATCCTCGACCGCTCGCCGCAGGAAGGTCGGACCGAGCGTGGGGATGTGGCCGGCAATGCTCGCGATCTGCCATCGTGTGTCGTGATCCCCGATCTCGTAGAGCCGGACGATCAGCGGGCCGAGCGCAGCGCGCTCTGCCGCATCGAGTTGCCGTATCTCGTACGGCATGGACTCAGCTTCCTCCGAGAGACTCCACACGCGCGCGATCAGTCCGAGGTCTGCGGCGGTTGCCGCGGCGAGCCCCGCGGGATCGCTCGCCAGCGCGCGCATCGCCGCCGCCGCGGCGTCGACCAACTCGCCAAACCCGGGGTAATCGCTCTGCCATCCGTCATTGCGGCGATCGGCGGTCGGGACCCACGCATCGAACGCGGCGAGGTGATGCCTCAATCTGCTGATCGAACTGGTCATGTCCGCCCACTCTCCGGATCGCCACCGGCTGGTACCGCTCTTTCAACCAACTCCTGCGCCCAACACACAGGCTCTCCGCAAAGCCTCCGAGCCTGTGGCACTCCATGCTCAACCGTTCAGCTCGCAATCCATCCCAACCAGCGCCGGCAGCACGCCCGCGTACACGCCGCGCTCCTCGGGCCGGCCGCGGTAGTCGCCCGGGTGCCAGACCCCGCCGCGGCGGGCGCCTTCATCGGCGATCGCCCCGAGCCACTGCGCGATCGATTCAGCCACGGTCACCCACACATCCGGCGAGTGGTTGGTGAAAACCACCGACCCCGCGCGACCATGATGACCGTCGGTGAGCACGAGGCATTCGATGTCGCCGTTGCCCCAGTTCATGATCTGCAGAAGGCCGGTGTCGTACTCCCACATCTGATCGAGCGGAATCAATTCGAGACCGAACAGCCGAGCGCCATCGGAGCACGCCGCGAGCGCGAGCAAGTCATGCGTTGCGCCTTGATTCTGAGCGGCGAACTGTTCAATCGCCGCCCGGTCCGCGCCCGGCGGGAAGTGGCACGCATCGGGGAGACTCACGCGCAGTTCATCGATCACTTGCTGGACTGACATGCTCACGATTGCGTTCTCCTGGAACCTGATCGAGCCGGACCACCGATTGGCACTTACACCCACGCCACATCCCCCACCGCTCTCCATGGCACGATGCGCCCGCCGCGCGCGCTACGCGGTTCATCACCGCCGTAGACCGCGTACCGCTCGCACCGCTTGCCGGTCTCTTCGATCACCGCGGCGACCTCGTCGACCCCACGCAGCGCCTCGGGCGTAATCGTCTGGCCCGCTTTGGCCTCGACGATGAGCACACCGCGGGGCGTCTCGACGAGCAGATCCGCTTCGAGGCCGCAGGCCTCGCGGTAGAAGGAGATCGATCCGGTCTCGCCCGCGTTGGCCCGATGCTTCATGACCTCCGACACAACCCACGTTTCGAAGATCGCCCCGCGAAGCGGGTGCGTGCGGAGCTGGTCCGCGCTGCGGATGCCCATGAGCCAGCACGCGAGGCCTGTGTCGGAGAAGTAAAACTTTGGCATCTTCGTGAGCCGCTTGGTGATGTTCGCGTAGAAGGGCGGCAGGCGGAAGGCGATGAAACTGGTCTCGAGCACGCTGAGCCACGACTTGGCCGTCGGCTGCGTGATGCCACAGTCCGCGGCGAGCGCGGAGTAGTTCATGAGCTGCCCGGTGCGACCGGCGCAGATCTCGACAAACCGCTGAAACATGGTCAGATCGCCGACGCCCGTGACGGTCCGCACATCACGCTCGATGTAGGTCGCGACGTACGAGCGCAGCCAGTCCGATGGGTCAAGCCCTTTGTCGAAGATGCGCGGGTAGCCGCCCGCGAACATCGCTTCGTCCAGCGATCCCGGGTGCGATGCGAAGCGCGACACCTCGGGCCACGACATCGGCAACAGGTGGAGCACCGCGGTGCGGCCGGCCAGGGACTGGCTCACCGATTCGAGCAGCGCCAGGTTCTGCGAACCGGTCAGGATCCAGCGGCCGGGCGCCGGGGCCGCATCGATGATGCCCTGCAGGTACGACGGCAGTTGCGGCGTTCGCTGCACCTCGGCGATGATCGCGCCCTGCGGGTACTGGGCGAGAAAGCCACGCGGGTCGTCGATGGCGAAGGCGCGCGTGTCCGGCGCTTCCACACTGACGTAGGGCTTCCCGGGGAAGAGGCCTCGGCACAGCGTGGATTTGCCGCTCTGCCGCGGCCCGGTCAGGGTCACAGCCGGGAACTGTCCGGCGGCGGCCCGAAGTCGGTCGGCGAGGTCGCGTTCGATCATGCCACGGGATTATGCTGGGTATCTGCGCAAATTCAAAATCGAATTTTGAATTTGCGCGCAGAATACCTGCCAAAATGCGAATAAATAGCCCGACCGTGTCGAATGTGTCGAAAAAATGCCATCTGATCGACATACCAACACGACCTGTCGACGCCGCCGACACATCCTTGACCGCCCCCCACCCCCCACTACCGCGACAACACCTCCAGCAGCGCCGGGTGCCGGTAGACCGTCTCCCGCCCCTGCTGCTCGGCGACCAGCACGCCCGCCTCGGCGAGCTTCTGGAGGTACTCCGAGGCCGTCTGCCGCTGAGCGATCCCGGCGTCCACCAGGAACGCGATCTTGCAGTAGGGGCGGCGGAAGATGAGCTCGATCAGTTCCTTGCTGTAGATCTTCGGCTGCTGCTCGCGCACGAGCTCGATCGTCTCATCGAGAAGGCGGCGGATGTCGTGGATGCGGCGGGTAGTTGCGAGCGCGGTCTCCTCGACGCCCTCGAGCATGTAGAGCAGCCACGGCTCCCAGGCACGCGATTCACTCACCCCGAGCAGCAGGTCGTAGTAGCGCCGGCGATTGTCGATGATGTACTTGCTCAGGTACAGCACGGGGATATCGAGCAGCCCGTCCTGGATGAGCATGAGGATGTTGAGGATGCGGCCGGTACGGCCGTTGCCGTCGCGGAACGGATGGATCGCCTCGAACTGGTAGTGCGCCACCGCCATGCGCACGAGCGGATCGAACCCGGATGGCCCGGCGCAGAACGCGGCGAAGTTGTTGAGCAGTTTCGCGACGGGCGCGCCGCCCCGCGGCGGGGTGTACTTGATCGTGCGGCTGGCCGGATTGCCGATCGCGACATCTTCGCCCGCCCCGCGGAAATCCGTCTCCTCGCCCAGCACGGTCGAGCAGATGCGGCGCACGAGCGCAACCGAGATCGTCCTCTCGTCCTGCACCGCCTCGTACCCCTCGCGGAGCGCACGCCGGTACCGCAGCACTTCCTTCGTCGCCGGATCATCGACCTTGCTCTCATCGGCCGCGCCGCGGAAGAGCTTGTCCTGCGTGGTGACGATGTTCTCGATCTCGGAGCTGGCCTGCGCCTCGCGCAGCGGGATCGCGTTGATGAGGATCGACTGATCGGGGATCAGGCCGCCGGCGCCCTTGAGCTCCGCGAGCGCGCGGGTCGCGGCGAGACACGCCTTCAGCACCGCGCGTGACTCAACCTCCGCCGGCGGCGGCAGGAGCGGCAGATCGTCGAAGGGTTCGGCGGGGTCGAACTCGGTCATGAGTTACCGCACTCTTCGGATGCGCCCACCGATAGGCTGCCGCATCGGCACGACAGGGACCTCATACTCGCCCACAGCGCCGATCAAACAGTTCAGCCCTCGCCCGGCAGCAGTCCCGGCGCCTGCCCGGTCGGCGTCGAGCCCAGGTCGATCGTCCCCGCGAGCACGAAGTCAACGCTCGGCTCGATCAGCTTGGCATCGAACAGCGTCTCCGCCAGAGCGCCCGGCTGCTGATACACCAGCGTGCCCTCCAGCCGGTACGCCACCGGCCCGCTCGCTCGGATCTCCGATGCCGGCACCGCCACGGGCAGCACGACCTCCTGCGACCCGAAGGTCTGGAGCGTCGCCTCGGCCGACCGCAGGCCCCTGAAGACCTCGCGACCATCCAAATAGAGGCGATACCGCACATCCTTCATGGGCACCTGCACATCGTTCGCGTGG
>JBDZUZ010000270.1:0-2604 GCA_040255445.1 Planctomycetaceae bacterium | reverse complement strand
CGCCACCGCAGCCCCGCCGCCCCCATCGCCGGCAGACTCCTCAAATGGAACGGCGCGGCGTGGGAGACCATGGCCACGCTCCAGGAAGGCCGCAGTGTCCGAACCCTCGGCCCATCGCCCGATGGCGGAGTTGTCGCCGGCGGCGACTTCTACACCATCACCCAGAACGGCCGCACATTCAACACCCGAGGCATCGCCCGCCTCGGCGCCCCCATCCCCGTCATCGACCCGTTCCCCATCCCCGCCGTCCCCTGCCCCCGCGGCACAGCCACCTTCACCGTCGACATCCGCGAACCCAACAACGACACCTTCCAGTGGCAACTCCGCGACGCCGCGGCACCCAACGGCTGGCGCACACTCACCGACGGCGCAGACAACGGCCTCACCTTCACCGGCACAACCACCGCGCAGCTCTCCATCACACCTGATGCGATGTACCGAGCCGACACCCTCCCAGAAGTCCGCGTCGTTGTCACCAACCCCTGCGGCACCACCACCAGCCGCAGCGCCACCGTCCAACCCTGCCCCGCCGATTGGGACTGCTCCGGCGGCATCGACGGCGACGACATCGCCGCGTTCTTCACCGACTGGCAGCAGGGCAACGGCGACGCCGACATGTCCGGCGCGACCGACGGCAACGACATCACCGTCTTCTTCGACCGCTGGCAACGCGGCGAGTGCTTCCCGCGCTGGTAATACCAAGCAAACCGTCCGCATCACCCACCCAAGGGCCCGCCGCACACCGCGGCGGGCCCTTTCCATTTCACTCCGCAACCCGCCGCCGCGCCCGCCGGTACACCCACCGCGATGCCCGCCTGTGGCCGCGGCACCGCACCACGCACAAATCCGACCCACCCCACACGGAACTAGGTATGAAGATCCATCGCCCCATCATCTCCACCGCCGCCCTCACCCTCCTCGCCGCCGCCGCCACCGCGCAGCCCGATGACTGCACCCCCCGCATCGTCCGCGATGTCGGCCTGATCGGAGTACAGGTGGGCGAAGTGTTCGCCTCGACGACCTACGACCCCGATGGCCCCGGCCCCGCCTCACCTCGCGTCATCATCGGAGGCACCTTCGGCGGAGGATCGACCGGCCCAGGTCTCGCCGTCATCGATGGCCTCCCGCTCACGTCATTCCCGAGCCAGCTGCGGACCCCCAGCGCGGTGAAGGATCTTGACCTCCTGCCCAACGGCGACCTCGTCATCGCCGGGCAGATGTTGACCACGGCCAGCGTCCCAACCATCAGCCTGAACCTCCTCGGCCGATGGGATGGGACAGCCTGGCACCCGATCGGATCAACCAACGCGACCGGTACGATCGAGAAGATCGCCGTTGCACAAGACGGCGAGATCTTCGCCTTTGGCCAGTTCGGCATCTCCGGAACCGGCATCGTCAATGTTGGTCGCTTCAACGGCGCGATGTGGGTCGGCCTGCCCAATGCCGGGCTCACCAGCTTCTCGAGCTTCAACGCCGTCACACCAGACCCCAACGGCGGCTTCATCCTCGGCGGCAGCTTCCGCTCCGCGGCGCAGCCCGCCCTCCGCAACATCATCCGCTGGACCGGCGGAGACAACGGCGCGTGGGAGTCCGTCTCCGGCGGCGTAGGGAGCGCAGATTCCAACGCGCGCATCAACGACCTTGCCTGGATGCCCGATGGCCGCCTCGTCGCCGTCGGCAAGCTCCGACCCGATACCGCACCCGGAACCGTGGTCGCGATTCTCGATGAGAACGGCTGGTCCGAACTCAACCCCGGTATCGCCGGCATCACCGAACTCAGCGCGGTCGGCGTCGACAGCACGGGCCGCATCTTTGCCGGCACCGCCTTCCCGCAGAACAACCCCGGCGCTGCGACGCTCATCATGCGCGACACCGACGGCTCTTGGTCAACCGTCGCCACCTTCAACCCCGACTCCGCCGTCCGCACCATCGAACAAATGCCCGACGGCTCGATGCTCATCGGCGGCCGCTTCACCCAGGTGACCCACGACGGCATCACCGAACCCGCCAACCGCCTCGTCCGTTTCGGCGCTCCGACGCCCGCGATCACCGCCGCCCCACGCAGCACCGTCGTCTGCGCTCGCGGTCCCGCGGTGTTCACCGTCGCCGCTGATTCGACCGATGCCACCTACAGCTGGCAGATCGAGGACCCCGCATTCTCCGGGATATGGCGCCCGCTCACCGATGGTGCCGGCGACCTCGTGATCTCGGGTTCCACCACACCCACACTCACGATCGCCGCGGCGGTCCCCTTCAATGGCAACACGCTCCCGCGTGTCCGGGCTCTCGTCTCCAACAACTGCGGAACGACGACATCACGACCCGTCCGAACCCGCCTCTGCCCCGCCGACTGGGATTGCTCCGGCGGTGTCGACGGCGATGACATCACCGCGTTCTTCAATGATTGGCAAACGGGCAACGGCGATGCCGACATGTCCGGCGGTACCGATGGCGATGACATCACCAGCTTCTTCGCAGCCTGGCAACGCGGCGCCTGCTACTTCCCACCTCTCGAATAAAGCCACCGCCGCGCCCAAGCCCGAGCACCAAATCGGGATAGGGGGGAGCCTTGCGGCTCCTCCCCTCCCACACCACCGTGCGTAC
>JBDZUZ010000269.1:0-2608 GCA_040255445.1 Planctomycetaceae bacterium | reverse complement strand
GGGTGGAGCACGCCGGGCGCAGCCCGAGCGTGCGGAACCCGTGGACAGAGTCGCACGGCCTCCACTGTCCCGAAGGGACAGAGGAATCGAACGCACCATGTGCGACCAGAAGTCCTCTGCCCCTCGCCGGGGCAGAAAGACATCCGCCGTCCGAGTCACGCGGCGCTGCGCAAGCTGAGCCCAACACATCGGCAGAATGCCGATGCCACGGAAAGCAGGGCACAACCTACGCCCGCTTCTCCTGCGACCCCTTCGAGCTCGGGTACGCAACCCGCCCGTGGTACATGCTCGCCACCGTCCGCGAGACGCTCTCCACGATCGTGTGCAGGTCCTTGAGCGTCAGGTCGCAGTCGTCGAACTGGCCGTCCATCAGCCGCTTGTTGGCGATCTGACGCACCAGCGCATCGATGCGGCTGCTCGTCGGCTCGCTCATCGCCCGCGTCGCCGATTCCACCGCATCGGCGATCATCAGGATCGCCACTTCCTTGGTCCGCGGCTTGGGGCCCGGATAGCGGTACTCGAACTCATCGGGCATGAACGCTTCGTTCGCATCGGTCGGCGCGCCGTCCTTGGGCTTGCCCGCCACCGCGGCGCCGGCGCCGTCCTTGCCCGCATCCTTCCCCGCCAGAGCCTGCTGCCGCGCCCGGTGGTAGAAATACTCGACCAGCGTCGTGCCGTGGTGCGCTTCGACAAAGTGCTGGATGCTCTTGGGCAGCCCCGCCTCGCGGGCCAGCTCGAGCCCGTCCTTCACATGCCCCACCACCACCAGCAGCGACATCGCCGGGCTCAGCCGATCATGCTTATTCGGCCCGCCCGCCTGGTTCTCCACGAAGTACTCGGGCTTGTTCATCTTGCCCACATCGTGGTAGAGCGCGCCCACATAGGTCAGCAGCGCATCGGCCCCCACCGCCTCCGCCGCGGTCTCCGCGATCGCGGCGACGTTCAGCGAGTGGTTGTACGTGCCCGGCGCCCGCTGCTGCAACTCTCTCAAGAGCGGCTGCTTCGGGTCGCGCAGCTCGATCAGCGTCATCCCCGTCGTCACGTTGAACGCCCGCTCGAGCATCGGCAGCAGGAACAGCGTCATCCCGCCCACCAGCAGGATCCCGACCGAGATCAGGCCGGTATCGATCGCGACCTCGCGCACCACGCCGTCGACCAGCGGCCGCTCGATGAAGCTCACCAGCACCTGCGCGATCGCCACCCCGATCGCGGTAAACACCGTCGTCCGCACCAGCGTGGTCCGGTCCCTGATCTCCTTGAGCGACCACACCACGCAGGCAACGCCCGCGATCATCACCACCACCGTGCCCACCGACTGCCGCAGCGCGATCGCCACCAGCAGCCCGTGCAGCAGCGCATACGCCAGCGCCGACCGCCGGTCGTACGCCACCGTCATGAGCAGCGCCACCAGCACCGTCGGTGTCACCACCGTCATCGCGCCCAGACCCGGGATCGCCGCGGTGCCGAAGACCGCCAGCAGCAGCGTGAGCAGCAGGATCGACGCCACGCCGATCATCCGGCTCGCGTTGCTCCGCGCCCGCTGGCAGAACAGGATCGTGTACCCCGCCAGCGCCAGCGTGATCCCGATCACCGCGCCGGTGATGCCCACGTTCCGCGTGAGCCGCTGCCAGATCGCCGAAGCGCTGCGGTAGTGGTTCAACTCCGCCTCGAACAAGTCCTGCTGCGCCTGCGTCAGCACGCTCCCGCGCTGGTAGATGATCTGCCCCACCGGGCTCACCGCGAAGACCGGCTCGATCGCCGCGGCCGCCGCGTTCTGGTCCTGCGCGGTCGCCGATTCATCCAGCGTGTAGGTCCGCCGCGGCGTGATCGTCAGGCGATTCACGGCGAGGGTCCGCAAGGGCCCGGTAAACCCCGCCTCCCGCGCCAGCAGATTCATCGCCCCCGCGAGCGCTTCCTTGTCATCGAGGTTGATCACCTCGCCGCGGAAGACCTGCTCGATCGGCCGCCCCGCCACGATCAGCTTGATCGTCGAGTGCGAACCTTCCTGCACCGCCCGCTGCCACGCCTGCCGCTCCAGCAGCGGCCGCCGCAGGAGCAACCGCCCCAACTCGCGGACCTTCGCCTCCCACGACTGGCTCGGCTGCCCGTCGATCGCTTCGCTCTTGATCGCCGCGAGCATCTCCGGCGTCAGCCCGAACTGCTCGATGATCTTGGGATCGACCGCCTCGAGCGACTCGGCCGAAGCCAGCGTCCGCGGCAGCTTCTCCAGCGACGTGATGATCCCGTCGAGCACCGTCGTATCGCCGACGTACACCCGCGGCGTCGACTGCCGCGCCGCTTCCCTGAGCTGCTGCGTCTGGGCCCGGTCCTCGGTCTTGAGCTCGACGCGGACCAGCCGCGTCTCGTCCATGATCCGCCCGACCGCCACCAGCGGCTGTTGCCGCGCCCAGATCACCAGTTGCGACACCACCACCGCAAAGATCGCCGCCACCAGCAGGCCCGAGCCCAGCCGCGGCGTGGTCAGCCACTCCACCGCCCCGATGGCCACGAACATCAGGATGAAGTTCCGCCCGAAGGTGACCATCAGGAGGATGACGAAGAAGATGAACGGCAGCGCGTAGAGCACGTCCACCACCCGCATCATCGC
>JBDZUZ010000005.1:0-62375 GCA_040255445.1 Planctomycetaceae bacterium | reverse complement strand
CCAGAGGACTTCCACCTCCGGGTGATCGAACATGCTCGGCACACCAACGAAAAAGGCCCGCCGCGGAATCCGCGGCGGGCCCTTCATTCCTGACATCTCTGCGATCAGCAGCGGCTCAGCAGCCGGCCTGCCAACGCACGAAGAAGAACGTGATGTCATCGCCGTCGGTGCCGCCCGAGCCGTCGATGTCGGCCTCGCCGGCCTGCCAATCGACGAAGAAAGCGGTGATGTCATCGCCGTCGATACCGCCCGAGCCGTCCCAGTCGCCGGGGCAGCCGGTGTCCTGGCAGGCCTCGAACGCGGCGATCCCCGTCGCGGCCTGCGTGCCGCCGGCGACGGTCGTGAAGTTACCGGCAAGCCAGAGGCGGTCGCCGTCCACCATCGTCTGGTAGACCGAGGCGTTGCCGCCGCTGATCGAGGTCAGCACGCCGCCGCCCGCCGCGGTCCAGGACGTGCCGTTCCACTTGGCGAACGAGTTGAAGAGGGCAGCCTGCGTGCCCGCGACGTAGAGCGCCTCGCCGTCGCCCGCATCGAAGACCTCGAGGCCGTAGACGCGGCCATTGAGGAGGCCGCCGACATCGGTCCAGGTCGTGCCGTTCCACTTGGCGACATTGCAACGCACAAGGGTGTCGGTGAGACGCATGTCGAAGCCGCCGACGTACAGAGCGGTGCCGGTGCCGTCGTCGAACGCCACCATCTCCTGGATGTCGGAGTTGACAGTGCGGCCGCCGAGGTTGGTGCCGACCGACTCCCACGACGTGCCGTTCCAGCGGGCGAGCATCGGGCCCGCCGCGTCGAGGCTGGTGAAGCGGCCACCGGCGTAGAGCTTCTCCCCGGTGCCATCGTCATAGACGAAGAGCTCGAAGACGACCGGCGAACCGCCGACGGGCTGGATGTCGCTGCTGATGGCGCGCCACTGCGTGCCGTTCCACTCGGCCACGCCGAAAGCCGGCTGGCCCGCGACGGTGGTGAAACCACCGCCGATGTAGAGGTTGCCGTTCCACTCGGCCATCGACCACACCGCCTCGGGGCCGGTGGGGTTGAAGTCCGTGCCCAGAGCCCGCCACGAGCTGCCGTTCCACGCAGCGAGGCTCTTGGTGCCCGTCACGCCACCGGCCTCGAAGAAGAAGCCGCCGACCACGAGCTCGGGCCCATTGCCGAAGTCGTACTCGAGGAACGAGGTGATGAAGGCGTTGGAGATACCCATGTCGATGCCGGAACCGACCTGGCTCCAGGTCTGGGTGCCAAAGTCGTACTGGGCGAGGTAGTTGAGCGTCGGGTCACCGGCCAGGCCGTTGAAGCTGCCGCCCGAGAAGAGCCTGCCCTGGTACATACCGATCGCGCCCATGTACCCGGTGGGGAACCCGGCCTGCCCGGCATCCGTCACCCATGTCGGGTCGCACGGCTGCGCCATCGCGCTGCCCGCCAGAACCCCCATACCCACAAGACCACCCGCGATGAACATCGCTGCCGACCGAATATGCGGCATACACCGTCTCCTTGCTGATTGGACCTCTCTCGATTCTCCGCCGCGCCCACGCGGCGGAGCACCATACCCAGATTTCGGGCAAAGACAAAGCCGCCGCGTCATGGCGGCGAGAGTGCCCTCACCTCCGCCGCCGCGACGAGAGCGGTTCCATTGCGGATGCTTTCATCGCCGAACTCCGGCACTCCACGGCCCGAATCGTCGCCGCGACGCTCCGGACGGCCACGGACTTCCCCCATCTTGCCACGGAAATGAAAAACAGGCCCGCCACGTTCGTGGCGGGCCCGTTCGACACCAGAGCCCTCCCCGGCTCCGGCATGCTCCCTCCCCGGGGACCGTCAGCAGCCGGCCTGCCACCTGCTGAAGAAGTAGGTGATGTCATCACCATCGGTGCCGCCCGATCCGTCGATGTCGGCGCGGCCGCGCTGCCAGTCGTTGAAGAACGCGGCGATGTCGTCGCCATCAACGCCGCCCGACTCGTCCCAGTCGGCCGGGCAGATCACGATGACCGTGACGTTTCCGCTGGAATCGGTGCCGCAGTTGTTGCTGACATCGACGCGGTAGGTCCCGGCATCGGCGGGCTGCATATTGGTAATCGTGAGGGTCGGGGTCTGGGCGCCCGAGACCACAGCGCCGCTGGGGCGTGTGCCGTTGCTGAGCGCCGAGCCGTTGCGACGCCACTGCTCGTTGATCGGCTGGGTCCCGCCCTGGATCGAGTTGATCGTCAGCGTTCCACCGACGGGCACGGAGATCTGCGACACGAGCACGCCGGTCGAGGGCGCGTTGCACGCCGCGTCCCACGAGGCGAGCGCCTCGCGGATGGGCTCGCGGAGGAGTTCGTAGAACGCCTCGCTGTTGGCCTGCGCGGCGAGGTTGTCGTTGGGCTCGTTGTTGACGAAGGTGCCCAGGACATAGTCACGCATGAAGATCAGGCCGAGCGCGTTCTTGAAGGGGATCTCGGCCCAGCCGCCGCTGCTGCGGTGGTAGGTGCAGCACTGCCCGTTGACCGGGACGCCGTAGCTGCCGCCCTTGGAGGCGATGAAGACCGCGTTGCGGAACGCCGAGATCTCGGAGGAGGTCAGATCCGTCAGCGCGGCCTCCTGCGTGATGATGTTGTTGAGCCGGCTGGGCATGCCGTTCTCGTCGCTGTCGATCATCAGGTTGAACAGGGTGTCGCGCCAGTTGGTCGGGAAGAGGCTTCCATCGGCGACGGCCTCGTAGATCGTCCCGACATCCCTGAGCGTGAACTCGTTGGGCGGGGTGCCGCAGCCGATGTCGTGGTTGATGCGCGTGCGCGACATGCCCAGCGACGCGGCGTAGTTGTTCAGCGTCGTGCGGCCGTAGCGGTCGTGCAGCACCTTGGTGCGGTTGTTGTCCGATTGCTCCATCGTCTCGCGGATCACCGCGGCGAGCGATTCGGAGCCGGGGTTGCATTGCACCGGGTCCGGGCACTCGTTGTTGTTGCAGCGGTCGCCGACGAAGACCGAGGCGTTGATGGAGTCAAGACCGGCCGCGCAGCGGTCGATCGCGTAGGTCGAGTGCAGGATCTTGAGCGTGCTGGCCGGCTCGAAGACATGGTCGATGCCGAAGGCGACACGGATGTTGCCGCCAACTTCCTTGAGGTACGCGCCGGTCTGGGCCCCGCTGCTGACGGTGTCCCACATGATCTGGCGCACGCGCCGCGTGGCGGTGTTCGCGTTGTCGAGCATCACCGCGGCGAACCGGGTCGTTCCGAACGCATCGGTGTACCGCTCCAGGTCGACCAGCCGCGCGGCGTTCAGATCGAGCAGGTCCGCGAGCTGGTCCCCCGTCGCGCCGGGGTACCACCACCAGCCCACGTTGCCCTGCGGCGCCAGCAGCACGCTGAACCGCGCCCCGGAGAGCACCGTCGGGTTCGCGTGGATCTCGATATCGACGATCCGAGCATCGAGCTGATCGAGCAGGTTGCTCACGCCCGTGCTCGACTGGTCGTAGTAGTGCCACCAGCCCTGCGCCTGGTTGCCCGTGTTGTTGACGGCGACCGCGCTGTAGACGCGCGTGCCGTTCATCACATACGTATCGATATCGATCAGGCGCAGCGGCGTCTGGCTGTTGTTGATCCAGTCGCCGATCTGGTTCGGCTGCACCCCGAAGAGCCAACCCCACCCCGCCGCGTCCGCGCCGGTGTTGGGGATGGCCGTGGCGTAGAACCGCGTGACCCCGCCGCCCGAGTCGTACGGCTCCAGGTCGATCAGCCGGCGGTTGTTGGCCGTGAGCGAGTCGCCCAGCGTCGTCGAGGTCTGAGCCTGGTACCACACCTGTCCGGTCTTCGCGTACGTCCCGCTGTTCTGCACCAGGATCGCATCGAACACGCTGGGCCCGGTCCGCTCGATATCGATCAGCCGGAACCCATCGTTGGTCGCCGTGTTGATCGTGGTGGAGTTCGCCCCCAGGTACCAGAGCCACCCGGTCGGCGTGTTCGAGCTCCGGTCCGGCTGCGCCGACGCCATACCACACGCACCCGCCAGCATCGCGGCGGTCAGAACACCCTTGTACATACGCTTCTCCTGTTCCCTCGGACGGTCGTGGCAGCCGGGAAGCGCCGCCCGCGGCGGCCCGGCATCTGCCTCACTCCAGACACTGCGTCGAGAGCCCCGATTGTGGCTAACGGATTCAGGGGTACTGCCCTATCTATCTGTCAAATAACCACTTACGGCATGCCTCGCGGCCCTGAACAAGAGCGGGCCCGACACTCGCCTGAGCACCGGGCCCGCCAACAGAGAAGGAAGAGCCAACGTAAAGCGGTCGATCAGCAGCCGGCCTGCCACCGGACGAAGAACGCTCCGATGTCGTCGCCGTCCGTGCCGCCCGAACCGTCGAAGTCGGCCTCGCCGATCTGCCAGTCGGTGAAGAAGGCCGCGATGTCGTCCCCATCGACACCGCCCGACTCGTCCCAGTCCGAGGGGCAGAAGATCGTCACCCGCACCTCGCTGCTCTGGGTGCTGCCGCAGTCGTTGAGCAGACTGACGCGGTAGTCGCCGGTCAGGCTCGGCTGGGCGTTGTCGATCCGCAGTGTTCTCCCGGTGGCGCCCGAGATGATCGCGCCGCTCGGGTGCGTGCCGTTCGAGAGAGCGGCCCCGTTGCGCCGCCACTGCTCCGAGATCGGCTGCGTGCCGCCCTCGGACACCGAGAGCGTCACCGTCTCGCCGGCCCGGACACTGACATCCCGCGAGATCGCCCGTACGACCGGCGGATCGCAGGCATCGTCCCAGCTCTCGAGCGCTTCGCGGATCGGCTCGCGGAGCAGTTCCGAGAACGCCTGACCGACGGCCTGTGCGGCCAGCGTGTCGTTGGGTTCATCGTTCACGAACACGCCGTGGACAAACTCACGGAAGAAGATGTTGCCGTTGCTGTCCTTGAAGGGAATCCTCGCCCAGCCGCCGCCGCTGCGGTGGAAGAGGCAGCAGTTCCCGCCGCTGGGTACGCCGTAGTTCCCGCCCTTCGAGGCCGTTGAGACCAGCGAACGGAAGTCGCCGATCTCCTGACCGGTGAGGTAGGTAGAACCCGCCTCCGCGCTGATGATGCTCACGATGCGCGAGGGCAGGCCGCTCTCGTCGCTGTCGATCATCAGTCCGAAGAAGACATCGCGCCATGCGGTGCTGAACAGGCTCCCATCGGCCACCAGCTCCCAGATCAGACCCAGGTCGCGGAGCGTCAGCTCGTTCGCCGGCAGTCCGCAGCCGATGTCGTGGTTGATCTGCGTGCCGCCCATGCCCAGCGCCGTCGCGTAGTTGTTGAGCGTGCTCCGGCCGTAGCGGTCGTGGAGCACCTTCGTCCGGTTGTTGTCGGACTGCTCCATCGTCTCGCGGATGACCTGGTCGAGCCGCTCCCAGCCGGGATCACAGGCGACGCCGTCCGGGCATTCGTTGTTGTTACACCGGTCGGGCACCCACACCTGTGTCGCCTGGGATTCGAGCCCCGCCGCGACGCGGTCCCACGCGTACGTCGTGTGCAGGATCTTGAGCGTGCTCGCGGGCTCGAACACATAGTCAACACCGAACGCAACGCGCACCGGCCCACCGACCTCCTTGAGGTACGCGCCCGACTTGGCGTTCGCGCTCACCGAGTTCCACATCAGCGTCCGCAGCCGCCGCGTGGCGGCGTTGGCGTTGTCGAGCATCACCGCGTGGTACCGCGTCTGCCCGAAGGGGTCGCTGTATTCCTCGAGGTCGACGAGCCGCGCCGCGTTCAGGTCGAGCTTCTCGGACAGCGCTGTCCCGGACTGACCGAGATACCACCACCAGCTCCGGTTCTGATTGGGCGTCAGGATCGCGCTGTAGGTCGCCGGCGAGAAGAGCACCTGCGGCTGGTGGATCTCGAGATCCACGATCCGCGCATCGTTCTGCTCGATGAACGTGCTCAGCGCGCTCGAGCTGATGTTGTAGAGGTGCCACCACCCCTGCTGCTGGCTGCCGGTGTTGTTGACCGCGACCGCGCTGTAATACCGCTGGCCGTTGTAGTTGTAGACATCGATGTCGATCAGCCGCAGCGGTGTCGGGTTGTTGTTCACCCAGTTGATGATGTTGCTCGAGGTCGTGTTGTAGAGCCAGCCCCAGCCCGCGGCGTTCGATCCGGTGTTGGGGGTCGCCGTGCCATAGAACCGCAGCGCGCCCGAAGAATTCTCGTAGGGCTCGAGATCGATCAGCCGCCGGTTGTTCACCGACAGGTCGTTCGACACGGCCGTCGCGGTCGCCCCCGCGTAGAGAGCCTGCCCGAAGAGCTGGTACTCGCCGCTGTTCTGCACCAGCACCGCGTTTACGGCCCCGCCCGATTCCTCGATGTCGATCACGCGGAACCCATCGCCGATGGCGTTCCAGATCGTCGAATTCGGCACATTCAGGTACCAGAGCCAGCCCGTGGGCGTGTTCGAATTGCGGTCCGGCTGAGCCTGGGCCGAACCGCACACCCCGCAGGCCGCCGCCAGAGCCGCCGCGGTCAATGCCCGCCTCAGAATCCCACTGTTCTTCACGCTGCTATTCAGCATCTTCCACCTCCGTATTGCACGAATGCACTCCGGAAGACCCCTCCAGACACGCGCCCGGCGAACCTTCCCTCTACCTGCCGCTGCGTCCCGGCGCCCCCGAGGGGCTAAAGATTCCCCGGATTCACAGCCGGTCCTGCGCAGGGGCCGGCGCCGCGTACGGAGTGGTTCGTGAGCACGACACCGGCCAACGAGGTCACACGACTGCTGGAGGCGGCCAACAGCGGCGATTCCGCCGCGTGCGACCAGCTTTTTCCTTTGGTCTATGAAGAACTGCGACGGCTCGCGGGCGTGCTCCTGGGCGCGGAACGCGGCCGCGCAGCGCTCACGCTCCAGCCCACCGCACTCGTGCACGATGCCTACGTCCGCCTCATCGGCGCGCGCGACCTGGCGTGGACCGATCGCGCTCACTTCTTCAACACCGCCGCCCGCGCGATGCGCCGCATCCTCATCGACCGCGCCCGCCATCTCAAGTCCGCCGGCATCCCCACCGTGCCCATGAGCGCACACCAGCCCACACCGCCGGTCGCGGAACCGCCGGTGGGCGACGACCTCCTGCTGCTCGACGAATCGCTCGAGACACTGCTCGCCCGCGACCCGCGGCAGCACGAGATCGTCATGCTGCGATACTTCGCCGGCCTCACCATCGAGCAGACCGCCTCGGCGCTGGGGCTCTCCACCGCCACCGTCAAGAACGACTGGGCCTATGCCCGCGCCTGGCTCCTCCGAGAGATCCAGCGGCGCCGCACCTGAACAACCGCACCGTCCGCACCACTCGTCCCAACCACCCGTCCGCACGGACGCACCTATGAGCGCTGCAGACCCCACAGCCCACGACCGTCTCAAGCAGCTCTTCGAGCAGGGCGCTGCGCTCGACACCGAGGCCCGCACGCGCTGGCTCGACGAGCTCCGCTCGACCGACCCCGATACCGCCGCGGAACTCGCCGGGCTCCTCTCGCACCACGACCGCACCGGCGCTGTGCTCGATGTCTCGCCCGCAGCGCTCCTGGACCTCGATCCCTCCGTCGACACCGCGCCGCCGGCCGCGATCGGCCCCTACACCATCATCCGCGAGATCGCCCGCGGCGGCATGGGCGTCGTCTACGAAGCCCGACAGGACTTCCCCGACCGTGTCGTCGCGCTCAAGCTCGTCCGCCCCGAAGCGGCCTCGCCCTCGCTCGTGCGCCGGCTCTCGCACGAGGCCCAGCTCCTGGCGCGACTCGACCATCCCAACATCGCGCACGTCCTCGATGCCGGCGTGCTCGAGGTTAATGGACGCACCCAGCCTTACATCGCGATGGATCTGGTCCGCGGCGCGCCGATCACGCAGCACGCAACCGCCGCATCGTTCGATGTCCGCAGCCGCGCTGCGCTCCTCGCCCTCGTCTGCGACGGCATCGACCACGCCCACCGCCGCGGCGTCATCCACCGCGACCTCAAGCCCTCCAACATCCTCATCGACGAACGCGGCAGCCCGCGCATCCTCGACTTTGGCATCGCACGCTACACCGACGACACCGCGCACCTCACCGTCGCCACATCGCCGGGACAGATCCTGGGCACGCTGAGCTACATGTCACCCGAGCAGGCCGCCGGCGACACCCGTCACGTCGACAGCCGCACCGATGTCTACGCACTGGGCGTGATCCTCTACGAACTGCTCACCGGCTCGCCGCCGATCTCGACGCAGGACCGCTCGCTCCACGAGGCGCTCCGCGCGATCCAGGAGGACGAGCCGCCGCGGCCGCGTCTGGGCGACAGCGTCCTGCCGCGCGATCTCGAGGTCATCCTCCAGCGGGCGCTCGCCAAGCAGCCGGCAGATCGATACCAGCACGCCTCGGACCTTGCCGCGGACCTCCGCCGCTTCTTGTCCGATGAGCCGATCTCGGCGCGGCCGTACACCGCCCGCGAGCAGCTCGCGCGCTTCGCCCGGCGTCATCGGCCGCTGGTCGCCTCCGCCGCGGCCGCGCTGGTCACGCTCCTTCTCGCGCTCGTGGTCATCTCCGCCCTCGCGTTCCGCATCGCCGATCAGCGCGATGAAGCCAAGTTGCTGCAGGCCGCCGAGGCCGAGGCCCGCGCTACCGCGGAGGCCGAGGCCGACAACGCCCGGGCCGTCACCGAGTTCCTCTCCGAGATCATCGCGACAGCGCACCCCGAACGCAGCCGCGGCACGCCGCTGTCCATGGTCGATGCGCTCGACTTCGTCGCCGGCGAGATCGAACCCCGGTTCGCCGACCGCCCCGTCGTGCTTCTCGAACTCCGCAACGTGATGGGCTCGGCATACGGAGCGCTCGGACAGCTCGAACGCAGCGCGGAGTTCTACACCGCCGCGCTCTCGCTCGCCAAGGAACTCCACCCCGACGACCCACGCCTCTGGGCCGATCCGGCCGGCCAGCTTGCGGCGGCGCTCGAAGGTCTCGACCGCTACGAGGAGGCCCGCGACCAGATCGAGCCCGTTCTCGCCGCTCTCACCGCCGCGGGCTATGGCGACACCGACTTCGCGGCCACGATCCGGATGCACATGGGCGCGGTCTACCAGGCGCTGGGACGCATGGAGGAAGCCGAGCCGCTGCTCCGCAGCGCATTCGAGGCCCGCGAGCGCATACTCGGCCCCGAGCACCGCGACACCATGGTCGCGGCGAATCTGCTCGCGCTCTTCCTTCGCGCCGACCGACGGCCCGAGGAAGCGACACCGCTGGCGCGTCGCAACTACGAGACCACCGCACGCAACCTGGGCGAGGATCACCCCGATGCCCTCGCCGCGGCGACCAACCTCGCGATCCTCCTCAGCGGCAGCGGCGAGCAGGAGGAGGCTCTGCGCCTGCTCGAAACCGCGCTGCCCCTCAGCCGCCGCGTGCTGGGCGAAGACCACCAGAACACAGTCGCCGTCATGCAGAACCTCGGCACGGTCCTCAGCAACGCCGGCGAGTACGACCGTGCTCTCCCGCTGTTGCGAGAGACATACGAGCGGGCCCGCGCCGACTGGGGCGATGAGCACTCGCTGACGCTGAGCACGAAGAACAACCTCGCGTACACGTATGAACGCGCCGGCCGCCTGGAAGAAGCCCGAGTCATCGCCGCCGAGCTCTACGACACCATGATGCGGTTGAACCCCGACTCGCCGAACACGCTCGTCGTCACCGTGAATCTTGGCCGGGTCACCCGCGCTCTGGGGCAGACCCGCCCCGCGCTGAGCTATTACGACACCGGCTTGATTACCGCGCGGCGCGTGCTCCCCGATCCGCACCCGCTCACCGCCACACTCCGCCTCGGCCGCGGTCTGTGCCTGCTGCAGCTCGGCGACGACACCGCCGCGGCGGAGGTCCGCGCCGCGTACGAATCGCTCGCCGAGATCCAGGGACGCGACCATCCGCGCACCCGCGCTGTCGCAGCGACTATCGCCACAGCCTACGACGAACTCGGCGATACCGAGAACGCCGCCGCGTGGCGCACGCTCAGCCAGACCGACGACCGGTAAAGACCGCGGCCCGCATCCAGCGCCGGAGCGCGAGATACGGGCCGCCGCCCACATGATGCTCGACTTCTCATCGCGCTGCTGTCAGCACCCCGCCTGCCAGCGAGCGAAGAAGTACGAGATGTCGTCGCCGTCCGTTCCGCCCGAGAAGTCGATATCCGCTTCGCCGCGCTGCCAGTCCGTGAAGAAGGCGCCGATGTCATCGCCATCAACGCCGCCCGAGCGGTCCCAGTCCGCCGGGCACGATGTCGGGCAACCCACACCGCCGCAGAAGAACGTGTAGCGGACGACCGGCGAGAGCGCGATGCCCCCGGCCGCGGCCGCATCGGTGATCGCCCACTGCGTGTAGATCGTGGTCCCGTCGAGCGCGGCATCCGCGGGGATCGGCCAGTGGATGGTGGCGTAGCCGCCGCCGTTGCCCGTGCCCGCGGTGGTCACCGGGCCGAGCTGCGTTTCCGTGGCGATCACGCCACCGACCGGCGGTGTGTGGGAGATGTGGAGCACGGCCGTCGAGCCCGGGCGGGCCGCACGCACGCCGAAGCGGAACTCGCTGTTGCCGACGAACGGCGGCGCCGAGGTCACCATCGCCGGTGTGAATCCGCCGGTGCCGGCCCGTCCGCCGCCCAGCGATGCGGGCTGATCGGCGGTGCGCACCGAGTACAGCGTCGGGTGATCGAACGGAAAGACCCGGTCACGCACCCGCGGATCAAGAAGGCCGTTCGCGAGGAAGTCGATCAGGCCCGCCTCCTGCTGCGGCGGGAAGCGCACCTGGTCCATCACCGGATCGAGGTTGTCGCGGAACTGCGGCGGGCTGCCCGGAGCACGGGCGTAGAACCGCACCACGCCGGTCAGTGTGTTGAATTGGCCGTTGTGCATGAAACTGGTCTTGCGGCCGACGTTGCGAAGCGTGGGCACCTTGAAGCGGCCGCGGTCCGCCGGATTGCCCGTCACGATCTGCCGCCCAAGATCCTCCGCCACCGGACGCAGCCCGATGTTGCGGAAACTGTGATCGCTGAAGACCGGCGCATCATGGCACGTTGCGCACCGAGCGCCCTGGAAGGTCTGAAGCCCCGCCCGCTGCTGCGGTGTCAGCGCGTTGGTGTCGCCCGCATCGAACCGGTCCCACGGCGTCTGATCCGCGATCAGCGTCCGCTCGTACGTGGCGATGGCAAACGCGATCCGCGCTGCGCTAATCGCATCATCGCCGAAGGCGCGGCGGAAGAGTTCGGGGTAGTCCACACCGCCCTCGATCGCCTGCGCCATATCAGGCGGCAGATCGGTCGCCAGCGCGAGCGGCTGCGCTGTGGCGAGCTTCGCCGAGACCGCGGCCCAGTCGCGGTCGGCGTGCGCCATCTCCACATCGTTGAGCACCGGCCCGACCGCCTGGTTCTCGAGCGCGCCGCCGATCTGGATCAGCATCGCGCCGGTCTCCGGATCGACAAACCGCCCGCCGGCGCGGCCGTCCCAGAAGTTCGTCGGCGCGTACGCAGCGAGGATCGCCGTCTGCGAACCCCGCCCCGTGACCTGCGCGTTGAGTCCGAAGATGCCGTCAAGCTCGTAGTTGCCCAGCTCATCGGACTTCACCACGCCCGGCGAACCGAAGATGTCGTCGGGCGTGTTCAGGATCCCATCGGGCCCCGGCTGACGCACGCGGCGCGTATCCGCGCCACCCGCCCCCGGCGTGTGGCAGGTGCCGCAGGACACCATGTTGTCGCTCGAGAGCTGCTCCTCCCAGAAGAGGATCTTGCCCAGCACCCGCTTGGCCTCGGTCACCCGGTTCTCGGGTGGCTCGGGCACCGGCGGGAGCGCGGCGACGTTGAACCCGACCGCCGCGGCGATCAGCCCCGCACCGATCAACACCGGTGTGCCGCAGAACACCAGCCCACCCAGCACCGCCCCCCGCCGAGATCCCGTTCGCTCTGACTGCATCGACTTCTCCCGATCTGGCCGCGGCAGGGCGGCCCACTCCGGACGGAACTTCCCTCATGTGCTGTTTGCACCCTGCATGGGCCTCGGGGACAGGAATCTGGCAGGCCGCGGGCGGTTCCGTCGCATACAGGTTGAGCGGCGGCCCGGGTTTGCACCGGACCCGCCGCCCCCGGACCCGCTCGCAAGACAGCCTCGAGAGACCCGTTCCACCCCGCGGAGGTGCTCCCATGACCAGCAAGACCCTGCTCGCCGCCCTCGTCGGCACGACCCTCACCCTCGCCCCCGCGGCCCTGATCTCCCACGCCGCGGCCCAGCCGGCCAACGACAACTGCTCCGGCGCCACGGTCATCTCCGGCCTGGGCACCTTCAGCTACAACCCCACCGGCGCGACCTACAGCGGGCCGATCTTCACGGGCTGCGCCGAGATGAACAACGATGTCTGGTTCCGCTGGACCGCGCCGCAGTCCGGCCGCGTCACGCTCGACACCTGCGCATCGCCCAATCCGTGGTCGATGGACGTCGCCGCGTACGAGGGCTCCGACTGCGCCACGCTGATACCCGTCGCCTGCAGCGACATCATCAACGACTGCCCGACATGGCACGGCGAGGTCTCGTTCTACGCCGTGCAAGGCCGCACCTACACCTTCCGCATCGACCACGGGCGTGCCGAGCCCAGCTCCTTCTCGCTCTCGATCGATGCGCCCTTCCCCGGCGACGAGTGCGAGATCGCGATCCCAATCACCGGCACCGGCCTCTTCTCCTTCGACACCACCGGTGCATCAACGAGCTTCAGCAACTGGAACAGCGCTGGGTATGTCGGCAAGGACATCTTCCTTCGCTGGCAGGCCCCCGCAACCGGGCTCACCATCGTCAGCAACTGCGGGATCACCGACTTCCAGTCGATCATCGCGATCTTCGACGACGGCTGCCCGGTCGGCGAGCCCATCGCCGCCAACGACGATGCGCCCAATTGCGGCACATCATCGCGCGTGAGCTTCCTCGCCACCGCGGGCGAGCACTACCTCATCAACATCGGCAGTATCTGGGGCGGTGTCGGCATCAGCGGCAACTTCGAGATCCTGCAGGACACGACACCCACCGGCGGCGAGACCATCACCGTGACCACGCTCCACGACACCTTTGACACCGGCGGGTTCCAGACCGTCGCGGACCTTCCTGGTCCGGACGGCAAGGTCTCGATGCGCGAGGCCGTGATGGCCGCGAACAACTCCGCCGGCCCGCAGACGATCGAGTTCGCGATCCCCGCGAGCGAGTTCTGGCTGCTGACCGACCGAGCCATCCTCCGCATGGAAGACGGCGCGTTCGAGCTCACCGACAACGCCACGACAATCGACTTCACCACCCAGACCGACTTCACCGGCGACACCAACCCCGACGGCTGGGAGGTCGGCATCTACGGCCTGCAGCCCAACGCCTGGGGCGTCGCGGCGATCTTCATCCACGCCGACAACTGCGTCATCAAGGGCCTCGACCGCGTCATGCAGCGCGGATATGGCGTCCACATCATGGGCAACAACAACCGCGTGATCGGCTGCACGATCTCCGGACCGCTCCACGGCGGCGTCCGCGTGGCCGGGCTCTTCGGCGGCACACCGGAGCCCACCGGCAACATCATCGGCGGGACCGAACCGGGCGAGGGCAACACACTCTCGGGCGGCAGCTGGGGCGTCTCGGTCGAGGGCCCGGTCCGCGACACCACCGTCATCGGCAACACCATGTCCGGCCCCGGAGCGGGCATCCGCGTCGTCAGCGCTCCCGGCTCCAACCTCTTCGCCGTCAACACCCGTATCGGCGGGCCGACCGCAGCGGAGCGCAACATCATCTCCGGCTCGGGCCGCTATGGCGAAGAAGGCTTCCCGCAGGGCGCGCAGGTCTCGCTCGTCTCGTCGATCGACACCATCGTCGAAGGCAACTACATCGGAATCACGCCCGACGGCTCCGCCCGTCAGCCGCAACGCGGTATCTACGGAATCCAGTTGAGCTCCGCCGAGAACACACTCATCCGCGGCAACGTCATCGGCGGCATCGCCATCACCGGCACCAACCACGCCGCGGGCCAGCGCTTCGGAACCGGCATCGCCGTTCAGGGCAACTCAACAGACACGGTGATCGAGAACAACCTGATCGGCACCGATGCGACCGGACAGAGCCCGATCCCCAGCCTCGTCAACCTCGCGGTCAGCCCCTTCATCGCCAGCGAACTCCCCGTCGGTGTCACGATCCGCAACAACACCATCGCCTTCGCCGAGACCATCGGCGTGCTCATCACCGGCAATATTCAGGATGCGCTGATCTCAAGGAATTCGATCTTCGAGAACGGCGGTCTGGGCATCGATCTGGGCGGCGGCGGGCCCAACTTCATCGACCCGCTCGACGCCGACACCGGCCCCAACGGGATGCAGAACTTCCCGAGCCTCGCCGCGGCGGTGATCGAGAACGGCACAACCAGCATCACCGGCGATCTGCACTCAACGCCCAACACGACGTTCACCCTCGAGTTCTTCGCGAGCGCGGCCTGCGACCCCTCGGGCTTCGGCGAGGGCCGCACCTGGCTGGGACAGGCGGTAGCAACGTCCGATAGCGGTGGGAACGCTCCGTTCAACGCTTCGGTCGCTGTAACAACGCCCGGCGAATGGATCACCGCGACCGCTACCAGCTCCGCCGGCGCAACCTCGGAGTTCTCCGCGTGCATCACTGCGATCCAAGGGATCTCCTGCCCGGCCGACTGGGACGACTCCGGGGGCGTCGACGGCGATGACATCGCGGCGTTCTTCACCGACTGGCAGTCGGGCAACGCTGACATCGATAACTCTGGCGGCACCGATGGTGACGACATCACCGTGTTCTTCAATCACTGGCAGAGCGGGTGCTGACCCGAGCCGCCCAGACCGCGCAGCTTCTCCAAATTGAACCGCACTGCTCCCACCCCCAGCATTGCCCCGGCCCAATAACAGTCAGGTTATAGCATTTTCTTACACTCAGCCGCCCGCGCGACTCGACAGTTCGCGAGCGGCTGGTATTTTCTCGCCAGACGGTGCGGGTGTTGTGGGTGCGGCGTTGCCGCCTGGTCCGTGCCGACCAAGGGCTGGGAGAAAGAAAACATGAAGACCATCCTGTCCGCAGGGCTCATCGCCCTCGCTGCCGGTACCGCTATGGCCGGCACCGTTCAGCTGGGTGTGACCCCGCAGTCGGGCGGCACCACGGCCATGAACTCGCGTGTCAAGCTCGACACCACCAACTGGGACCAGTTGCTCTCGAACGGCGGCTCGATCGGCGGCGGCAACGATCGCCAGACGAACCTCGGCAACATTGATAACCAGACCTGGGCGATGAGCCTGGGCTTCCAGGTCGGCCAGGGCTTCACCTTCACGATGACCCGTGGTGCCACCGTCTCAACGCAGACTTGGCGGAACGACGGGAGTGATCCGACGCTCGGCACGCTCCTCGCGACCGATCGGGCCTTCAACGCCCTCCGGCTCATCTCCACCGCTCGCCGCAACGACGGCTATGAGATGAGCGTCACGAACCTCGCCTTCTCTGGCGTCGGCCAGACCATCAACGGCGCTGTTCCGAACCTCGTGGCAACCCGCGCCGGCGCGGACGACTTCGCCAGCACGGCGATTGTCTCCTCCGCCGACATGCGCACGTTCGACTGGACGCTGACCGGTACGCTCCGCGCATCCCGCGGCGGTAACACCAACAACCCCAGCGAGAACCTCAAGTTCGACATCTACGCCGAGCAGAACGGCAACTACGTGATCATCCCGCTCCCCGGCGCCGCCTGGGCGGGCATGGCCGGCCTCGCGACCCTGGGCGTCGCCCAGCGGATCCGCCGCCGCAAGATGGCCTGATCGAAGCCTTGATTCAAAGCCACAGGGGGCCGCGGCCACGTCGCCGCGGCCCTTTCCTTTTTTTGACGCTACGACCGCGGAACACACGTCACGGACCCATCGGTCTCCAGCACCACCCGCGCTGCCCCCTCGGGACCCGGGATCCCCGAATCGCGCAGCGCTGCGCGCACCTCCGCCTCTGTGATCCGCGCCCGCCGCATCGCACCCCGGTCCATCGCCCCATCACGCACCAGCACCCGCGGCTCCCCCGTCACAACGGCACGCACCCACCCCCACCGCACGCTCGTCCACGTCACGACGAACTGCAGCCCGATGAGCAACCCCAGCGCCGTCACACCTTCCGCGAGCGACACGCTCTTGTTCAGCAGAATCGTCGCGAGCGTCGAGCCGAGCGCGATCGTCACGACCAGATCGAACGCGTTCAGCTTCGAGAGCGTCCGGTTGCCCGAGACCCGCAGGAATACGACCAGAGCGATGTACGCCAGCACGCCCACCACGCACACGCGCAGAATCTCCGACCAACTGTCAAAGAACGCGGACAGGCTCATCGCGCCACCGCCCCGCCGCGTGTCTTCTTGCCCTTCCGCATCGCCGCGGCTCCCCAATACCCCTCCCACGGATCTCCCTTGAGCTGCGCCAATCGCCGCGTGATGGTGGCGACTGTGTACTGCGCTGCGCTCTCCAGGCGTGAGAGCTCGTCCCAGCGCAGGGGCACGGCGACCGGCGCACCCGCCCGCGCCCGCGTCGAGTACGGCGCGATCGCCGTCGCACCGCGCCCATTCCGGAGGTAATCGACGTACACCTTCCCCGCTCGCTTCGCCTTGCTCGCCGTGGCGATGAACCACTTGGGATCATCCGCCGCGATCCCCGCGGCGATCTTCTTCGCCAGCGCCTTCACCTCGTCCCACCCCCGCGACCCGTCCAGCGGAGACACCACATGGAGCCCCTTTCCGCCCGTCGCCTTCAGGAACGTTGCCAGCCCCTCCGCCTCCATCGCTTCCTTGCCGCGCAGCGCTCCCTCTTTCACAAGCTCGAACGAAGCCCCCTCGCCCGGGTCCATATCGAGCACCAGCACATCCGGATGCTCGAGATCATCGCCCGGCGAGCCCCACGGATGGATCTCCAGCACACCAAACTGCACGAGTGTCACCAGCCCCGCCGTGGAATCGACAGAGATGTACTCGGCCTCCCCCGACTCTTCTTCCACCGCGATCGCCTTGACCGCATCACCGAAGGAATCGCGGATGTGCTTCTGGTAGAAGCACTTCCCCGTCCGCCCACTCGGACAACGCACCGTGCTCAGCGGTCGCCCTTCGATGAACGGCAGGATGCGGTCCGCGATCCCCTCGTAATAGCGCGCCAGATCCAGCTTCGTGACGCCCTGATCCGGATACAGCACCCGATCCGCGCTCGAGAGCCTCACACCCGCAACGATCTGCTCCTCGCGCGATGCTCCGGCTGCCGACCGCTTCTTCCCGCCGCTTCCTCCAGAGCGGTGCGTGCCGGCGTTCTTTCTCGCCTGCTTCGCGCCTCCGTTGTCACCGTCACGCTTCACCTGGTCGTCCTCCTCCGGCTCGGACTGCTCCGCGACCTGTTTCTCGACTGGCTTCTCGACCTCCTCGACGGGCCGCGGCCGCTCGATCCGCACGTTCGCAGCCGCTTTGTCCTCCCGCAGGCCCTGGAAGCTCGGATGCCGCAGCCGCCCATCGTCGGTCCACTGCGTGAAGTCCACCTCCGCGACCAGGCTCGGCCTCACCCACCGCGCCCCGCGCGCTTCGCTCCGGTCCGGCGGCTCATCCGCCGCGCAGGTCTTCCGCGCCAGCGCATCCATCCGCCCGCGCAGGTCCTTCAGTGTCTGCGCGTTGAATCCCGTGCCCACCTTGCCCGTGTAAATCAGCCCGTCCCCGTCGTACGACCCCAGCAGCAGCGAACCAAGGTGCTTCCGCGAGCCCGACGGCGGCGTCCAGCCGATGATCACAAACTCCTGCCGCCGCGAACACTTCACCTTCACCCAGCTCTTCGACCGTCCGCCCTGATACCGCGCATCCGCCCGCTTGCTGATGATCCCCTCGAGCGCCAGCTCGCAGGCATGACTGTGCACCTTCTCCCCGCTCCCCTCAACATGATCCGAATAGCGCAGCACACCACGGTCAGTCCGCGGCACGAGCCCGCGCAGCAACTCCTTTCGCTCCACCAGCCCGCACCCCGAGAGGTCGTACCCATCCAGGTAGATCAGATCGAACACGAAGAACACCAGCTTCTCGAATCGCTGTGCCTTGACCGCGTTCTGCAGATCCTGGAACGATGTGTGCCCGCGCCGGTCCACGATCGCCGCCTCGCCATCGAGGATCGCCGTATTCACCGGCAACGCCTCGACCGCCCCCGCGATCGGCGCAAACTTGCTGGCCCAGTCTTTCCCGCCGCGCGTAATCAGCCGCACACCGGCCGTGCTCTTGACCGCCAGCAGCCGATATCCATCGAACTTGATCTCGTGAATCCATCGATCGCCCGCCGGCGCTTCATCCACCAGCGTCGCGAGCTGCGGCTTGGGGTTGCGCGGCAGGGCGCCCTTCCGAGCGCCCGCAAGCTTCGATGGATCGCCCGCCGCGATCACCGCGGCCTCGGGTTGCGCTTCGTTACCGCGCCTCCCGGCTTTGTTCTTCTTCCCCTTGGCCGCGCCCGACCCCCGCCCGCGCGCAGCCGCCCCCGCCGCGATCTCCTCCATCGACCGTCCTGTCTTGATGCTCTCATCATCGCGCGGCAGCCCGTCCCCCTCCGCCGCGGTCGCATCCTCACGCTTGATCAGCAGCCAGTTGTCTTTGTCCTCATCGCCGCGTTTCCGCGACTTCATCCGAGTCAACGTCCAGCCGCCGCTCAGCTTCTCGCCGCGGATCGTGAACGACAGCTTTCCCTTGCGAATCGCCGCCGTCGGCTCCACGCCGTCTTCCGGCTCCCAGGTCCCGCGGTCCCACAGCATCACAGTGCCGCCGCCATACTCGCCCTTGGGAATCACGCCCTCGAAGTCGCCGTACCCGAGCGGGTGGTCCTCGACATGGACCGCCAGCCGCTTGTGCGCCGGGTCGAGCGACGGCCCCTTGGGCACCGCCCAACTCGCCAACACATCGCCCACCTGCAACCGCAGGTCGTAATGCAGCCGCGTGGCATCGTGCTTCTGGATCAGGTAGGCCCGCCCGGTCCCCTTCTTCGCTACCGAGCCTCTCCCGCCGCCGGCCGGCTCGGGCGTTCTGCGGAAGTCCCGCTTCTGGTTGTACCGCGCCAACCCCATCGATGCTCCGCTTCTCCTATTTCTTACGACCGCCCTTCCCGGACTTGCTGGCGGACTTCGCCGCGGCCGCCTTCTTCGACCGCGTCTTCTTGGACCGCTTCTTCCTGGCCGGCGCACGCCCCGGCTTGCGCTCTCCCGCCCCCGAGTGCTCGACGCTCCGCTTGAGCGCTTCCATCAGGTCCGTCGAGACCTCCTCGACCTCCGGCTCCGCCGCCTCGGGCGCTTCCTCGATCTGGCCCGACTCGATCCGCTTCTGGATCCACGCCATCAGCGCATCTCGATACTCGTCCTCATACTCCTCGGGGTCCCACGGCCGCGTCATCGAATCAATCAGCGTCCCGGCCATTTTGATCTCCCGATCCGTCACCCCAACTTCCTTGAGCGTGCCCGGCAGCTCGAGCTCTTCCGGTGATCGCAGCTCCTGCCCGTACCGCAGCAGCGTCAGCACGAGAACCTTGTCCTTGGGCGTGAGCGCGGCGATGTATTGGCGCGTGCGAATCACCACCCGCGCGATCCCCGCCTTGCCGCTCTCCCGCAGCGCCTCCCGCAGCAGCGCATACCCCTTCTTCCCCGCCTTGCCCGGCTCGAGGTAATACGGCTTGTCGAAGAACATCTCGTCGATCTCGTCGACATCGACGAACCCTTCGAGCTCGATCGCCTTGGTCGCCTCCGGCGCCGCCTTCTTGAGCTGCTCATCGCTGATCACGACATAACTGCCGTTGTCATACTCATACCCGCGCACGATCTCGCCCCACGGCACCTCTTCGCCCGTCTCCGCGTTCACTCGCTCGTACCGCACCCGCGCATGGTTCCGCGAGTCGAGCATGTGCAACTGCAGATCCGCTCGCTTCTCCGCCGAGTAGATCGAAACAGGCACGCTGACCAGACCGAACGAGATATGCCCTTTCCAAATTGCGCGCATGACACCACCCTTGCTTCGCCACCAGTCGGTTCACCCGCTCGAATCACAGCCGCCGCCCGTGAAGCCCCCATGACGCCGCGATGAGAGTCCGCTCATGCGCTACCGTTCCCGGCCGTGACCCGCGCCGACGCCCCACGACAGCCCGACTCCGCGGCGGATCGAACGACCGCATCGTCGGACGCGGCGTCAGCCCGCGCATCGGCCGCCGCCCGCTGGTTCGCCGACCACGGCGACCTCCTCTGGCGCTTCGCGCTCGCCCGCACCCGCAGCCGCGATGTTGCCGAGGAGATCGTGCAGGAGACCCTGCTCGCCGCGATCGAGAACATGGGGTCGCTCCGCGAGGGCTCATCCGAGCGGGCCTGGCTCCTGAGCATCGCAGCGCACAAGATCGCCGACCACTTCCGCCGCGCCCGACGCACCGCCTCCCTCGATCAGGTCCGCGAACCCGACACCGCCTCCGGCCCCGGCATCACCGGCATCTTCACCGCCAGCGGCTTCTGGACCCGCCGAATCGCCCCGTGGGGCCAACGGGAGAACGATCCCGGCGAGACCGCGGAACTCCTGGCGGCACTGCGTACCTGCTTGGATTCCATCTCCCCTTCTCTGGCGGAGGTGATTTGGCTCCGCGATCTGCTCGAAGTTCCTGGCGACGAAGTCTGTAAGGTCATGTCCCTGACACCGACCAACCTCTGGACCCGCACGCACCGCGCCCGCAGCGCGCTCCGGCTGTGCGTAGAGCGAGCGATCGGCGCCGCTCCGCAACCGACCGACCGGCCCGACTCCTCCCGCCAAACCGACCCCTCCCGGAATCCATGATCCGCGCCCTCCGTGAATTCCTCGCGATCCTCAACCGCCCGTGCCGCGAGCACACGGAGATCTACAGCCGCGCGCTCGACGGCGAGCAGCGTCGCATCGCGATGATCGGTGTCCGCATCCACATGCTCTATTGCAAGAGCTGCCGCCGCTTCAACACGCAGATGCGCCGGCTCCGCGCCCTGACGAGCCGCCTCGGCGATGAGCTCCGCACCGGCGAATCCGTCCCCGCCGATGTCCGCGAGCGGATCGCCCGCAACCTCGGATCCGGGCCCGAAAAAATCTGAACTCCTCCCGCAAGGGTCGGCCCCCGCGAGCGACACACCTCTGCCGCCGCGTGATGTACGCGGCACGGCCAATGGTGATCACCGCCGATCACTCCACCGCGACCCGATAGGAGGAGACTTCATGCAGATCTCAAGAAATGTCATCGCTTCGTTCGCCGCCATCGCCGGCCTCGCCGCCGCGATCCCGCAGGCAACCGCCCAGCCCGTCGAAGTCCGCGTCACCGTGACCAACCTCGCCCCGCAGAACAGCGTGACCTTCGCGCCGCTCCGCGTCGGCTTCGGCAACGGCACCTACGACTCGTTCAACAACGGCCAGGCCGCGGGCCCCGCGATCGTCTCGATCGCCGAGGGCGGCAGCGGCTCCGACTGGTTCCCCGCCTTCATGGCCGCGGAACCCAACGCGACGCTCGGCACGGTTGTCTCCAATCCCCCCGGCCCGCTGCTGCCCGGCGCCACGGCTTCAAACACGTTCTTCGTGGATCCCGCCGTCAATCAGTTCTTCACCTTCGGCTCGATGGTCGTCCCCAGCAACGACTACTTCATCGGCAACGACTCCCCCACGCAGTACCAGCTCCTCGATGCCGCCGGCAATCTGCAGATTACGTCGATCACGCAGCGGGCCCGCGAGATCTGGGACGCCGGCTCGGAGACAACCGACCCCGCGGCCGCCGCGTTCCTCATGGGCGGCAACAACGACCTGCGCACACCGCAGAACGGCGTCGTCAACTTCGACTTCGCCGACCTGGCCAGCTTCAACGGCCTCACGACCGCCGCAGGCTACGAATTCCAGAGCCAGCTCGCCGCGGACACGGCCGTCTACCGCATCGATTTCGAGATCGTTCCGGCGCCGGGCGTAATGGCCCTCGCCGGCGTCTCCGGGCTCGCGCTCCTGCGTCGTCGCCGCTAAACCGCGGCGGCTCTGATCGCCGCCGACCCACGGCGATCAGCGCAAGCCCCTCACATCATGACAATCGTTTGGCGGCCCCCGCACGCGGCCGGCGGCGGGGGCCGCCTGTCTGTGCGCTCACCGTCCGCGCTGCGCCGAAAGCCCGCCATGCCGACCATCTGTAGCATGTCGCCATGACCATGCCGTCACACATCCCTTTCAAGCCCTACCGGACCGATGAACCCGCCGAAGCGGTCGCCCGCCGCTTCTACGAGACCATGCGGCTGCGCCGGAGCGTCCGTTTCTTCTCCGACCGCGCCGTCTCCGAAGAAACCATCCGCTGGTGCGTATCCGCCGCGGGCACCGCGCCCTCGGGCGCGAACAAGCAGCCGTGGCGATTCGTCGCCGTCAGCGATCCGGCGCTTAAGTCAAAGATCCGCGCTGCGGCCGAGGAAGAAGAACGCGAGTTCTACACGCGCCGCGCCACGCCCCAGTGGCTCGCCGACCTCGCCCCCATCGGCACCGATGCCGACAAGCCCTTCCTCGACATCGCTCCCTGGCTCATTATCGTCTTCAAGATGATGAAGACCGACCCCGATGCGAGCGGCGAACAGGGCAAGGTCTACTACGTCGATGAATCCGTCGGCATCGCCACGGGCATGCTCATCACCGCGATCCACCAGGCCGGACTCGTGACGCTCACACACACACCAAGCCCGATGGGATTCCTCGCCAAAGTCCTCAACCGCCCGGCGCACGAGAGGCCCTTCCTGCTCTTGCCCGTCGGCTACCCCGCCGATAACTGCACCGTGCCCGACATCCACCGCAAGCCTCTCGATGACATTCTCGTGATCGAGGACGGCAAGCGATAGCGCTTATCGCTCAACTGCATAAGACTCGCGCACGAAAAAGGCCCCGCACACGGCGGGGCCTTTCGCATTCATGAATCGCAGTCGCCCGAGGCTCAGAGCATCTCGGCCAGGTTCGCCAGCGTCCGCACGCCCCAGCCCGTCGGACCATCGATGTACGGGCCCGCGTTCTTCTCCGTCGCATGCACGCCCGCGATGTCCAGGTGGCACCAGGGCACGCGGTCCTGCACGAAGTAAGACAGGAACGCCGCGCCCTGGATCGGGTGCGCCTTGCGGTTCGGGTTGCTGTTCACGATGTCCGCCACCGGCGACTTCATCATGTCCTTGTATTCCTGGTGCAGCGGCAGACGCCACACCCGCTCGCCCGCAACGCCCGCGGCCTGCTCGACCTTGCCGCGGAGGCTGTCGTCCTCGCACCACAGACCCGCGAACGTCGAGCCCAGCGCAACCACCACGCCGCCCGTCAGCGTCGCAATATCAACCACCGCCGCCGGGTTCTCCTTGTCGCACGCCCAGCACAGGGCATCGGCCATCACCAGCCGGCCCTCGGCGTCCGTGTTGGTCACCTCGACCGTGACACCGTTGCGGAAGGTCAGCACATCGTCGGGGCGGTACGCCTCATCGCTGATCGAGTTCTCCGCGATCGCCAGGAGCGCGATCACCCGCCGCTTGGGCTTGATCACCGTCGCGATAGCGTGCATCGCGCCCAGCACAGCGCAGCCGCCGTCCTTGTCGCGCTTCATGCCCACCATGCCGTTGTTCACCTTGAGCGACAGGCCGCCCGTGTCGTAGGTCATGGTCTTGCCGACCAGCACCAGCGGCTTGCCCGACCGCCGCGCGCTGCCACGGCCGGGCGGGTTGTACTCGATCCGCACCATGCAGGGCTTGTTCTCGCTCGCCTTGCCGACGTTGATCAGCCCCTCGAACTTCTCGCGCACCAGATCCGACCCCTCGAACACCTTCACCGCCATCTTGGTCTTGCGGCCCAGCTTCTTCGCCTCGTTGGCCATCCACGATGTCGTCGCGACATTGGGCGGCGTCTGGCTGAGCGTGCGGCAGAAGTTTGTCGACTCCGCAAGCCCCAGCCCGCGCTCCAGGCCCTCGTTGAAATCACCATCGCTCGAACGCAGCGCCAGCTTGCCGCGTGTCTGCGATTTGCTCCCCTTGCCCTTGAAGTGGTCGCACACCCAGCCGAGCAGACCGACGGCCTCGCCGAACGCGACGCCCGCATCGAACCCGTCGACCTTCGCATCCGCGACCGCCGCGCTCACCTCGACCGTCGCGCTCGTGGCCTTGATCGCCGCGATCTTCCGCCCCACCGCCGCCGCGGCCGAGCGCAACGAATCAACCTTGAAGCCGTCCTTCCCCGGCGCTGCGCCCAAACCGACGATGAGCACCCGCTCGACACCCGCACCCCCCGAGCGTGCCTTGCCGCGGCCCTTGGGCGCGGCGGCCGGCTCCGCGGTCGCATCAACCACCGTGCCCAGATCGCCCGTCGCCTCGCTCCGCTTGAGCGCGGCCTCCGCCGCCGCGGCGACGCCGTGCTCTCCGGCGATCTTCTTCGAGCGGGCATCGAGCCCCTGGCCCTGGAAGTGCGCGAGAACGAGGACCTGCGACTGACCGCGGCCGCTGAGCGTGATCGACTGGAACATGGGCTCTCCTGAATGGATCCGCCGCCCGAGCAGCCGGATCCGGGTGTGATGAAAACCGGGCCGGATCGTACGCGATCCACCTGTTTGCGGCCGCATCTCGCCCCGAGAACGAGCCGGGGCGACGGATCCCGCGCCGGAGCGCATCACCGTGTGTGCACAGGCCGCGTCGCGGGGTGAGACCGACGGCTGACAGCTCCCCAAGGAGGATCGACCATGCGCCGTCCCCGCCTCCCGCACCACGCCGGCATCACGCTCGCCCCCGCGCTGATGATCTTCGCGTTCCTGGGCGTCCTGCTCGGACTCATCCGCAGCAGCTCCGCCGGCTTCGCTGTGAATCCCGCAGCGCCCCCGCTCGATCTCCCCATCGTGCACCCATCGCATACAGACGACCAGCGCACCACCGGTGCTCAAGCCGATCCCCGCATGCGTGCCCTGTCAACCGCGGGCGGTTTCGCCGTCGCATCCGATTACGGCGATATCGATCCGGGCTCCTCCATCACCATCACCGACCTCTACCGCGACCACAAGGATCGCACGATCCATCTCGGACGGCACTGGCGCCCGTTCGGCATCGCGCTCGCCCGCGGCGAGAGCACCGCGATGGTCGCGATCGAATCGAACCGCAACATCATCGAGGTCGACCTCCTCACCGGCGATGTCATCGGCTCGTGGGAGCACGGCCTCTCCGGACCGTGCCTCATCACAGTCGACCCGCAAGGTAGCTTCGTGATCGTCGCGGCCCGCGACTCGGGACACGTGACCCGCATCGACCTGACCACGCAGAACGCGTGCCCGGCCTGTGGCCCGGTCCGCGACCTCGGCGCCGGCATCGAGAGCCTCTCGATCTCACCCGATGGCCGTACCGCCCGCGCGATCCTGCATGGCGGATCCCGCGCCATCGAGATCGAGACCGATGCGGCGATGCGCTGCACCCGCAGCGCCCGACTCATCACCCACGCCGGCGACCATGCTGCGAGCGCCGCTGGCATCGCCGCCGCCCCGCCCGCCCCGACGCCTGCCACCACACCCGCCACCGGGCCCCACAACATCTGATCGGCCGCGGTCCGTCGCGGTCTACCGGCGCCCGCTTCGGCGACTCCCCACCCGACCAGCTCCGTAGACTCCTCGCATGAGCGATGGGAAGCCGGCGGATCACAGCAAACCAGCCGTTGGGCCTCGCGCCCTGGAGGCGCCCTGGCGCATCGAGTACCTCGAGGCCATGGATGCGCGCGAACGCACCGCCGGCGCCCCCACCGCCTCCACCGGCTCGTTCCTCCGCGACTACTGGCTCGCGCCCGAGCGCGATATCGCCAACCACGTCCTCGTCCGCACCGCCGACGGTCTGATCCTGCTCAACGGCTTCCCATACGCCAGCGGCCACCTGCTTGTCGCGCTCGGCGACCCGCGCCCGACACTGCTCGATTACGAACCCGCGCAGCGTGCATCGCTCTGGAAGCTCACCGAGATCGCCGCGGACCTCATGCAGCGCACGCTCGAGCCCCAGGGCATCAACTTCGGCATCAATCAGGGCCGCGCTGCGGGCGCGGGCGTCCCCCAACACCTGCACATGCACCTGGTCCCGCGCTGGGGCGGCGATGTCAATTTCATGTCGGTCGTCGGGGAGATCCGCGTGATGCCCGCATCGCTCGACCATATGACCGCACGCTACCGCAAGGTCTGGGACACGATGCGTGCCGCGTATGGGCTCTAGAAGGCTGCTCCCGACTCAGCGATACTTTGCGGCGCCCATCGGATGTGCACGAAGGATCGCAGCTGAGAGGTCATTGCAGTAGACCAACACATCCGCCGGGGTCCACACCAGTCGCCCGGGCCATGGCGTGTACGCATCCGCGCCGCCCTCTCTCAGGCAGTGCGCAACGGTCGCTGAACAGTTCTGCACCGTGAAGTTGTACGACTGCGCACGCGCGAAGGCCGAACACGTGACACGCCCCACGCTGAGATCACGAACCCACGCGATCATCTTCGCGAAATCAAGCCCGGCGACAAACCGAAACTTATGATCCGCGCTCTCACCCTCCCGATCCTTGTCGGTCTCCATGACGTTGTTGACTTGCAACGGGCGACCCTGCTCCGCGCGGCGCTTCACGGCGCTTGTCCCGTAGCCGACGGGCTGATCGGAGGCCTTTGGTAACGCGCTGCCCTCGCCACCCTTCGGCCACCAACTGAGATACTCATCATCCGCGGCCGTCTTGATCTGCAATGCGGCATGCCCCACATTCGCCCGAACACCCGGGACCAAACCCCAGGCGTTGTAACTCCAGATGTACACCTTCGCACCCACAGCCAGGTCCGCGAACGCCATAGTCGGAATCCTCCAACGACGCCAGGATCGGCCCAGCCGGCAGGGCCGGGCACCCCTCAATGCTACATCATTCCAAGGGGCCGTATAGCCGGCCGCGCACTCCCGCCCGCCTTGGTCACCAAATCTTCATCGATCGGATGATCCAGGGTCGCGCCGACGCAGCGTCCCTTCTGGGGAGCCCAGACCCGCGGTAACCAACGGAGGAGTCGCCGGACTCAGGCCGCGGCGGACATCGTCCGGCCGCGAAGACCCAGGCGGTATCCGCCCGCGATCGACTCGCACCGCACCACGATCCCCGTCTGCCGCGAGCCGTGCCCCGAGTGCGGCATCAGCGAGAACGCCGCGCCCGGCTCGACCGCGATCGGCGAGCAGACCGCCAGCCCCGACTCGCTCGCATTGATGAGTTCGACCCGCGTCAGCGATCCTGCGCCGACACCGGCTGTGAAAATCGCCAGCGCTTCGCCGCTCACCGGCCGCCGCGAGTTCCGCCGACGGTCGAAGGGAAGGGTCTCACGGATCTGCATCTGTGCCATCGGCGAGTCCTTTCGCCCGTTCCGCTCTCGTGCTGGACGGAGCCGGCCCCGGCTCCCCGCGTCCGTGCGGGGCGACCGGTCCGTGCGGTTGCTATCGGCCTTGGCCGCGGCCGACTTCACGGCCCGGCCTGTCCGAGAAGCAGATAGGGGATTCGCCCCGTGGCCCCACCACCGGGCCACGGGGCTGCTCCCGCGAAAGTTGCGCGTTGGTCGCCGCCCGACTCAGGCCGCGATCGCCGTGACCGCCCCCGCCGAGTGCCGCGCCACCAGCTCGTCGTAGTGCGTCAGATCCAGCCCCAGGAAGATCGGAACGATCTCCGGATCGAACTGCGTCCCCGCGCACCGCTCGAACTCCGCGAGCACCTTCTCACGCGGCATCGCCGGGCGGTACGCACGCGTCGAGCTCATCGCATCGAACGTGTCCGCGATCGCCATGATCCGCGCGATCAGCGGGATGTCCTTGCCCGCCAGCCCGTGCGGGTAGCCCTTGCCGTCGAACCGCTCGTGGTGGTGCAGCACGCCCGGCAGCACATCCGCAAGCTGCGGAATGTCCTTCAGGATCCGGTGCCCGATCTCCGGGTGCAGCTTGATCTTCTCGAATTCCTCATCCGTCAGCCGGCTCGGCTTCGTCAGCACCGACTCGGGCACGCCGATCTTGCCGACATCGTGCACGATCCCGCCGATGCGGATCCGCTCGATCTCTTCCTTGCTCATCCCCATCGCCCGGCCGATCTCGGCCGACAGGTACGCCACCCGCTCCGAGTGACCGCGTGTGTACTGGTCCTTCGCATCGATCGATGCGGCGAGCGCCTGCACGGTGCCCGTGAACAGCGCGTGCTGATCCTCGAAGTGCGCCACGTTGTCGCTGAACGTGTTGATGTACCCCGCCGCCGCCTCGATCAGCTGGATGTCGTAGCTGCTGACATCCGGATCCTGGCCCCCCTTGGCGCCCGCCATGACGAACCCGACCGTCTGGCCCTTGCAGGTCAGCGGCTGCACCAGCACCTGCGGCCGGCCCTCGGCCGAAAGGCTCGCGTGTGCATCGAACACGCACCACTGATCGCGGCAACGCTCGTCCTCGAGCAGGCTGTCCGCCGCCCGCCGGATGATCGACTCGGCCCGCGGCAACGTCCCCACATGCACCAGCAGATCACGCAGACGCGTCGGCAGCATCGGATGCGACGAGAACCGCACCGCCGTCCACCCGAAGTTCATCGTTGTGTGCAGCCGGCTCGAGACTTCCGTCATGAACGGCTCGGCCCACATCGGGCGACGCATCGAGCGGCCGACCGAATAGAGCAGGTCGATCGTGTCGAACGACTCGCTGAGCTGGCTCGTGAATCCCGCGATCGCCGTGCGGCTCTCGTCGAGTTCCACCGTGTCAGAGGCGATGACCGCGAGCGATGCGGCCAGCAGTGACGCCGCGGACTGGTGCGGCGCGAGCAGCGCCGGCGCGAAGGCCAGCGTCGTCCCGATCACCCGCGAGCCCCGCTTGTGCTGCGTCGCGAAGATCCAGCCGTCCGCGACCGGGATCGGTCGGCCCGGCGTGTTCTGTTGTGCCAGCACGCGGGCTACATCCTCCGCGAGCGAAGTGCCCGCCGCCGGCGCTGCATCGGCGGCATCCACAACCGGCTCACCATCCACGAACGACCACGCCCGCAGGCCCAGCCGCCGGCACCGGTCGCGAAAGTCGGCAAGTAGCGGCGCGTTGGACTGCTCTTTGGCTCTGTGTTCCATGCTCGCCTCTCAGGCCGCGAGTCGATCGCGGCCGGTGCTGCTCTCCGCGCCCGGCTGCCCCGAAGCAGCCCCGGCCAACATCGATTCAACCTTCTCCAGGAGTTGACGCACGCCGAACGGCTTGCCGATCACGCTCCGGATGTTCGTCGTCGCCAGGTCCTCCGGCGACAGGATGTACCCACGCGCCGTCAGCATCAGCACCGGCGTCGACGCCGTCGAAGCGTTCGCCTTCAGCGCCTTGCACATCTCCAGCCCGCTCATGAATGGCATCTGGAAGTCCGTGATCACCAGCCGCGGCGGCGACTTGCTCGCCGCATCGAACCCGGCCTGACCGTCCGGCGCCTCTACAACAGTGTGCCCCGCCGCACGCAGCTTCTGGGCGATGATCGCCCGGATATGCATCTCGTCGTCACACACCAGGATGTACTGTGTTTCGCTCATAGGTCAGTCCCGTGCCCACCATCGGGACACCCACCCGCCCGCTTGAGCCACCAGGATCCCACTCTCGACGCACCCGCTTTCCGGACCCGCGCAGGTCGTGCCGCTGGTAGAAGCCCCACGACCCCCACCAGCAGCCCCCGACATGAAGCCGCTGTCCGGGGCGTGATCGGGTCCGCGCACCCTCCATAGGATGCCCCGTGACCACACTCACCCAGCCAAAGTCTCAGCCACGCACCAACATCGAGCGCCGCGCCGACGATCCCGCCCCAGCGATCGCCCCCGAGGGCGTGCCGATCGTCGCGATCTTCGTCATCGTCGCGATCCTCGCCAGCGTGCCCGCACACATCTTCCTCGGGCCCTGGGCGTACCTCGTCAGCGTGCCCGCGGCGGTCCTCTGCCTCTGGTGCCTCTGGTTCTTCCGCGACCCGCAGCGCTCCGTCCCCGTCGGCGACGGCATCGTGGTCTGCCCGGCCGATGGCCGCGTCGTCGCCGTTGACGATGTCGCCGGCCCAGAAGAACTCGGCGTCGAGCCCGGCCTCCGCATCTGCATCTTCATGAACGTCTTCAACGTCCACGTCAACCGCAGCCCGCTCCCGGGCGTGGTCCGCGCCATCCACTACCGCCCCGGCAAGTTCTTCAACGCCTCGTTCGACAAGGCCAGCGTCCACAACGAGCGCACCGGTATGGTCGTCGAGCTCGACGACGGCCGCCGCATCGGCGTCGTGCAGATCGCCGGGCTCGTCGCCCGCCGCATCGTCTGCCGCGTCAAGGAAGGCGCCAGACTCAACGCCGGCGAGCGATACGGCCTGATCCGATTCGGTTCGCGCGTCGACGTCTACCTCCCCACCGGCGCAGAATCACGCGTCGCGATCGGCGACATCACCAAGGCCGGCGAGACCGTCCTTGCCGTGCTGCCCCCCGCCTGACCCAACCGCGGCCCACGCGGCAGCAAAGTCCCACGCTCAGGAGCGATCCCATGGTCCTCATGATGCCCGGCCCCGGAAACCGCGCGGTCCCCCTCGCGCGGCTGATCCCCAACCTGCTCACCACCATCTCGCTCTGCAGCGGCCTCGCCGCGATTCACTTCGCGCTCAAGGAAGCCTGGCCGCAGGCTCTGCTCGCCGTCGTCGTCGCCGCCATTTTCGATGTGCTCGACGGCCGCGCTGCACGCCTCCTCCGCGTTACCAGCCCTTTCGGCGCCGTGCTCGACTCCCTTTCTGACTTCCTCTCCTTCGGCGTCGCCCCCGCGCTCATCCTCCACCAGTGGATGCTCAAGGACGCCGGCGTCTTCGGCCTCGCCGCCGTCATGACCTACGTCCTCTGCGCCGCCCTCCGCCTCGCCCGCTTCACCGCCGAACCCATCTCGGAGAAGCCCGGCGGCAGAACGGTCGTCAAGAAGCCCCAGTCCGCCGCGTTCTTCACCGGCATGCCCTCGCCCGCCGCGGCCGGCGTCGTGCTCATCCCTGCGCTGCTCTACGTCTCGGATGCGAACATCACCGCGCCCGACTGGGCCGTCACCATCCACACCATCGTCGTCGGCACGCTCATGATCTCCCGCATCCCGATGTTCTCGATCAAGAAGATCCGCGTGCAGGGCACCTTCGTCCCGCTGCTGATCCTGATCGTCGGGCTGCTGGTCGTCCTCATGACCCGCTACCCCTGGCTCACACTCGTCAGCATCTGCAGCCTCTACGTCGCCCTGATGCCCGTCAGCGTGATCGCCGCACGCCGCCGCGCCGCCTCCGCCACCACCGATGATGACGACGCGGCGGACGACGGCGCAGATGGCCACACAAGTGACGATGAAGACACCGACCCCGAGATCGCCGTCCTGAGCGAGCGCGATGGCCGCAACAGTCACCGCCGCTAACCCCCCCGCTCTCCCACCCCAAAACGAAAAGAGGGGCCCGGCCTTTCGGCAGCGGGCCCCGAGGAGGGGGGGCTTGGTTGTCGGTTCAGAACGCGTTTAGCCGCGCTCGACCGTTCGGATTCAGCCGGCGTTCAGCCAGGCGCCGTTCCGGGCCTGACCCTGACCCTGCGGCTGGGCGGCCGGCTTGGTCTGGTGGCCGGGCACCGAGAAGAGCAGAACCAACTGGACCCGGTTCTTGACGTTCAGCGAGCTGTAGATCGCCTTGGTGTGGTCGTGGACCGTGTGGCGGCTGCGGCCGAGCCGCTCCGCGATCTGGGGCTCGGTCAGACCGTCGAGCAGGAGCTCGAGCACGCGGTGCTGAGCCGGGCTGATGTTCGCCAGCAGGTCAGGCCGCGTCGCGGCCAGCGAAGCGCCGAGGCTCTGCGTCTCGGTGCCGGGGCGAGCCGGGGCGTTGTTCGTGAAAGATTCGGGCATTTTCACCACCTCCAGTGGTTGTTACAGGACCTTCCATGCTCGGAGCGGGGGGTGGCCGCTCCTGTTTCTGATGCACGGAAGTATCGTCACCCCAGAGGGTTGAAGCCAATGGGGTGGTTTGCTCAAACGGGGGAGTCTGTTTAGGGCATACGCCCGGGTGGTTCAGGCCCGATGAAGGGGATAGCCGGGCCCCAAAACCGAACAAACCACGATTTCAGGGGCCAGGATCTCCTCAGACCCCGCGCCGCCACTCACGGCTCGATGATCCCCTCGCGGATCGCGTACCGCGTCAGGTCCACCCGGTCGTGGATGTCCAGCCGGGCCATGATGTTGGCCGTGTGGTTCTCGATCGTCTTGACCGAGAGGTGCATCAGCTTCGCGATGTCCTTCTTCGAGAGGCCCCGGGCGATGTAGCGGAGGACTTCCATCTCCCGCAGCGTCAGCTTCGAGCCCCGTGACTTGGCCGAAGCGAGCGTCGGCCCATCCCGGTCGATCACGATCCGCGCCTGGACCTCCGGCGAGAAGTAGCTCCGCCCCTGGGCGACCGACCGGATCGCGTTGATGACCGCATCCGGCGGCTCGCTCTTGGTGACGTACCCCATCGCGCCCGCCGCGATCCCCGCCTCGATGTACGTGTCGTTCGTGAAGGCGCTCAGGAAGATGAGCTTGGTCCGAGGGCACCGGGCCCGGATCGTCCGACCCGCCTCGAAGCACTCCACGCCCGGGATATCGATGTCCATCAGCACCACATCGGGCTGATTGGCGATCGCCGCGTCGATCGCGGCGTCCGTGTTGTCGACGTCCGAAACCACGTCGATGTCCGGCGTGGTCCGCAGCAGGGTCGCGATCGACCGTCGGACGAGTGTGTGATCGTCCGCCATGACGATCCGGATCTTGCCGATCATGGGCCTACTCCTCCCCTTGCTGCACGGCGGACGCCGCCGTCGTATCGTCGCCGCCGCTCTCCGGCACGAGCGACTCGATGATGCCCCTCAGATCCGCCAGTTGGAACGGCTTGTTCAGGAACGCCGTGCGACTGTCCTCGACCGCGAGCTCCTTCTCGCCCGGCTGACCAGAAACCACAACAACCGGCATTGTACGGTTCCGGCCCCGCAGGTCGCGCACCACCTCCGGCCCCCGCAGGCCCGGAAGGTCAACATCGATCACCAGCAGATCGAACGACGCGGCCGTATCACCCAGTATCCGGATCGCATCCGAACCCGATGCGCAGTCCACCACCTCGTACCCCAGCGATCCGAGCATCGAAGAGAGCAGCCCGCGGACCAGGTCGTTGTCCTCCGCCAGCAGCGCGCGGCCCGACCGCGGCCGCGATGCCGGCCGCTCCTCGCTCGCCGACGGCACCGGCTCGGCCGCCGGCACCAGGGGCAGCGTAACGACGAACACCGCCCCCCCTTCCGGCTCGGAATTCACCGTGATCGTGCCGTTGTGTTCCGTGATGATGCCGTGCACGACCGAGAGACCAAGCCCGGTGCCCTGGCCGCGGGGCTTGGTCGTGAAGAACGGCTCGAAGATCCTCGCGCGGACACCCGGACTCATACCCACACCCGTATCCGCGATGGTCAGCCGCGCATCATCCCCCGCACGCTCGAGCTCGATCCGCAGCGTCCCGCCCTGCGGCATCGCATCGCGCGCGTTGATCGCCAGGTTCATGACCACTTGCTGAAGTTGCGTCGGGTCCGCTTCGACCCACAAACCCTCGCCCCTGTCCAGGTCCGCGGCAACAACGACCGACGCCGGCAGCGTCCGATCGATCAGCCGCACCGCGGTCGCCACAACACCACGCAGCTCGATCGGGCGGCGGTCGCTCACCGAGCGGTGCGTAAAGGTCAGCAGCGCGTTCGCCACACCCGTCGCCTGCCGCGCCGCTTCCTCGACATTGTTAAGCGACTCGATCGCCGCATGGTCGTACGGCAGCGTCGCCCGCGCCAGCCCCAGATACCCGCGGATCGCGGTGAGCAGATTGTTGAAATCGTGGGCGACACCGCTCGCGAGCTGGCCGACCGCCTCCATCTTCTGCCGGTGCCGCAGCCGCTCATCCGCCTCGCGCAACGCATGGATCGCCCGCTTCGCGGCCGTGATGTCGCGGCCGACCAGCTGGATCTCGCCGCCCCCATCGCGGCTCGAAGGGATCAGCCGGATGCTCCACTCGAACCAATGGTGCGTCGCCGAGGCGTCCCGGGACTCGAGTTCGCACGAAGCCAGCGGCATCTCGGGGTTCACCGCCCGGACTCGCCCGCTGATCGCTCGGGCGGCCTCCGACTCGAAGACCTCGTGAAAGCTGACGCCCTCGAGCTGAGCGGCCTCCCTCCCGAAGAACCGCGCGAAAGCGTCGTTCACGAAACTGATCGCGCCGTCGGGGCGGAGCCGGCAGATGAGCTCGGTCTGGTCCTGCACCACCGCGCGGTACCGGGCCTCGCTGTCACGCAACGCCTCCTCCGCAACGCGCCGATCCGTGATGTCCAGGTGCATGACAATCACCGACGCCGTGCCGTCGGAGGCGCCCATCGGCGAAGCAACCAGCCGATACCAGCGGTCGGTGGCCTCGGATCGCCCGCTCTGCTCGAGGATGAAGACCCCGCTGTCTCCGCGCAGCTGGCCCTGGATTGCGGCGAGTATCCGCTCGCGCTCCCTCGCACTCGTACTGAGCAGATCGCCCACGCAATCGAAGTAACTGCCCCCCACGCCCGCGTTCAACCCCGCAAAGGCTGGTTGCCGGGTCATCTCGGTCCACGCGGTGTTCACCGACAGGATGATGCCGCCCCCGTCGACCAGCGCTACCGGCGACGGCAGCGCATCGAGCACCTGCGACTGCAGCCGTACCGCCCGGAGTCGCGCCGACTCGGCCTGGGCGATCTGTCGGCGCGATTCACGCCGCTCCAGCGCATACCGCACCGACCTCGCCAGGATCGCCGCATCAAACCGGCCCTTGACAATGTAATCCTCGGCGCCGTGACGGACCGCCTGCAGCCCGCTGGCATCGTCCGCCCGGCCGCTCAGCACGATCACCGGCACATCCGCTGTCGCCTTACGGAGCTCCCGCAGCGTCTGGTCCGAATCACTGTCCGGAAGCCCAGGGTCCAGCAGAATCAGATCGGGCGACCGTCGGCGCAGCACCGCGAGCCCGTCGGCCAGGTTCGCGACCACCTGCGTCGACACCCCGGGCCCGAGGCTCCCGTCCTCCTCACACAGCGCGATCTGAACCAGCCGGGCATCGCCCGGATTGTCCTCGATGATCAGGATGTCCAGTTCTCTGCTCATCTCATGCATTCATGGCTTCTCGTTCTCACGATACACCACCACACCCGGATCAGCGTGCGGCCGCCGCGGCAGGATCGACCTCATTCGCGGCCACATCCGCACCAGGCAGCGTGAAATGGACCGTCGTCCCCCGACCGACCTCCGACTCGAGCCAGATCTTGCCTCCCTCCCGCTCGACGATCCGCTTGCACAGAGCCAGGCCGATGCCGCTCCCCTCGTACGCCGTGCGAGGATGCAGCCGCGTGAACATATTAAAGAGACGGGGCGACTGAGCCGGGTCAATGCCGATCCCGTTGTCGCTGACGGAAAACCGCCAGTAGTCCCCATCGCGGACCGCCGAAACCCGGATGCGCGGGGACTGCTCGCCCCGGAACTTGATCGCATTCCCAATCAGATTCTGCAGGACGGTCGCCAGCTGCGACTCCCCTGTGCGAATGAGCGGCAATTCATCCACTTCGATCACCGCCCCAGTATCACCGATCAACTTGCGCAGATTCTGCAGCGCCCGGTCCACCGGCAACCGGGCGGGGTACGCCGTCACCGGCGGCCGCTCACCCGCCGCCCGCGCGTACGCCAGCAGATCGTCGATGAGCCGCTGCATCCGCTGCGCACCCTCGATCGTGTACCCGATGAACTCATCCGCCTGCGGGTCCAGGCGACCCTTGTACCGGTTCGCCAAGAGCCGCGTGTAGCTCGCGATCATCCGCAGCGGCTCCTGGAGATCGTGGCTCGCGATAGAAGCGAACTTCTCCAGATCCGCGTTCGACCGCGCAAGCTCCTCGGCCCGCCGCGCCAACTCGGCCTTGTCACGCACACGCTCGGTCATGTCCGCCATGAACCCGATCATGTGCGATGTCGGGTTGTCGCCGATCCGCACGAAATCGCCGTCGTCTTCGACATGGATGTAGTGGCCCGCGGCGTGCCGGAACCGGTACTCCACGCTGAACGCCGTCCGGTGCTGCTTGGCGTGCTCGATCACCCGGTCGACGCGCTCGCGATCCTCCGGATGGATCCGCTCTGCCCAGTCGTGGATGTCACCCATCTCCGATGGCTCGATACCCAGGATCATCCGCGTCGCACCGTCCCAGACGATCGAGTCGCCCGCGGTGTCCCAGTCGTAGAGGATCTGACGCGCCGTGCTCGCCGCCAGCGCGTACCGCTGACGCCACTCGAGCAGTTCCAGCTCCATCGTGCGCCGCGGCGAGATATCTGTCACCATCGCCAGCGACCCCGCAAAGCGCCCTTCCGAGTCGAGCACCGGGTTCGTGTTGATCATGACCCACGCCGATGTCCCGTCCGGCCGCCGGATCTCGGCCTCGTGTGCCTCGCTGATCCCCGCCTCCCGGCGGTCCATCAGCTTTCGCACCTCGCCGTGCGCTTCGGCCGGGAAAAGCTCCATGATGTGCCGTCCGATGATCTCATCGGCAGGTCGTCCGATGATCCGTGTCAACCGCTGGTTCACCATCTCCGTGCGCCACTGCGCATTCACGAGCCAGATGCCCTCCTGCGCCGTCTCGAAGATCTGCCGGTAGCGGGTCTCACTCTCGCGCAGTTGCTCGCGGGCCTGCCGCTCCTCCGTGATGTCCGCGGCCACCAAAGCCACATCCAGACCGCCCTCACCCGAGAGCACCGGGAACGCTGTGACCAGATACGTCCTCGGTTCATCCCGGCCCGTCGCGAAGGTCATCTGCCCCGTGCACGGTTTGGCCGTCGAGCGCGCCCGCCCGATGATGTCCTCGATCGTGACCGCTGCATCCGTCGGAAGAAACGCCCCCGGCGGCCGCCCCACCACGCCCGCGGGCGTCCCGCCCAGCCACCGCAACGCCGCGGAGTTCGCCGTGCGTATCACCCCCGCCCGGTCGATCACCACCGTCAGCAGCGGCGAAAACTCCAGCAGCGACTCGAGAAAGCTCGTCGTCTCCCGCAGGTCCGCGAGCGCCCTCTGCTGACGCGTGCGGTCGATCGCCACAACCAGCCTCGCGTTCGCCGCGACGAACGGCGCGGGACTGCTGATGATCTCCGCGTCGATCTGGCTCCCATCCGCGCGGCAGTGCGTCCAGATCCCGCTCTCGCTCAGATTCCGCCCCCGCGCCCGACCGACCGCCGAGCGCACCTCCTCGTGGTGCCCCGCCGGACGAAGATCAAGGAGCGTCAACTGTTCGAACCGCTCACGCGGGTACCCGTAGTGCCGCACCGCCGCATCATTGACCTTGATGATCCGCAGCGTCTCGGTGTCATAGATCCACATCGGGTGCGGATGGTCCTCGAACAACAGCCGGTATCGCCGCTCGTTCGCCGCGAGCGTTTCCTGCGCTGTCCGCCGAGCCAGCATCGCGCTGATCGTCGCCGCGATGCTCCGCATGAAGTCGACATCGCTCTCACTCCGCGGCCGCCCGCTGTCGCCCGCCTCGAGAAAGCCGTAGGTCCCCCGTTCCGCCCGGATCGGGACCCGCAGCGCTGGGCCGCTCGCCCCGTCTCCCGCCGACCCCGCCTCGGAACCGAGCGCATCAACCTCAGACCACGACCCCTCGCCCATCAAGACCCGCGCCGTCCCGCTCGGCAGCCCCTCACGCACCGCATCCACCGCCGCGGCGATCACCCGCCCAAGATCCGACTCCGTCAGCGCCACCTGACCCAGCCCCGCCAGCAGCGACTCGCGACGCGCCGTCCGCTCCGACTCCGCCCGGGTCCGCGCCTGCTCGGTGATATCGAGAAGCACGCCCGTGATCTCCCGGCGACCATCTGGCAGGTCCAGCCCGACCCGCCTGTCCTCGAGCACGAGTTCACGCCCGTCCATGTGACGCGCGGTGAAGCTGAATGTCAGCACCCCCGGGCAACCCGACCCCTCCCACTCCAGCACGATCCCCCGGATCCGCGTCAACTCCTCCGGATCGATCCGCGCGAGGAACCGCCCGCGATCAGCCGAGATGTCCCTCGCCGGTATGCCGATCAGGTTCTCGACATTCTCCGACAGGAACTCCCGCCCGCCGCCGGTCTGATACAGCACCACATTCGGGAGCTGATCCAGCGCCGTCGCGAGCAGCGAACGCGTGTCCCGCAGCGCTCGCTCGGCCTGCCGCCGCTCCAACTCCGCCGCGGCACGCGCCGCCAGGATCCGCAGCATGTCCAGCGGCCGCCGCATCGCATCGATCGGCGCATCGTGCAGCGCGGCGATGAACCCGATCGTCAGCCCGCCCCCATCACGCAGCGGAACCGCGATACAAGATCGCGCATTGACCGCACGAACCATCGGATCATCCGGGTGCGTCTCCCCGCAATTCAGTCTGACACAGTGCGTCTCGGCCGTCAGTACCCCGCCCATGACCGATGCTTCGAGGTCGAACGATGTCTCCGGCATCGGCCCGCCGTCCCGCCACCCCTGAATCACCCGCGCCCGCCCCGAGCCCGGCGTTACCTCCGCGATGAACACGCACCGCACACGCAGCGCCTCCGCGAGCGATTCCGCGAGCGCTGCGAAGTGATCCTCCCCCACCGCCGCCGTGCTCTGAATCAACCGGCGGAACGTTTCCTCGTATCGCCGCGTCTCCGTGACATCCCGGAAGCTGATCAGAATGCCGGACACCGACGGATTCTCGAGCAGGTCGACCGTCCGGAATTCGTTCAGCCGCTCCGCGCCGTCCTTCCGCACCAGCCGGAACTCGTCCAGCAGGCTCTCCGCGGGCCCGCCCGTGCACCGATCCAGCAGCGCATCCGCCTTCCCCCCATCCTCGGCCGCCGCCAGATCCGCGAAGAATGTACCGACGAGTTCACCCGGTTCGAACCCGAGAATCCGCTCCGCGGAGTTTGATGCAAATCGGATGACCCCGCCCCGGTCCACGATCAGCTTGCCATCGAACGCATTCACCAGCATCGCGCGGTGAAACGCCTCGCTCGCCGCCATCGCCTCGTCGCCGCGCCGCCGCTCCGTGATATCCCACAGAATCCCGGAGTACTGCAGCGGCGAGCCGTCCCCGCGACGCATCATCCGCCCGCGACTGTGGATCCACCGAATCGTTCCATCCCGGTGGCGAATCCGATACTCGACCGGCTCCACCAGTTGCTGCCCCGCCAGACGCGTCCGCATCGCCGTGTGCACGAGATCCACGTCCTCGGGCAGGACGAGCGACATCCATGCGTTCACAGAGGAAGCGAGCTCGTCGTCCGCATATCCCGCGAATGCTTTCGCCCGCGGATCCAGGTAGATCTCATCGGGGAACGTGCCCGCCGGCTGCTCCGCCGGAATCTGCATGTACCACACCGCGCCCTCGCCGCCCTCGATCGCCAACTCCAGCCGATCGACCAGCGTCCGCATCTCGGCCTCGGCCGCGGCCCGAGCCTCCAGCTCCCGCTCGAGCTCGCGCGTCGCCGTCCGAACCCGCCGGCGCAGCGTGAGCGTCCAGATGATGCCCAGCGACACCCCCGCCAGCCCGGCCGGAACCAGCCACGCCGCGTTGCCGATGACATGCCGCTCGACCCACGTCGGCGGCGGCTCGAACCACTTCCGCTCGATCTCCCCGTACGCCCCGGTCTGACGCAGGATCGCGATCGCGTTGTCCACCCGCGTGATCAACGCCTCACCACCCGCGGGCGTCGAGAAGCAGTACGGATATGAGAAGAGCGGATCGCCCGCCTCGATCAACTCTTCGAGCCCCTGATCACGAAACTGAGCAACGCGGTACACATCGCTCACAACCGCGAAGTCGACCTCGTCGGCCGCGAGCAACTGCACCGCCTCCTGCTCCGTCGGCACCAGGATCAACTCGACCGAAGCCTCCGCGGCCAGTCTCGACGACGCCGCCGTGCGATCCTGCACCGCCACCCGCCGGTGCCGCAGCTGCGCCATCGTTTGTGCGGTCGGACCGTTCGTCCGCCGGAAGATCGTGTACGGCAGATTCCGGATCGGCTCCGTGAACAGATAGCTCGATTCACGCTCCGGCGTCCGCAGCAGGAGGATCAGATCGATCTCACCCCGGCTGTGCCTGTCGAACACGTCCGGCCAAGGGCCCAGTTCGAACACAACCTCGACCTGCAGCACCTCCCCGATCGCTCGGGCGAGGTCGACATGGAACCCCGACGGCTCGCCGTCCTCCGAGACGTACTCGTACGGCGGATAGCTCGCATCGCCCCCGACCGAGATCACATCACGCCGCGGCTCGGGCTGCGCCACCGCGCGATCCGTGGCCAGCGGCAGCATCAGCGCAGCCAGAATGACTACCGCGGTCCTTCGCATCCGTTGCGCCGTGCTCCCTTGGGTCAATCCAACGGTCCATCCCGCCGGACCCGCCCGTTCCAGCGGGATCTAACCCGCCCCGATCTTCGCATTCTCGATCAGGAAGTTGGAATAGGGAAGACACCCCGAAATGGGGGCGTTCATGCACAAATGCGTCCATTACGGATATGACGCCGGCGACTCGCCGATCGCCACGATCGAACACTGCACCCGCACCACGATCCCCGTCCCCTCCGCCGCCGCCACGACCTCCGCCGAATCCACACCCGGGTTCAGCCAGATCTCCCGCACATCCCCGCGTTGACCCACCGCGGCGAGCACCCCGATCGCCACCCGCGGCGGCACATACAGCGTCGCAACATCGATCGGCCCGGGCGGCGTATCAACTGCCACGAACGCCTCGAGGCCCTCGATCATCCCGCCGGCCGGGTTCACCGGCAGCACCGTATGGCCCCGCCGCAGGAACGCCCGCACCGCCTTGTTGCCAAACTTGCTCCGATCGCTCGAAGCCCCGATCACCATGACCCGCATCGAAACCCCCTCCCCAAGAACGCCTCCGGACCTCACACCCCCGGGCCCGCCGCGGCACGGCCGATCAGAAACCCCGCCGTCGCCGCCGCCAGACTCAGGACCACATTCGCCCCGACATTCAACGCCGCCATCCGCGTGGATGTCGAAGCGAGCCCGACAGTCTCGATCCCGAACGCCGAAAAGGTCGTGAACCCGCCGCAGAGCCCGATCAGCACCGCGGCCCGCACCTCCTCGCGCAGGGGCGCCCCCGCCGCGATGACGCCCGCGAGCACGCCCGCAACCAGACAGCCCAGCACATTGACCATCAGCGTGCCGAACGGGAAGGTCGGCGCCAGATATCGCGCAGCGCCCATCGCGATGAGCGCTCGCAGGACCGATCCAATCCCGCCCCCAACTCCGATCAGCACCAGTTTCAGCAGCATGCAAATCGAGGATAAGGCAAATCGAGGATTCCGACCGACCCGATCAGCCCTTGCACGGGGGCGAGTTGTTGCCGGAACCCGCGTCGCCCGCCGCTCCGCCGGAAGCGCCCCGCGCCGCCAGGATCGCCTTCACGAGTTGCTCCGGCACCGGCGGCGGACGCATCGCATCGCACTGGTGCGATGCCCGCGCCATCTCCACCACCCGCTGATAAGTGCGCAGGTAGTTGACACACGGCGGGCAGGCGCCCAGATGTCGCTCGAACTCGGCCCGGCGATCCGCTTCCATATCGCCGTCGAGATACGCCATCAGAAAGTCCGCGATCTCGCGGCAGGTCAGGTGGCAATCGCTCATGCCGCCACCTCCCGCAGCCGCTGCTCGAGCATCTCCCGCAGAGCCTGCCGCGCCCGGTGCAGCCGCGTCTTCACCGCGTTGACCGTGATGCCCAGCATCTCGGCCGCTTCCTGAGTATCCAGGCCCTCGATGTCACGCAGCAGCAGCACGGTCCGGTAGGTCTCCGGCAATTCCTCGATCTGAGCGCGGACCATTGCCGCGACATCCATTCGATGCACGGTATCCGGGATCGATTCGCTCCAATCGATGAGTGCCGGATTGGTCGGGTGCCCGTCCGACCGGTAGGCCGGCAGGTAGTCCTCGATCGAGCGCTCCGGCTTCCGCCGCCGCGTCCGCAGCTTCATCAGCGCTGCGTTCACCACGATCCGGTGCAGCCACGTGCTCAGCCGGCTCTTGCCGTCGAACCGGTCGAACGCGCGGAACGCCGACAGGAACGCATCCTGCACCGCGTCCTGCGCATCATCCTCGCGCGGGAGGAACCGCCGCGCCACTGCGAGCATCCGCCCGCCGTTCTCACGCACCAGCTCCTCGAAAGCGGCCTCGTCGCCGGCCCGGAGCGCGGCGATCAGCCGCGCATCCGCATCCTCGACGGGCTGGGGGGTCGTCATCTCTGTACTCCGGGAAGATCCGCGGCCGGGCGGCTTCAAGCCGTGCTACGCCCGCACGCGCCGGACAGGTTCTGATCGTCGAGGATCTAACCTCACCCCGCCGGGCTCTTCGCCCGCCTTGCGGGACATTAATCGAGCGCGCTCTGCACCGGCGCTGCCGCCGTAGCCCGGGCCGGAATGACCGGCCCCGCCGCCGTCAGCGTGATCATCAGAATCACCAGCGCCCCGATCGCCAAGCCCATCAGCCCCCAGTGGGCGGCCGTGCGGGCACTGTCATGGGAAGACACGAACGTGGTATAGTCCGCCATGGCGAACTCCTTTCTGCCGGAAATCCCCGGGATTCGGGGCGACATCGGCGTGCCTGTTCGCTATAGTGTACGCATTCGCGATGGCGAATCAAGATTCGCGATCGTGGATTCTTCCGCCCCCGGCTTCTTCCGGGACTCGCCCGTCCGCCCGCCCATCGCTGGAGACCCGGCACCATGGATATCGGACCACAGATCAAGGCCCGCCGGGCCGCCATGAACCTCACCCTCGCCGATCTCGCCGACAAGTCCGGCGTCAGCAAGGCCATGCTCTGCGATGTCGAGTGCGGCAAGAAGAACCCCACCATCCGCATCGCCGCGCAGATCGCCCAGGGGCTCAACTGCACCATCTCCGACCTGCTCGACGCCACGCCGACGATGGACCTCCACCCCCACCGCCGCGCCGAGCGCCGCGTCCTGGTCGATGCCGGCACCGGCGCGGAGCGACATCTCCTCGCCCCCGCCCTCGTCCGCCGCGGCCTCAATGTCGTTCTCTACATCCTCCCGCCACGGGCCGTGCTCGATGAATTCCCCCCCGAGCGCCCCGGCGTCATCGAACACATCACCGTCCTCAAGGGCCGCCTGCGCGAAGAGATCGCCGGCACGGTCTACGAGTTCGACGAAGGCGATTCGATGACGTTCCCCGCGGATGTGCCGCGGACCACGACAAACCCCACCGATGACACGGTGGAGTTCCTGCTCGTCATGGATTCGACGACCGCGGGCGTCCCCGCGGCCGTCGGCCATTTGCGCTGATCGCCTGGGCGAGATCACCCGCGCCAAGCCGCCGCGGCGCCCCGCCGCGCTTACGCACGATCACCCGTGCAGATGCGATTCGACCATCCACAGATGCTTGTCGATCTCGCCGCCAACCCGCGTGAACAGATCCGCCGTGATCGGATCGTCGTGCTCCTCTGATGCACTGATCGTCTCGAGGCACGCCGCGCTCATCGCGGCCAGCGCTGAAGCCACCGCCTCGACATGCTTCTTCCACTGATCCGGGTTGGGGTAGGGATCGAGCGTGGTGTTCGCCGCCGCCTGCCGCAGCGAACCCGCCGCGACCCCGCCCAGCTGCACCACCCGCTCCGCGATGTCATCGACCGCGTTGTTCACCGAGTCCGCGATCTCGTCGTACAACTCGTGCAACGCGATGAAACTCGGGCCCTGCATGTTCCAGTGCGCCTGCTTGACCTGCAGACGCAGGTCGATCGCATCGGCGAGCCGCGTGTTCAGCATCGCCACCATCGCGCTCCGCGCCTCCGCGTTCAGCGGATGCCGCGTCGAACGCAGCTGAGTCTTCTCCGCCGCAGCCGTGGTACTCGCGGTGTTGCTGTGATTCTTCATCTCCGAAACTCCTTTCAATCCCAGAGCCGCTCACTCCCGGTGCCGCCCGCTCGCCGGGCCGCTCTCTCTTGTACCTCGAAATCCACCCGCTGTTCGCCCCCGCCCCGACCGGGATTCGCCCAAACGCGAAACACCCGCGGACGCCGCGTCCAATCGCAGCACCCGCGGGCGTTCCGCATGAAATCACGCTCAGCCCGCCGGCCTCAGACCAGCGCATCGAGCTTGCGGGCCAGCACATCCTTCGAGACCAGGCCCACCTGCATGTCCTTCACCTCGCCGCCCTTGAAGAACAGCAGCGCGGGGATCGACTGGATGTTGAACTGGGCGGCGAACCTCTGGTTCTCATCGATGTTCACCTTCACGACCTTGGCCTTGCCGTCGTACTCCTTCGCGATCGCATCGATCGCCGGAGTCAGCGCCCGGCAGGGAGCGCACCACGGCGCCCAGAAGTCGACGAGCACCGGCACCTCGCTCTCGAGCACCTCGGCCTGGAAGTCAGAATCGGTGACCTGTGTTGCTGCAGACATGAACTTCTCCTCACCGCCAGCGCGGTGTGCTTCGGGGGTTTTTCCGGCCCGCGGTTCGACCCGCGGACAGTCTTTGGATGCCGCACCACCCGCCCATGTGACGATGCAGCCCGACGATCCGGAACGCTACCCTATCTCCGCCATGACCGGCCCGTCTCCCGATCGCGGAAAAGTCACCAAGGCGCTCGCCGTCGCCCGGTCGAGCCTCCGCCGCTACCCGGCGCAGCTCGCCGCATCGCTCGGCCGCGCCGGCGGACATGTCGCCGACGTTGTCGATGAGGCCGCCCGCCGCCTCGTCCGCGCCACCATGCCCCACGGCGACACCATGGCCGCCTCTTGGCTCGGACACGCCACCGTCCTCATGCGCATCGGTGGCCTCCGCGTCCTGACCGACCCCGTCCTCAGCCACCGCATCGGACCCAGCGTCGCCCGCCGCACCATCGGCTTCCAGCGTCTCACCGATGCCCCCATCATCGACGACGAGCACCCCGTCGATGTCATCCTCATCTCCCACGCCCACTACGACCATCTCGACAAGCCAACCCTCCGCCGCCTGGTCAACGAAAAGACCCAGATCGTCACCGCCCGCGCCACCGCCTCGCTCATCCCCCGCGGCTTCGGTCATGTCAAAGAAATCGACTGGGGCGAGGACTTCGAGATCCGCGGCGTCAACTTCCGCGCCATCCGCCCACGCCACTGGGGCGCCCGCAACCACTGGGACCGCCACCGCGGCTACAACAGCTACTTCATCGAAGCCGCCAAGACCCAGAGCATCCTCTTCGCCGGCGATACCGCCTACACCGAGGCCTTCAAGGACCTCAACGCGCGCCTCGGCATCTTCGGAATCGGCGCGTACGACCCCTGGGTCGAGGCCCACGCCACCCCAGAGCAGGTCTGGCGCATGTTCACGGACATGGGCGGCCAGTACCTCCTCCCCATGCACCACTCGACCTTCAAACTCAGCGACGAGCACCACGAAGAGCCGATCAGCCGCCTCATCGCCGCGGCCGGATCCGACTCCGCCCGCATCATCGGCCGCGAACTCGGCCAGTTCTGGGCCGAGGGCGCCGACTGACCCCGCTCAGAGCAGCGGCGCCCCAAGCTCCGCCGCGCTCTCGATCAGCCGCCGGTGCAGCGGCCGACGACGCCATGTCTCCGCGTCCAACTGCACCGAATCAGACTCGAAGCTCTTCTGCATGAACCGCAGCTGGCCCGCGAAGTCCTGGTCGTGCACCACCATCGTGATCTCGAAGTTCAGGAAGAAGCTCCGCACATCGAAATTCGCCGAGGTGATCACCCCCAGCTTCCGATCGATCGTGAAGGTCTTGGCGTGCAGCAGACCCTTCTTGTAGTGGTAGATCCGCACGCCCGCATCCAGCAGCTCCTGGTACATCGCCCGGCTCGCCGCCTCCACGATCCGCGTGTCGTGCCGCTCGGGCACGATGAGCGTCACCTCCACACCCCGCCGCGCCGCGACCTGCAGAGACACCAGCGCCGCCTCATCGGGCACGAAGTACGGCGTCGTCATCACGATCTCTTCCCGCGCCATGTGGATCATCGCCAGCATCAGCTCGCGGATCGCCACCGGCCCGTTGCACGGCCCCGAAGGGATCACGTGCAGCACCTTGCCCCCCACGATCGGCGCATCGTCCTCGGGGACCAGATCCCGAAGATTCGGCCGCGTCGTCTCCGCATCGAGCGACCAGTCCCGCAGGAACACCGTCTGCAGCGCGTGCACCGCGGGACCCCGCACCCGCAGCGATGCATCCACCCATGGCCCCACACCCCGCCGCGAGGTGATGTCGAACGTCTGATCGATGATGTTGTGGCTCCCCACGTACGCCACCCTGCCGTCGATCACACAGATCTTCCGGTGGTTCCGCAGGTCCAGCCGCGCCAGCGCGGACCGCAGCGGGTTCACCGGCAGCGCCGCCACCACCTCGACCCCACACTCCCGCAGCCGCTCCGGAAACCCGTACTTGATGAAGTCCGCGCTCCCCACATCATCCACCAGCACCCGACACTTCACGCCGCGCTTCGCAGCCGCCGCAACCGCCTCCGCCATCCGCACGCCGATGTTCTCGTGCATCCAGATGTAGTACAGCATGTGAACGCTGCGCTCCGCGGCGTTGATGTCCGCGATCAAACGGTCCATCGTCTCCGCGGTATCGACCAGCAGCTCCAGCTCGTTCCCGCGCAGCGGCGGAATGCCCGACACCCTGTTCCCCAGCCGCACCAGCGCCCGGTTCGAAATGTCCACCTCCGTCCACTCGTACAGCCGCTCCCGCATCAGCTGCACCGCCTCGACCTCGATCTCGCTGGTGCATTCCTCATAGAACTCCGCCCGCCGCAGCCCCAGGTTCTTCTCGCCGATGAAGATGTACACCACCCAGCTGATGAACGGGACCACCGCCAGCAGCACGATCCACGCCAGCCGCACCGGCACCGGCGCACGCCGCAACAACACCCGCAGCGCCAGGAGCAGCCGCAAGGTCAGATCGATCAGAATGAGCCACGCCGCGAGATTCATGCCCGTGCGTCATATCCGCCCGCCGACGCCGCGTCAAAGCCGGCAGCCCCGCATGAACCCGGCGATCACACGCCCCGCCCCTCCCACACCCCTCCCCCGCCCCCGCTGCTCGCCCCCAGCCCCAACCGCCCCCCGACCCCGCACCGGCCGCCCGCCTCTCGCCTCCCGCACCGTTCACAACGCCCGGTCAAAGAACCCGATCACCCGGTCCACCTCTTCCATCGTGTTGTAGTGCACCAGGCTCACCCGCACCACGCCATCCGCCGGGTCCAGCCCCAGCGCTTCACACAACCGGTACGCGTAGAAGTTCCCGTACCGCATGCCCAGCCCCTCGCTGTTGGCCTGCTGCGCGATCTCCTTCGACCGCCGCCGCTCGTGCGTGAAAGCAATCGTCGGCACCCGCCGCTCATCCCCCGCCGCCGGGCCCAGCAGCCGCACACCCTCGCGCCCCGCGAGCGCACCGATCAACCGCGCCTGCAGCGGCATCTCCATATCCGACATCAGCGCGAAAGCCTTGTGCATCACGCTGGTGTCGAACGGCTCATCGATCCCGCCCCGCTCTGGCTCGCCCGCCAGCAGCCGCAGATACCCATCCAACGCCACCAGCCCGGCGCACCCCTCGTGATTCACCCCGCCCAGCTCGAACTTCCCCGGCAGATAGTCCTTCGCCAGAAAGTAATGGTTCGGCCCCGTCAGCTCCCCGATCGCCTCCAGCGTCCCGCACAACACCGCCATGTGCGGCCCGTACACCTTGTACGTCGAGTACACGTACCAGTCGCACCCATACGCCTCGAGATCAATCGGCCGGTGCGGCGCGTACGCCACACCATCCACCATCACCTTCGCCCCGTAGCTGTGGCACAAGTCTGTGATCGCCCGCACATCCGCCACCGCCCCCAGGATGTTCGACACCTGCGGGAACGCCACGAGCCTGGTCCGCTCGCTCAAGACCGCCTTCAACCCTTCGATCGTCGCATCCCCCGCCGCGGCATCGTACTTCCACATCCGCACCACCACACCGCGCTCCGCCAGCCTCGCCCACGGGCCCAGGTTCGACTCGTGCCCCGTCTCGCAAATCACGACCTCATCGCCCGGCTTGAGCACCTGCGCATAACAGTCCGCCAGCATCCGGCACAACGCCGATGTCGACGGCCCCAGGATCGCCTTCCGCCCCGGCCCCGCGTTCATCAGCGCCTCGACGAACCCGTGCGCCCGCTTCACCATCGCCGTCGCCCGCCGGCTCGTGTCGTAATCAGCGCCCAGCTGCACGTAATCGTTCAGGAAGTAATCCCGCACCGCATCCGCCACCGCCCGCGGCACCTGCGACCCGCCCGCGTTGTCGAGGAACACCGTCTCGCCCGACAGCGCCGGGAACTGAGCTCGAATGGTGGCGAGGGAAACGGCCCGTGCGGCCGCCGCGGCGGTGTGCATCGTCATGCCGCGATTATGGCATCCCCTGACGCCGGTCTCCAGACCGCCGCACCACAACACTACAGCCCGGCCCCGGCCTCACCCCGCCCGGCGGAACGATGTCTCGATCACGAACCGCCCCGCCCCCGAATCGAACGGGATCACCAGCACCGGCGCATCGCCGCCAAAGTGCACCGCCGACCGGTCCATCACCTTCGGCAGCGACATCGTCAGCCCGCCCTTGGGCAGCCCCTCGCGCGCACGGCCCACGATGATGCTCGCGATCTCCCGCAGCGCATCCATCGCATCAGCATCGAGTTCCTTGAACGGCGCGCCCGCGAAGCCGCTCGCCAGCGAGAGCGCCACCGGCCGCGACAGGCTCAGCAACACCACGCCGTCGAGCTCGCCGCTCAGCGCGATCTGCGTCGCGACGCCGAACTGGCGTGTGACCTCGGAAGGATCGCCGAGCAGCCGAGGCTTGCCCAGCGACAGCGGCGACTTGATCATGGTGTCGAACACACCATCCGCCGCCGCGATGAACGGATTGATGTACGCAACATCAAACGCGCGCAAGCGCCGCCTCCCCCCGTCATACCGTCACATATCACGCCGCCGCGGTGGCGCGGGCCAGCGTCTGCCGGACCTTGTCCACCAGCGCATCCTGCGTGAACGGCTTGATCACGTAGTTGTTCACACCCGCCTTGATCGCCTCGATGACACGGGTCTTCTCCGCCTCGGTCGTCACCATGATCAGGGGCGTCGTCTTGTCACTCTCGCGGATACGCCCCACCAGCGTGATGCCATCCATGTTCGGCATGTTCCAGTCGACCAGGATGGCCGTAAAGCCCCCCGGGTTCGCCTGGATCACCGACAGCGCCTCAACGCCGTCACCCGCCTCCGCGAAGTCGACCTCGCCCATCGTCTGGAGCGAGCGCTTCTGGATGTTGCGCATCGTCTTGGAATCGTCAACAAGCAGAATCTTCATGGATCACTCCCTGTAAAGTCAGGCCGCCGCGACCTGCTTCACGTTCACCTCGACGGCGAACTTGCCCACAGGAGTCGTGCACGGAATCACAATGCACGGAACATCGGACAGCCGGGCGATCGTGTGCCCGCTGCCGATCACAACAGTCGGTGTGCTGATGCTGGCCTTCTGGCCCAGGTCCTTCTTGGCGCCGCCGGCGATCATGTTCGCCAGCTCGCCGATCGCATCGCCAAAGTCCGGCGAACCCGGCTCAACTGGGCAGCCCGCAAAGCTCTCGACCAGCTTCTGCGCGGTCTCCATCTGGAAGCTCACCACCACCGACCCCATCAGGTCACCGGAGAACCCGATGATGCCCGACACGTCGTAGGTGAGCCCGGGCGTCGCCTTCAGCGTCGGCTTGCCCACCGTCGCCTCGGTCTTCACCATCGTGGTGAACACCGAGCAAAGGCTCCGAACGAAGGGAACGATGAGCTTGGCGCTCGTGGCCGCCTGTTCGCTCTGTGCCGTTGTCATGCTGCTTCAGCTCCTGGTCGATTCGTTTTCTGTGCCCTGCAGAGCTCGTGCATCCTCGGACCGATCGCGTCCAGCGGCAGCACGAACTCCGCCGCGTTCCGCTTCACCGCCTCCGCGGGCATCCCGTACACGATGCAGGTCGCCTCGTCCTGCGCGACCGTGCGCGCCCCGGCCCGACGCATCTCCAGGAGCCCCTCGGCCCCGTCCGCGCCCATACCCGTAAGCAACGCCCCGACCGCATCGGCGCCCGCTGTCGCGGCCACCGACCGGAACAGCACATCGACCGCCGGACGCTGGTGATGCACCCGTTCTGTCTCGGAAAGCTCAACCCGGTACGCGCCGCCGGACTTTCTTAACACCATGTGGTACCCGCCGGGGGCGATAAGCACCAGGCCACGCGCCAGCGTGTCACCATGCCTGGCCTCCCGAACATCCGCAGCACACACCACGTCCAGCCGCGCCGCGAACGACTGCGTGAACCGCGGCGGCATGTGCTGCACGATCAGCGTCGGCGGGCTGCTCCGCGTAAACGTCCGCAGCACCTCCGTCACCGCCTGCACACCGCCCGTCGATGCCCCGATCGCGAACACCGCCTCCATCCGCGTCGGCTGCGCCGGGGCCGCGGCGGACTTCCAAGCCGGGATCAGTCGCGGCCGCGCCTTCGCCGCGACCCGCACCCGCTCCGCCAGATTGAACCCCTTGTCCGCCGGATCACACGCGCCGTTGGGCTTGCACAAGACATCCACAGCGCCCGCCTCGAGCGCCTCGGTCGCGATCCGCGTCCCCCGCTCGCTCAACGAACTCACCACCACCACCGGTGTCGGCCGCGCCTGCATCAGGTGCCGCAGGAACGTGATCCCGTCCATCCGCGGCATCTCGATATCCAGGGTCAGCACATCCGGCTCGAGCCGCAGGATCAGGTCCCGGGCCTCGTACGGGTCCGACGCCACCCCCACCACCTCAATGCTCGGGTCCCGCTCGAGCTCCCGCGTCAGGAACCGCCGCACCACCGCCGAATCATCGACCACCAGAACGCGGATACGCGCTCCAGGTGTCGGTCGGGTGTTGGCGGGCGTCGTCGACATCCAATCTCCTCACGGCGGCCCCCCGCCGCCACATCCACAGGTCCTCGCCGGCTCAGGCCGCATCCCGCAGCCGCACCGCGATCGGATACCCCTCCGCCTCCAGCAGCGTGCACCCGTCGGACTCGATGAAATCGGTCCAACCCACCGGGAGCTTCAGGGCCTCGACCCGGGGGATGCTCATGTTGGGGACTTCACCCGGGTCCACCGACAAACGCCGGATGAACGTCCCGCAGGTGATGTTCGTGAGCTCGCGAAACACATCGCGGATCCGCTCGTCACCCACCTCGCCCGCGTCGAAGCTGAGCAGGTTCACCGCCAGCATCCGCGCGAACGCGGCCGGCGCCGCGATCTCCAGCACGCCGTGCCGCGCGCCCGAGAACGCGATCGACGCCATGTACGCCTCGTCGCCCGCGGCCGGCGCATCGCCCGACTCCCACGGCATCGGCGAGACGAACGCCATCATCTCGAGCGACCATCCCAGCGACTCGCTGGCCAGGTTGTTTCCGGTCTCAGGCATGGACGGTCCCCAGAACGGCCGTGACCGCGTTGCGGAAGGCCTCGGGTGTGAATGGCTTGGCGATGTGAGCACGAACGCCCGCACCGCGCAGCTCATCGATGGTCTTCTGATTCGGCTCGGCGGTCACCACGATCACCGGAATCCGCGCGGTCGCCGGGTTCGACAGAATGCGCCGGGTCATCTCGACCCCGCCCATCTCCGGCATGTGCAGATCCGCGAAGATCAGGTCGACCGGCCCCTTCGCGAGCGCGGCCAGCCCCTCGACGCCGTTGGACGCCTCCACCACCTCGCCGGCCGCGACGCCGGACATCGCCAGCGCACGCTTGATGACCGCGCGGATCGTTGATGAGTCGTCGACAATGAGAACCTTCAGGGGCATGGTCACCTCCTACGCCGAAGCCAACTGACGCTGCTGACCCGAGCTCTTGATGAGCACCGCGCCGTCAGCGATCGACAGGTACAGGTTGCGGGGAGACGTACCGCCGATCTCCTCGCGGTTGATGAACAGGCCGCGCTGCCACAGCACCTTGCGGATCGCGGTGTGGTTGCGCCGACCGATGTTGAAGACACCCTTGTCGTCGAACATCTGCGCAGCGCCGGCGATGATGATCTGCATCCGCCGCTCCACCGCGCCCATCGCGGCCATCTTCTCGAGCAGCCAGGCCATCCCCGTGTCCGCGTACATGAGCGGGTTGGCCTTCGCACGCGCCGTGTCCGGGTCCGCCGCCGGCAGCTGGAAGTGCAGCATGCCCCCGACCCGGACCGCAGGGTCGTACACCGACACGCCGATGCACGAACCCAACGAATAGGTGACCAGAGTCGCCCTCGGGTCGTTGCTCACGCGTGCGTCGGAGATGCTGATCGTGATGTTCACTTCGCCTCCGCCGGAATCGCCGGGGACCCATTCCACCGCGACACTGCCCGCACCGACACAACGCCCACAACCGATGCTTCACGCATCACAACTTCCCGTAGATCGTCGGCTGGACGTACGAGAACCTGTGCTGAATCCCGGTGAGAGACTCGGAATGCCCCGTGAAAAGCATCCCACCCGGCGACAGCACATCCCAGTACCGCTGCACCAGCCGCTGCTGCGTCGGCTTGTCGAAGTAGATCATCACGTTGCGGCAGAAGATGAAGTCGAACGGTCCGTCGAACGGCCACGGCTCCATCAGGTTCAGATGGTTGAACCGGATCAGTTCCTTGAGCGACGGCGCCGACTCGTACACCTGCACCCCGTCCACCGTTCGGGGCAGCATGTACTTGTTCCGCAGCGCGGGCGGTATCCCCGAAACCCGCTGCTTGTCGTACACACCCTTCCGCGCTGTCGCCAGCACCGGACGCGAGATGTCCGTCGCCAGGATCCGGATGTCCCACTCCCCCGCCGGCACGTGCTCGCGCAGCACCATCGCCAGGGTGTACGGTTCCTCGCCCGAGGAGCACCCCGCGCTCCACACCCGGATCCGCCGCGGCCCGCCGCCCTTCTTGGCCGCGATGATCCGCGGCAGGAGCGTCGACACCAGGAAATCAAAGTGCGATGACTCGCGGAAGAAGCTCGTCAGGTTCGTGCTGATCGCATCGACGAGCTCCGCGAACTCCGCGCCCGACTCGTCCGACTGCAGCCGCGCCATGTAGCTGCGGACATCGGAGAGCCCCAGCGCCCGCAGCCGCTTGGCGATCCGCGCCTGCACCAGCTCGCGCTTCCCCTCGTGCAGATTGATCCCGCAGTGGTCGTAGACCATGCTGCTGATCGCCTTGAAGTCAGCTTCACCGATCGAGAGCGGCGCGGATAGGAGCATGCTGTTTCCCCGTACAGAAGAGACCCGCCAGACATCAGGCGGCGTTGCGGAACTCCTCGAACCCCGAACCCGCAGCCGGGCCCGACGGCGCCAGCGAGCGGCGGAAGCCCGCCGCGTCAGACCCCATCGCGCCCCGGCCGTTGCCCATCGACCCCCGGCCATTGAGAGTCGCCGGCTCACTCGCCCGCGTCTTCCCCACCAGCGCGAGGAGCTCGCCCACGATGTCGTTCAGTGCGGAAGCCTGCGCCGACATCTCTTCCGAGGCCGCCGCGGATTCCTCCGCCGTCGCCGCGTTGCTCTGCACAACCTTGTCCATCTGCGACACGGCCGAGTTCATCATCTCGATACCCGTCGCCTGCTCGCGGCTGTCCGCGGCGATGCCCGTGATCAGCTCGTTCACCTGCGTCGCCGCGGCGTTGATCTCCTCGAGCGTGGTCCCCACCTCCGCCGAGATCGTCACACCGTTCCGCGCCGACTGCACCGACTCTTCGATCAGCCGCGCCGTGTTCTTGGCGGCCTCGGCCGAACGCATCGCCAGATTCCGCACTTCCTCGGCGACCACCGCGAAGCCCTTGCCCGCCTCGCCCGCACGCGCCGCCTCGACCGCCGCGTTGAGCGCGAGCAGGTTGGTCTGGAAGGCGATCTCGTCGATCACCTTGATGATCTTGGCCGTGTCCTTCGCGGACTTCTCGATCTCCGTGATCGCCACGCCCATCCGGTGCATCGCGGTGTTGCCACGGTCCGCGGCCGACTTGGTGTCGCCCGAGATCCGCGCTGCGGTCACCGCGTTGTCGGCGCTCCGCCGCGTGCGCCCGCTCATCTCGTGCAGCGACGAGGTCGTCTCCTCGAGCGACGCCGCCTGCTCGCTGGCCCCCTGCGCCAGGTTCTGGCTCGACGCCGACACCTGATGGCACGCGTTGGAGAGCTGCCGCGCCCCGTCGCTGATCGAGGTCGACACCCGCTTGAGCACGGTCGACACCCCGCGGCTGATGAAGAACGCCAGCAGCCCGCCGCTCACCACCGCCGCGCCGCACAGCAGGATCTGCGTCCACGACAGCGTCGCGAACGTCGCCTCCGCATCCGCGAACTCACTGCTGGCCTCCTCCGCCGTGTGGTCCTGCAGCTTGTCGATCCAGGTCCGCATCTCCTCGAACCGCGCGGTCGAGTCGCCAAGCACGAGATCGATCGCCAGCCGGCGACCCTCCCGTGTGTCCTCGCTGCGGCCCCGAACCACCTGCGCGGACAGCTCGAGCCACTTCGCCCGCGCCGACTCGAAGGCCGCGATGTAGTCCTGCTCGTCGTCCTTGTCCGCAACCGCCTTGTACTCGTCCCACCGCTCCGCAGCCTGCTTCACGTTCGTCTCGTACTCCTCAACCATCTTCGGGAAGGTCTCGGAGGCGACATCGATGAACAGCATGGTCCGCTGCGCGTTCACCGCCTGATACAGGTCTCGGTCGATGCTCAGCAGCAGCGTGTTGGTCCGATACCTCTTGTTGTAGATGTTGTCCATCCGGTCGTGGATGACCGCGGTGCCGCGGAACCCGTTGTAGCCGACCACCGCCGTGATGCCGACCATCAGCGAAAACGCGGCGATGAGCTTCTGCGCAACAGTGAAACGGGTCTTGCCTCGCATCGTGGATTCCTCTGCGGTATGTGAGTGTGCCTGGGTATCTGTGCGTGAAGAAAAGCGCCCGCCGCCCTTCCGGACGGCGGGCGGTGTGATCACTTACGGGACGCGGTCGACATCGACGCCGAAGATCAGGACGCCGATGACCTTGTCGCCGTCCTTGACCGGGACGGAGATGTGCACCGAGTACGTCTGGCTGCTGTCATCGAACTTGACCGGGCCGACCGCGACCGCGCCGGTCCCTTCCTTCCACGAGTCCGTGAACTTGGCCTCGTCGCCCTGCCAGTAGTCGCTGGTCTTGTCCGTCATCGCGACGTTCGCGCCCAGCGAGTTGGTCAGGAACAGCTCGGAGAAGAACGGCTGGCTCTTCTCGATCTCCGCGAGCCGCTTGCCGCACTCCGAGTTCATCATCGCCTTCATGAAGTCGTTAATGCCCGAAGCGGCCATCCACTCCTTGTCCATGGCCTTGATCTCGTCGAGCGTGCGCCCCTTGGCGTTGTCCTCGCGAACGGCCCGCACGATCGTGGGGTCCGTCCCGAACGCGGCAAGCGTCTTCTCCGCCAGATCAACGACCTTCTGCGGCGCCTTCTCGTCACCGCCCATGCCCATCAGCATGCCGGCAGCCATAACCAGGATCAGATTCATGCAAGTGCTCCTCATGGGTTGCGAACGGCGACTCCATCGGTCCGCGCACCCGCTGGCTTCACGCCGCGGACCGGCGTTCCCCACGGGTCAGCGTCAAACTGTGACGGTCCCGCGGAGCGCCCACCGACTCGGGTGCCCCAAACCCCGAACCGCGCCCGTCCGCCGACGACCCGTTCACCAGACGCGACAACTCCGTCACGACATTGGCGAGCGACATCGCCTGCGCGTTGAGCTCCTCGGAGGCCGCCGCGGATTCTTCCGCCGCCGCCGCGTTCCCCTGGGTCACATGATCCATCTCGCCCACCGCCTTGCTGACCTGATCGATACCCGTCTTCTGCTCGCGGCTCGCCTTGGCGATCTCCTCGGCGAGTTCCGCGGCCTGATTCGCAGAGGTCACGATCAGCTCGAGCGATTCGGACACCTCGGTCGTCATCGACACGCCGTTCCGCGCCGACTGCACCGACTCCTCGATCAGCCGCGAGGTGTTCTTGGCCGCCTCCGCCGAACGCATCGCCAGGTTCCGCACTTCCTCGGCGACCACCGCGAAGCCCTTGCCCGCCTCGCCCGCACGCGCCGCCTCCACCGCCGCATTGAGCGCGAGCAGGTTGGTCTGGAAGGCGATCTCGTCGATCACCTTCACGATCTTGGCCGTCTCGCCCGACGACTTCTCGATGTCGCCGATCGCCGTCGACATCCGCGTCATCGAATCGCGCCCGCGGACCGCGTTCGTGCGGGCCTCGCCCACACGCACCGCCGTCGACTGCGCCGTCTCCGTGTTCCGCGTCGTCATCGAAGCAACCTCCGACAGCGCCGAGCTCGTCTCCTCCAGCGTCGCCGCCTGCTCGCTCGCGCCCTGCGCCAGCGACTGCGACGACGATGAGACCTGCCCCGATGCCCCGTTCAGCTGCGTCGATGCGTTCGCGATCGTGTCCACCACGCCCTGCATCGGCTTCACCACGCTCCGAGTGATCACCAGGTACAGCCCCGCACCGCAGGCTACCACCACCAGCGCGACCAGCCCGGCGCCGGCGCCCAGCTGCGCCATCAGCTCCTGCTGCGCTGTCGCCAGCGGCTGGATGACCTCGAAGGCGCCGTGTACCTCGCCGACCTTCCAGTTCTCCATCTTCGCGCCCGTCGGATCGACACCCTTGTCGTTGCCCCACAGAGTCACCGATGTCGCCGGATCGCCGTGGCAGAGCATGCACTCCTGCGTCAGCCGGATCGGACGGAAGTACCGCACCGCGTTCATCGTCTCATCGATCTCGTAGTGCTCCTTGACGCCCTGCTCCTCGAACATCCGGATCACCCGCGCCTCGACCTGATCGGGCTCGTTCTTGGCGTTCCGCGGCTCGAACTTGGGCACACGCACCTCGTACCCGCCCTCCTGGGCCTTCGCCATCGCGGCGGTCCACGCCGTCACCACCGGCACCGCGGACATCACCTTGTCGAGGCGACCCGCATCCGCCCACTCCCGCATCTGCTCGGCGCTAAAGACGCCCTGATCCCACTTCTTGCCCATCTCCTCGCGCATCGCCTCGCTCGTCAGGATGATGCTGCGTGCCTTCTCGACGTACCGGTCCTCCATCGCCTTTCGCGCGGAAAAGAAGTACGCGCCGAAGAGCACGCCCGCGAGCACGAACATCTGCATGGCCCCGATGGCGAGCAGCCGCACCCGCAGCGAACGCGCCTTGCCCGTCTGGTGAGCCTGCCACGAAGCAAACGCGTTCCACGCGATCGCCGCGATCATCGCGATCGCCGCAACCCACAGAACGATGCCCCACACAGACCCACCCTGAGAACTGGACGATGCGAGCAAGAAAGACAGCGTCACGGCTACCCCTTTCTGCGGTTGGATGTACCCGCCGCCGGTCATGGGCGGCGACACAACGCGTGACCGCGTCATGTCCACACCGACGCTCATCAAGGAACGCCAGCCTGGAATCCATCGCAGCAGGGTGACCCCAGCGCGACTGCTTAAAGCGCCGATGCGGCGCTCACAGGCTGATCGGGCCCCCGGGAACCCTCCGTGAGTTACACCGTTTTAAGGGCGGGATTCTGAATCTGTCTCCCTAGATCACTCAGGGGATCACTCCGACATCGCGCAAGAGAAGCGGCCGCATCCCGAAGGGACGCGGCCGAGCACGCCTCGTCATGACGATCGAACTCAGGCCGCCGCGACCGCCGCCAGCTGCGCCTGGTCGTCGGGCGAGAGAACCTTGTCGATGTCCAGCAGGATCTTCACCGACTCGCCGATCTTGCCCATCCCCAGCACGAAATCCGTCGACACCGCAGCGCCAAACGCCGGCGCATCCTCGATGCAGTCGTCGTTGATCGTCAGCACCTCGGACACCTTGTCGACCACGATCCCCGTCGACAGCTTCCGCTGCCCGCTCTTGATCTCGACCACGATGATGCAGGTCTCGTCGGTCCGCTCGGCCGTCTCCATGCCGAACTTGGCCCGCAGATCAACCACCGAGATCACCTGCCCGCGCAGATTGATCACCCCGCGCACATAGCTGGGCGTCCGGGGCACCGCCGTGATGTCCATGAACCCGATGATCTCGCGCACCTTCAGGATCTCGATCCCGTACCCCTCGCGCCCCAGCGCAAAGGTCAGGTACTTGCCGCCGCGCGCGCGAACGCCCGTGCCGGCCGTCTCACCCGTCTTCGTTGCTTCCGTCGTCTGCTCATTGCTCATGGAGTAGCCCCCGTGTTTGAATGACTCGCTCACGCCGCCGCGACGCACCCGGACGCCAGATCGATCAGCCCCGGCGGATCGATGATCAGGCACACAGTGCCATCACCCAGGATCGCGCCGCCGGAAATCCCCGCGATCTGCCCGAAGCTGTCCCCCAGGCTCTTGATCACCACCTGCTGCTGACCCAGCAGCTCATCGACCGCGACGCAAGCCCGCCGCTCGTTGTCCTGGATCGTCACCGCGATCGCATCCGTCACCGACCCGCTCGCCCCCGGAACGCTGAACACATCCGCCAGACGGATCACCGGCAGCAACCGCCCGCGGACCATGCACATCTCGCCCCGCCCCTGCACCGTCGACACCTGCTCAGGCCGCGGCCGCGCGCTCTGCTCGATCGTCGTGATCGGGATGATGTACCGCTGCTCACCGACCCGCACCAGCATGCCGTCGATCATCGCCAGCGTCAGCGGCAGCCGGATCGTGAAGACCGAGCCCTTCCCCGCCGTCGTCGCGATCTCGACACGCCCGCGCAACGCTTCGATGTTCTTCTTGACCACATCCATGCCCACGCCGCGGCCGGAGATATCCGTCACCTTCTCCGCCGTCGAGAGCCCGGCGTGGAAGATCAGCTGCGCGATCTCCTGATCCGGCAGCTCCTGCTCCGGCCCGACGATCCCCGCCGCCCGCGCCTTCTCGAGAATCCGCGCGAGGTTCAACCCCCGCCCGTCATCGCTGATCTGGATCACGATGCTGCCCGCCTGGTGGTACGCACGCAGCTCCACCCGCCCCTGCCGCGCCTTGCCCACCTCGGCCCGCACATCCGGCGGCTCGATGCCGTGATCAACCGCGTTCCGCACCATGTGCACCAAGGGATCGCTCACCGCCTCGACCACATTGCGGTCGAGCTCGGTCTCGGCGCCCACCATCACGAACTCGATCTCCTTGCCGGCCTTCCGGGCGGTATCGCGCGCCAGCCGCGCCATCTTCTGGAACACGCCCTGGATCGGCACCATCCGCATCGACATCGACAGGTCCTGCAGCTCCCGCGTGATCTTGCCCAGGTGCGACAGGTTGCGGCTCAGCCGCGGGTTGTCCGCCGTCAGAATGCCCGAGTCCTGCTGCACCATCGACTGACTGATCACCAGCTCGCCGACCATGTTGATGAGGCTGTCGAGCCGCGTCGTCGAGACCTTGACGGTCGAATCGCCCGAGCTCTCGCGGGCCGAGCCGCCCTCCGCGGCGGGCTCACCGCCGCGCCCCGCGGTCGAAGCCATGCTCGGCTCGACGATCTGATCCTGCTGGCGTGCTGCCGCCGCGGCGGTCGCCTGGAACGCCGCAACACCCGCGACCGGCGTCCCGCTGGCGCACTGCTCGAGCTTGAGAATCATCTCCGGGATGCGCGGATCCGTCGCCGGCGCCCGGTTCTCGCACATCGCGGCCTCGAGGTCGTTCACCAGCGACCGCATCAAATCAAGCGCGCCCAGCGTCAGGTCGATCGTGCCGCCCTGCAGCGTCAGCACACCGTCGCGCGCCAGGCCCAGCAGGTTCTCCGCCGCGTGCGCCAGCTTGCCGATCTGCTTGAGACCCAGGAACCCGGCCACGCCCTTGATGGTGTGAAAGCTGCGGAACACAGCGCCCACCGGCTCCGGGCTCGTCGGATCGTTCTCGAGCTCCAGCAGCGCGGCCTCGGCCGCCTCCAGGTGCCCCATCGATTCGGTCACGAACTCCATCGCCAGCGGCGCATCCATCTCACCGATCACCGCTTCGGGCTCGATCGTCTGCAAGGTGTGCACAACCGCGGCCACCGCCGGCGGCGGGGGCGGAGGCGCAAAGCTCGTCGCGGCCGCGGACGCCGCAGCCGGCGCTGTCACCAACGACGGCGCTTCGAGCGCGGTATCCATCGACCCCAGCCCCTCAACCATCGCCCGCAGCGCGGAGAACGAGTCCTGCAGCCGCCGGAACGAGGTCTCCGAATCCTCCACCTCGTTGAGGATGATCTTCTCGACCAGCCGCCGCAGATCCGCGCCCGCCGAGGCCAGCGGCTGGTGCGATGCATCCGCCGCGGCCGCCGCCTGATCCTCGAGCGTGTTCAGCAGCGTGTGAATCCGCGCGAGCGACTGCAAGTCGTGACAGTCCGTCCCTCCCAGGGTGTTCGCGACCTCGGAGGTGAGTTGCTGAAGGTTGGCGTGCATGGTGCGCTCTCTGTGGTTGTCGGCCGATGACCCGCCGCGGCAGGGCGGCGCATCGATCTGAAATGTCGGCCAGAGCGCGGGGCGGGATTACGGGGACCGAGAACAACCCGTCACAACCGCCCCCTTCAGCCCGCCTCGCACCCCCGTCCCGCCCACTCCTCCCCCGGACCGGGCTAGGCTGTCGGGCCGCAACACGCTGGCCGGCCATGCGCCGGATGCCATGTTCGGGGCAGTCACAGCGCAACACTTGCACCACACCACTCAGGGCGAGGAGTCCACCACATGACACAGACCACCACTACCGCCAGCACCGTCGGCTCCCACACGGTCGGCAGCATGATCGCCAAACTCTGTGAGTCCGGCCTCGGCCTGGGCACAGCGATGGCCGCGGACATCGATGCGGCGATCTTCGCCGCCCAGCCCACCGGCAAGGACGGCAGGACCATCAACACCAACCACCCCGCCTTCAACTACGGCCACCTGGCCATCTACCCCACCCGCGTCCTCGAGATGTGCGGGCTCGACCCCGCCTCCGCCGCGGCACCCGCCGGCTACGAGGACATGTTCAAGGCCGGCGTCGAGTGCCGCAACGACCCCAACCGCACGATCTACCCGAGCAAGGACGAGATCATGGCCGCCTTCACGAAGGGCTACACCGCGCTGATCCAGCAGATGCCCAAGGTCAGCGATGAACGCCTCGCCGTGATCAACCCGCGCGAAGGGCGCTTCCGCGACATGTGCCCCACCATCGGCCACGCGGCGATGTTCCTCGCCACCAGCCACATCATGATGCACCTGGGCCAGGTCAGCACCTGGCGCCGCTGCTTCGGCATGAAGAGCGTGATGTAACGCGCGTTGTGATCCCGCTCTGACGTGGCACCGATGTGTGCTCTGACACATCGGTGCTTCCCAGACCCCGCACCACGCATTGCCCACACGCGTGCCACAGGCTCGCTGCTCTGAGCGAGCCTGTGGGCTGGGCGCCGCACTCCGCCCGTCGTCGTCGGTACCCACCACGCATTGCACACGAGTGCCACCGAGATGCGTCCGCATCTCGGTGGCTACCAGCCCCCGCACCACGCATTGCACACCCCGCTCGCGCAGTGCATCAGCCGCACAACCCGCGCCAAACCACAGGGACCCGCAAAACCTCGACACCGTGCCACAGGCTCGCTGCACTGAGCGAGCCTGTGGGCTGCACGAAGCACGCGCGTCAAGCCGACGATCCTGCAAATCCCTACAGGCTGGGTCAGCGCAGCCAGTCTGCGGCAATCTTGCCCGCGCGTGCGCACGCCAGTCGCCAGTCACAGCCTCTTCAGCACCGGAACCGGCCCCTTCTCGGTCAATTCGAACGGCTCGAACGTGAGCGGCTTGCGGCCTTCGCTTTCGTGTTCGACGACGAAGTGTTGAATCGCCCGCATCGCGCCCTTGCCCGCCTTGGGAAACAACAACAGAGCATCGCGATGCGGGATACTCGCGATGACCTCCGAGCATCCGAGATTCTCGCGAGCAATGCCCAGGATCGCTGGCAGGAGGATGCACGCGGCGGCCGCCCAATGCTCGCCCACCAGGATGAAGGGGAGATCGTTCGGGCCACTGTCGTACCCCGTGATCTCGATGTCACCCGCATGCAGTAGCTCCTCAAGGTTCCGCAACGCCTCCTTGTGCGCCGACTCAACGGTCAACTTGGCTCCTGCCAGATCGCTCAGGCTCACGCTCTTCACGGCGCCGCGATGATCTTGAACCAGAACAACCGAAAGGCCGTGCCCGATCGGTCGCACCATCTCAGTTCCACCATCCGGCTGACTCTCGAGGTACTCCTTCGGGACAATGTACGGATAGCAGTTGAGGTGGCCCACGAATGGCGGACTCAACGGGGAGCCGGCATACTCGCCGGTGAG
>JBDZUZ010000103.1:0-13544 GCA_040255445.1 Planctomycetaceae bacterium | reverse complement strand
CCGACCCCGCGGCGGAGCTGCAGTACAAGACCGTGAACACCGTGCTGGATGAGCACTTCGAGGAGCTCGCCAAGTCGGCTCACGATGAGGACCGGTTCTGGAAGCCGCCCGAGCGGCTCCTGCTCCTCAACAAGGCCGACCGGCTCAAAGACAACGCCGAGCTCCTGGTCTGGCAGCGCAAAGTGCCCAACTCGATCCCGCTGTGCGCGCTCTCCGGCGATCCGCTTGCGCCGCCCACCGGGCAGGCCGAGCTGGTGGCGCGGACGCGCGAGGCGGTGCTCGGCGAAGTCGAGGAACTGCGGGTCTCGGTCCCCCTCCGGGATTCCAAGACGATCCACATCATCGAGAACCGCGGCGAGGTCCTCGACCGGACCTACCCCGACGACGGCCAGTCGGTGGTGATCCACGCCCGGATCGGACGCAGGCTCCTTGCCCAACTCCGGTCGGCGGGGGCGCGGATCGAGGCGGCGGATACCAGCGGCCGCGCGGTGGCGATCCACTCCCTGCGGCCGGAAGCGGCCCGCCCGGGGTGGAATCAGGACTGAGGTCTCAGACTTGAGGTGTGGGGTTCGAGGTGTGGGGTTCGAGGTATCGGGCCTGACCGGAACAGCGGCCGGGTTGGACATCCGGCCACTTCCTGCCGATACTTCCGACTCGCCGGCCCGGCGGTGACTCCGGTCGCCCGCCAGCGGCCCGCGGCGTCGGTTTTCCGTCGCGACGCCACCTTAGCTCAGCGGTAGAGCGATGCTTTCGTAAAGCATAGGTCTGGGGTTCAAATCCCCAAGGTGGCTCTTCTTGCGCACCCGCCCTGACAAGGCGAGCACGACCGCCGCGGAGACGGGTCGCCGGGGCGAGGCGTGCCCTGCGGCCCTGCGAACACGCCGGTGATGTACCTCGCGGGCGGGGTGATAGCGATGTCCGGGGTCGAATCCTGCCGATGACCCGGGAACCGGGTGGGAAGCCCGGCGTCAGAGTTGGGGACGCCACCCGGCGAGGATCGGCAACCGCTTGCCGTCGCGGGTGGTAGGGTACTGAGGCAAGCCGCCTCGACCCAACGCCTGGCCGCCCGTCGCACAGGGCAGGGCCGGGGAAACCAAGTGCCAAGAGGACATCCGATGCGTCCAGGCTCTTCCAGTCCAGGCTCTTTCAGTCGTTCCCGCTCCCGTGGCCCGGCCGCGCTGGCCGCCGCGGCGGCCGCCGTGCTCGTGTCCACGCTGACGCCGGCCGCGTTCGCCCAGCAGCAGGGCGTGTTGCAGAGCGGTCAGAGCGTGCGCTCCAGCGGCATCCCGCAGCGGGACACGCTCCGCCAGATGATGCGGCCGATCACCATCTCCTTCAACGAGACGCGTCTCGAGGATGTGATGCGGTTCATCAAGGATGTGACGCAGGCGGACATGGAGGTGATGTGGATCGATGACCGCAACACCTCGGGCATGAACAAGGAAGAGCTGATCACCGCCGACTTCCAGGGCCGCACCGCGCTCGATGTCCTCGAGAAGGTGCTCGAGAAGGCGGGACGCGACTCGTTCAGCCCGGGCGGCAACACCTGGCAGCTCAGCTCGACCGGGTCGCTCCAGATCGGTCCCAAGGATCGCCTGAACAAGTTCAAGCGGGTCGAGATCTACTCGATCCAGGACCTGATCATGGACATCCCCAACTACAACAACGCGCCCGACTTCGACCTGCAGAGCGTGCTGCAGCAGGGCGAGGGCGGCGGCGGCGGTCAGAGTCCATTCCAGGAGAACGAGGAAGAGGTCGAGCGGCGCACGCCCGCCGAGCGGGCTCAGGAGCTGATGGACCTCATCACCGCGCTGGTCGAGCCCGAGCAGTGGGTCATCAACGGCGGCGACGGCGCCACGATTCGCTACTTCCAGAAGAACCTGATCGTCAACGGACCCGACTACATGCACCGCCAGCTCGTGGGCTACCCGTGGTGGCCCAGCCGGGCGACACGCGTGGGCATGCAGAACGGCCGGCGCTATGTGACGCTCGGCGTCGACACCGCGACCTCGAAGATCGACGGTTTCACGAATGCTCCGGTGACGGCGCCCGGCCCGGGCGGCTCCACCGGCGGTGGCGGCGGCGGCCCGCAGGGCCCCGGCCCCGGCGGCGGCTGAGTCACGATCTGACAATCTCCTCCACAGGTGGGCCCGGCTTCGTGCCGGGCCTTTCTGTTGCGCTATTTCCTGACCGGCCGAACGGAGCGACCGCGGCGGGCCGATATCCCCCGGACCGAGTACAGTCCCCACGGAATGAGCACTTTCACGCCCATCTCGCAGCGCATCCGCAACATCCGCCGCTACGGCGAGATCCTCGAGGTGCTGGTCCGCTACGGCTTTGACGATGTCGTGTCGGAGTTGCGGCTCGACCGGTTCCTGGACAAGGGGCGCGGGCTCGTGGGCGCCAAGCCGCGCGAGGGGCTGCAGAACCTGACGCGCGCCGGCCGGCTCCGCGGCGCGATGGAAGAGCTCGGGCCCACCTTCATCAAGATGGGCCAGGTGCTCAGCACGCGGCCGGACCTGATCCCGCCGGAGTGGGCTCAGGAGTTCAAGCGGCTGCAGGACGATTGCCCGCGCGTCCCCTTCGCCGAGATCAAGGCGCTGCTCGAGGAGGAGTTCGGCGACGAATACGCCGAGGTCATCGAGTCGATCGAGGAGGAGCCGCTCGCCGCGGCGTCGATGGCGCAGGTGCACCGGGCGAAGCTGCGCAACGGCGCTTCGGTGGTGCTCAAGGTGCTGCGGCCGGGGATCCGCGAGGTGACCAACGCGGACCTGGAGATCCTCCGCACGCTCGCGGAGTTCGCCGAGAATCACTTCACGAACCTGGGCTACAACCCCGAGGAGGTCGTCCGTGAATTCGCGAGGGAACTCGGACGCGAGACCGATCTGACGCAGGAGGCCCGCGCGACCGACCGGCTGCGGCAGGCGTTCATCGAAGATGAGGGCGTTCACTTCCCGCGGGTCTATTGGGAGGCGACCACCGAGAACGTGCTCGCGCTCGAAGAGATCCACGGTGTGCTGCTGTCGCGGATCAAGGATGGGGATCTCTCGGAAGCGGACCGCAAGTCGGTCGTCGCCAACGGGGCCCGCGCCGTGCTGCGGCAATGCCTGGACCTCGGTTTTTTCCACGCGGACCCGCACCCGGGCAACCTCTTCGCGCTCCCGGGCGGGCGGATCTGCTTCATCGACTGCGGGATGACCGGGCAGCTCGATCTGCGCACCAGCGAGCAGCTCGCCGAACTCGTGCAGGGTGTGGTCACCGGCGATGCCGATCGCGTGATCGGTGTGGTGCAGGCGCTGGCGGATGCCGACCCGGCCAAGCTCGACGACCGTGCCTTCCGCTCGGATGTCCGCGGCTTCATCAGCCACTTCGAGCACACGCCGCTCGAGCGGCTCAACATGAGCCGGCTGCTCGATGAATTCTTCGAGAAGCTGCGGGCGCACCAGATCAAGTGCCCGGGCGATCTGGTGCTGCTGATCAAGGCGCTCTCGACGATCGAGTCCGTGGGCACCAGCCTCGACCCCGAGTTCGAGATGGTCGACTTCGTCAAGCCGCATGTCGAGCGGCTGGTGCGGCGGCGCTACGGCGTGCCGGCGATGCGCAAGCGGCTGATCAAGAGCCTGTCGAACTACACGGAGCTGGTCGAGAAGCTGCCCGACGACCTGCGGTTCGTGATCACGCAATTCCGCCGCAACCGGTTCGCGATCAACCTCGAGCACAAGGGCCTGGCGAAGCTGACCTCGACGATCGAGCACGCCAGCCGCAACATCGCCTTCGCGCTCATCATTGCGGCGATGTTCGTGGGATCGTCGATCCTCGTGCTCGCAGCGCGTGAGACAACGGGGCTGACGTTCATCGGCATCGCCGGCTTCGTCGCCGCGGCGATCCTGACGGTGCTGATCGTGATCAGCAACCGTCGCCGCGGGCTGTGAGCGACGCGGGCGGTCGAATCACCGACGGGCCGTCTTCTTCTTCGCCGCCTTGCGCACAGCACCGGTCTTCTTGCCGCCCGCCTTCTTGACCTTCGCCTTGGCCTTGGTCTTCCTGGTGATCTTGCGGACGGCCGGGGCCTTCTTCGAGGCCTTGCGGGTTGTCTTCTTCGTGGTGGTCTTCTTACCGGCCTTCTTGACCGCCTTCTTGGCTGCCTTCTTCGCGGCGGGTCTGCGCGTCGGCTTCTTCTCCGGCGTCGCGGGTTCGCCGCTCACGGACTTGCCGATCCCCTCGAGCAGGCCCGCGCCGGCGAGCATCAGGCGGGAAGCGGTGTTCCGCACAGCTTTGACGCCCGTCGTCGCGGCTTCCTTCGTCAGGCCGATCGGGTCCTCGCGCGCGGCCTGGAAGGCCGAACCCGCGGGGCCGCGCATCCGGTTCGAGGCGAGCTTGGCCCGCCGAACCAGCGTGTCCCACTCGTTGCGTACTTCATCGCCGAGCCGCTGGCCGAACGACTCGACCGCGCTGACCAGTTCATTCTCCATCTTCTCGACATCGGCGCGGATGCGCTTCGCATCCGAATCGACGAACTCGCGGCCACGCTTGCCGGCGTCCTTCGCCGCGGACTCGACCGCCCGCATCGCGATGCCCACGGCCTCGCCCACGCCGTCCATCACTTGCCGGAGTGTGCTGGTCTGCTCCTCCGGCATGGCGTCGCGGACGCCATCGGCCGCGCCCTCCATGACCTCGCGGACAGTCTTGCCAACCTCGGAGGGGTTCATCTGGCGGTCGTGCAGGGCCTTGACCGTGATCTCCCGGATCTTGCCCTGCACATCCTCGCCGCCCGCCGCCGATGCCTCCGCCGCCTTGCGCTTCGTGCTCATGGACGCCGCTCCTGTGCCCCGGGACGGAACGCCCGCGGGATTGCAGCACCATAACCGGCCGCGGCCCGGGCTTCAAAATCCGCCCAACCAAAACGGAGACGCGGCGGGCCAGTGCAGGCCCGCCGCGCCGCGATCTCTCTCCCTCCAGGGAAGAGGCTGTCGGATTGAGTGCCGCCGGCCGCGTCAGCGGCGGCGACGCATCGCCGCGAGGCCGCCCAGGCCCAGGAGCGCGAGGCTGCCCGGCGCCGGGATCGCATCGACCACCGGCACCGCCTGGAGCGTGCCGCCGGCGACCGAACCCATCGCGAAGACGGTGTAGACGGTGCCGGCTTCGAGTGTCAGCCCGGGCACGGGCAGGGCGAGCGCGCCGCCGGCATCGAGCCGGACCTCGAGGTCGTAGGTCCCGGCGGGCACGCTGATGTAATCGCCCACGCCGCGGAAGCTGATCGCATCAAAGAGTGGATCGACGCCGCCCGCGGCGAAGATGTCGACCGTCGGGGCATCGGGCGAGGCGTGCACGAAGCGGACCCGGGCGGCGTTGGGGTCGATCGTGTTGTCGTCGGTCAGCAGCAGGGCCTCGATCGAGTTCAGGAAGTCGACCGCGACGACCGTGTAGTCAGTATTGCCGTCGATCGGGGTGGTCACATCGATCACGACCGGTGCGGGCGCCGCGTTGGGCGTGACGCGGAAGCGATAGGTATCGCTGGGGAGCGGCACGTAGGGCGTGGCCTGGGTGAACGGAAGGTTGGCGATGTTCGGGCTCGCCGAGGCCGGGTCACCGTTGACATAGATATCGACGTTGGGCGCATCGGGCGATGCGTGCACGACGCGCACATCGGCCTGTGCCACGCCCGCCGCGACCGCGATTGCCGACGCCGTCAGGACTGCTCTGCAGTTGCTCGTGATCATGACTCGTTTCTCCTCGCACTACTGGGAACACAATCGCGTGTCCGCGCGGCGACAGCCGTCGCGCTCATTTCCACGCGTCCCCAACAAGCCTTGGTGATGTGAGGACCATCCGGAGAACGCCACGACATCGCGTTCCCGACAGAACCCTCCGAACCCCACCCTAGAACCGGGCGCCCGAGAACCGGGCCGGGTTGCGTCGGTGTACGCACGGCGCACGATGCGCGGATGCAGAAGATCACCCATCTTCGCGCCACTCACGCGAGTTGTGCGCGGACGCAACACTGCGCTCGGCATCGGCCCACGCCAGAAACACAACAGCCCCCGATCACTCGGGGGCTGTTGTCGTTCGTTCCGGAGAAACGGATCTGAAACTCCGCGGCCCTGTCAAAGCGACGAAGCGGCGGAGCAACAACCGCCTGAGTCTCAGTTCATGTACGCCGACATCGGCGGGCACGTGCACACGAGGTTGCGGTCGCCGTACGGGTTATCAATACGACCGACGTGCGGCCAGAACTTGTTGTTGCGGACCCACGCGGCCGGGAAGGCCGCCTGCTCGCGCGTGTAGGGGTGGTTCCACTCCGAGGCCGTCACCGCGCCGACCGTGTGCGGCGCGTTGCGGAGCGGGTTGTCCGACTTGCTCATCCGGCCTTCCTCGATCTCGCGGATCTCGGCGCGGATCTGGATCATCGCATCGCAGAAACGGTCGAGCTCGGCCTGACTCTCGCTCTCGGTGGGCTCGATCATCAGCGTGCCGGGGACGGGCCAGCTCATGGTCGGGGCGTGGAAGCCGTAGTCCATGAGCCGCTTGGCGACGTCATCGGGCTTGATGCCGGCCGACTTGTCGAAGGGCCGCAGGTCCACAATGAACTCGTGGGCCACGCGACCCTGCTTGCCACGGAAGAGGATCGCGTAGTGGCCTTCGAGGCGGTTGGCCATGTAGTTGGCGTTGAGGATCGCGACCTCGGTCGCCCGCTTGAGGCCCGCAGCGCCCATCAGCGCGATGTACACCCACGAGATCGGCAGGATGCTCGCCGAGCCGAAGGGCGCGGCAGACACGGGGCCCACCCCGCCGGTGCCGGCGTTGTCGACGCCGCGCTCGTGACGCGAATCCGCCAGCACCTCGCTGGGCTTGAACACCGGGTGCCCCGGGACGAACGGCGCCAGGTGCTTGGCGACGCCGATCGGGCCCATGCCCGGGCCGCCGCCGCCGTGCGGGATGCAGAAAGTCTTGTGCAGGTTGAGGTGGCAGACATCGGCGCCGATGTCGCCGGGCCGGCAGAGGCCGACCTGCGCGTTCATGTTCGCGCCGTCCATGTAGACCTGCCCGCCGTGCTGGTGCACGACTTCACAGATCTCGCGGATGTGCTCCTCGAAGACGCCGTAGGTCGAGGGGTAGGTGACCATGAGCGCGCCCAGGTTCTTCGCGTGCTCCGCGGCCTTCTTCTTGAGATCCTCGAGATCAACGTTGCCCTGCGGGTCGTTGGCGACCGCGACGACGCGGAAACCGGCGATGACCGCCGAGGCGGGGTTCGTGCCGTGCGCCGAATCCGGAATGAGGCAGACATCGCGGTGCGGCTCGCCGCGGCTGTGGTGGTAGGCCCGGATGGCAACGAGCCCCGCGTACTCGCCCTGGCTGCCCGCGTTGGGCTGCAGGCTCACCGCGGCGAACCCGGTGATCTCGGCGAGCCAGGACTCCAGGTCCGCGAACATCTTCTTGTAGCCGTTCCACTGATCGGCCGGCGCGAAGGGGTGGATGTTGCCGAAGGTCGGCCACGTCACCGGGATCATCTCGCTCGTCGCGTTGAGCTTCATGGTGCACGAGCCCAGCGGGATCATGCTGTGCGCCAGCGAGAGGTCACGCCCCTGCAGCGTGAAGATGTAGCGGAGCATCTCCGTTTCGCTGTGGAAGGTGTTGAAGACCTCGTGCGTGAGGTAGTTGCTGGTCCGCGCGAAGGCCGTCGGGATGTCCATCTTCGCCTTGGCGAAGAGCGCATCGACATCCTCATCGCCCTTGCCGCCGAACGCCGCGAGCAGGTCACGCACCAGCGCGCGGTCGGTCGTCTCGTCGAGCGAGATGCCGACCGAACCATCGCCAAAGTCACGGACGTTGATCTTCTTCGCCGCGGAGGCCTCGATCACCTGCTTCGCGCTCCGGCCCTTGGGTGTCACGCGGAGCGTGTCGAAGACCAGGTCCTCGGCAATCTGGTGTCCCATCGCGAGCAGACCCGCACGCAGCGTCTGCGTGTACGCCCGCACCCGCAGCGCGATCCGCCGCAGCCCCTCGGGCCCGTGGTACACGCCGTACATTCCCGCCATGATCGCCAGGAGCGCCTGCGCGGTGCAGATGTTGCTCGTCGCCTTCTCGCGGCGGATGTGCTGCTCGCGGGTCTGGATCGCCATACGGAACGCGGTGTTGCCGTGCGAATCCTTCGAGACACCGATGATGCGGCCGGGCATCTTGCGGGCGTAGTCGGCCTTGGTGGCGATGAAGGCAGCGTGCGGCCCGCCGAAGCCCATCGGCACGCCGAACCGCTGCGCCGAGCCGATCGCGATGTCCGCGCCCCACTCGCCGGGCGCTTTCATCAGCGTCAGCATGAGCAGGTCCGTCGCCGCGACGACCATGACGCCCGCGCCGTGGGCGCGCTTTGCGAGATCCTCGTAGCACTCGATCCGCCCATCGGTCGTCGGGTACTGCACCATCACACCGCAGACATCCGAGCCAAACTCGGTCTTGGCGATATCCGCGACCACGATCTCGACGCCGAGCGTCTCGCCGCGGGTCTGGACCACCGCGATCGTCTGCGGGTGGCAGTCGCGGGCCACGATGAACTTCTTCCGCTCGGTGCCCTCGCCGCCGGCGATCGAGAAGCACATCGCCACGGCCCCGGCCGCGGCGGTGCCCTCATCGAGCAGGCTCGCGCCCGCCAGCGGCAGCGCGGTGAGATCGCTCACCATCGTCTGGAAGTTGAGCAACGCCTCGAGCCGGCCCTGCGCGATCTCGGCCTGGTAGGGCGTGTACTGCGTGTACCAGCCCGGGTTCTCGAGGATGTTGCGGAGGATCACCGGCGGCACGATCGTGCCGTGGTAGCCCATGCCGATGCACGACCTGAACACCTGGTTCTGGTCAGCCATCGCCTTCAGTTCAGTGATGAGCTCGTGCTCGCCGCGTCCCTCGCGGGCGGCGCCGCTCAGGTTGAGCTCACGCTTCAGCCGGATCGCCGCGGGCACGGTCTGGTCCGCGAGCTGCTCGAGCGTCTTGGCGCCGATCGCTTCCAGCATGTTGGCGATGTCCGCCTCGCTGGGGCCGATGTGACGATGCACGAACGTATCGCTGGGGTTGATCAACGGCGTCGCTCCTGTCGCGGCGAAACGGGTGCCGGCCGCAAAGCCGGGCGGGATATCGATGATGGAGGAACTGGTGCTGGGGCCAACGGACGTGCCTGTCCCGGTGGGAGACGCGGCGGGCGGGGGGTTCTGCATGGGTCTGGGCGGCTCCGCGGGCCCCGCCGTCATGCCCTGTCGACCGACCGCCGCGCTCGCTCGCGGCCTGCCGGGACTTCGCTCCGGGCGGGGGTTTGGATGGTAGCGCGCGATCCCCCCACCTCGGCTCCTCCCCCGCCTTTCGGCAACGCGATCAGGGCATCTCCCCCACTCCTCCACCCCCCACTCCAGCCCGCACACTTCCCGCCACACTTCCCGCCCGAACCCGCGGCGGCGTGCATCAATAGACTGTCGTCTGCCCGGCCTCCGCCGGACCCCGCCTCTCCAACCGACAGGAGCCCCGATGTCCAAGCCCGCCACCCGCCTCGCCGCCGTCGCCGCCCCGCTCCTGCTCGCGCTGACCGCCGGCTTGACCACAAGCCTGGCCGCGCCGCTCGCGAATCCGAACCCCGCCCCGGCCGCAGCCGCGACCACGCCGTCGCTGCCCCCAGGCCGCTTCGCCCCCGCCGATGCCGACACCCTCGCCGCCTACACCCGCGAGTGGAAGCAGCACAACGCGACCCTCGCCAACCCGTTCTTCGAGGGCCGCGCCCCGGGCACGCTGGGCAACAAGATGGCCGCCGACTACCTGGAGTTCTACTTCAAGGACGCCGGCCTCAAGCCCGCCTTCACCAGCGAGAGCGGCAAGCCCAGCTTCCGCCAGGCGTTCCGCGCCCCGGTCTCCCGCGCCAGCGATGTCACGACCATCGTGGAGCAGGCCGTGACCGTGCCGGGCGTGACGCTCCGCGCCGACGACGACTTCCAGGCCACGGCCTACTCCGGCAACGCCACCGCCGAGGGCCCGCTCGCCTTCGCCGGCTATTCGATCAGCCGCGGCCGCGACGGGTACTCGACCTACGGCGATGCAGAGAATCCGCTCGATGGGAAGATCGCCGTTGTCCTCCGCTTCGAGCCCATGACCGAAGAGGGCAAGAGCCAGTGGTCGCCCCGCGGCTGGTCCCCCGCCGCGGCCCTCGATGGCAAGCTGCGCGCTGCGGCCCGCGCCGGCGCGAAGGCGATCATCCTCGTCAACGCCCCGGGTGCGGACGATGACCGCGTCGACGAGCTCGAGGGCCTCGATCTGGGTGGCCGTCGCGCCCTCGACATCCCCGTCATCCAGATGACCCCGGCCGCGGCGGACAAGCTCGTCAAAGCGACCGATTCGGAAGGCCGCTCCCTGCTCGACCTCCGCAAGCTCGCCGACACCGAGGGCGGCATCATCAACCTGGGCGAGAAGCCCGCGACGATTACTGTCGCGCTGGACACCCAGCCGCTGATGACCGACAACGTCGCCGCGGTGCTGCCCGGCCGCGGCAAGCTCAAGGACGAGTACCTCGTCATCGGCGCCCACTACGACCACGTCGGCTACGGCTTCTTCGGCTCGCGCGATAACGAGCCGGGCAAGATCCACCCGGGCGCCGACGACAACGCTTCGGGCACCTCGGGCCTCCTGCTGCTCGCCGACAAGCTCGCCGAAGACTACGCCGGCCTGCCCGCCGACGCCGATGCCCGCTCGATCCTCTTCATCGGTTTCAGCGCGGAAGAGTCGGGCCTCAACGGCTCGCGGCACTACACCCGCAACCCGATCGTCGCGCCCGAGCAGCACGCTCTGATGATCAACCTCGACATGATCGGCCGCCTTCGCGAGGGGAAGGTCGAGCTGCAGGGCCTCGATACCGCCGACGGCATGAAGGAGTGGGCGCAGCCCTACCTCGACAGCTCCGGGATGACCGTGGCGCTCAAGCGCGGCGGCTCGGGCCCGAGCGATCACGCCAGTTTCTTCGCGGCCGATATCCCGGTGATGTTCTTCTTCACCGGCCTGCACACCGAGTACCACACCAGCCGCGACACGCACGACACCATCAACGCCGAGGGCGCTGCGCAGATCGTGGACCTGGTCCATCGCATCGCGTTCGACTTCAGCACGCGTGAGAAGGCGTTCCCCTTCAGCGGCGGGCGATCCGCCGAGGTCGCCGCGCACAGCGGCGGCGATGCGGCGCCCGCGCCGGCCTCGGGCGGCCGCATCCGCTTCGGCATCATGCCCGCCGACTACACCGGCGAGGAGAAGGGCGTGCCCATCGGGCAGGTCTTCCCCGGCACCCCGGCCGCGGCAGCCGGCGTCCTCGCCGGCGACATGCTGGTCGAGTGGAACGGCACGGCGATCGACGATGTCGAGGCGTGGATGCCGCTCTTCAGCGCGGCCAAGGCGGGCGATGTCGTCAAGATCGTCGTGGTGCGCGAAGGTAAGCGGGTGCCTCTGGAAGTGACGCTTGTCGCACGGGGTAACACCGATCAGTGATCGATCACTCTGACACGACTCGCCCGGTAGTCCTTCCAGTTGTGCCCGGTGATCAGCAGGTCTCTATCCCCGCGTGACCACGCTCTTTGTCGTCATCATCGCGCTCCTCGCCGTTGCGCTCGCCGCGGCGGGGATTCGCATCGCGCAGCTGCGTGCCAAGTTCCAGCACCGCGGCACATTGGGCCGCTGGCCGATCCCGCGCGTGCACCCCAGTGAGATCGACCCGGTCTTCGAGCCCACGCCGATGGGGCCGTCGCGCGAGACCGAGGTCGCCTTCATCAGCGGGCTCAATGTGCCCGGCGGCGTGAGTGATGCGGAGACCTGGGTGCTGTCAACGCTCGCGAAGAAGTCGAAGCGCATTTTCGAGCTAGGCACCTGCACCGGGAAGACTACGTACCTCCTCGCGAAGAACTGCCCTGAGGACGGCGAGGTGGTGACGATCACACTCGATCCGAACGAGGCCGCGAGCGGGGCGTACGCCGCGGGCGATGATGCCCACGACCGCCGCGCCGCGGCCCGTGAATCGGCCTACGCCACCTTCTACTACACCGGCACGGATGCCAAGCCGAAGATCCGCCAGCTCTTCGGCGACAGCAAGCAGTTCGATGAATCGCCGTACGCGAACAGCTTCGACCTGATCTTCATCGACGGCTCGCACGCGGAGTCATACGTCGAGAGCGACTCACGCAAAGCGCTCAAGATGGTCCGCCCCGGCGGATTGATCCTCTGGCACGACTACCGCGGCCCGCGCCGGGCCAAGGGCGTCTTCCGGGCTCTCAACCGGCTCGCGAAGGAATTGCCGCTCAAGCACATCGACGGCACGACGTTGGTGTGCTATCGCCGGCCGAAGTAGTGGCGCTTGTGGTGCAGGCGTCCCCGCCTGCCCGAACGTCATTCGTCCAGCGTCTCGAATTGCGATTCTGCACAGGATTGCTGCGGATGCGGCGTCGGATAACAGTCGAGCAGGCGAGGACGCCTGCACCACAATCACCGCGCTGGCACGAACCACCGCAGCCGCATGTTGCCGTCTTCCATGACGACATCCATCCCGACAAAGCGAAGATCGCTCGCGGCAAGGCCCGTCACCTCGATGCGCTTGACGCCCCGCCCCGCATTCTGCATGAACACGCCGGGCGTGTACTCACCCATCGGCATCGCGTTGAAGAGGTCCTGGATGTCGGTGAACCGGGCCTTCAGATCGTCGAACGCCTGCGCCGGGTCCAGCCCGCGCGCGGCGTACTCGTCCTTGGTCCGCTGGCTCAGCACCTGCTCGGTAAACAACTCGCGCTGATCCTTCACGAGCGTGTTGAAGACATGCACCATCACATGCCGCCCGGTCTTGGCCACCAGCGTCACGGTGCCATCGGGGTTGTCAACAACGATCTTGTTGTCCTGCACCTTCGTCGGATCGTGGTACTCGCCCCAGTCGCGGACGACCTTCTCGCCCGATTCGGACCCCGGCACCGCACCCAGCGGCGGGTTGTAGCGGATCACGCGCGTCTCGCGCTCGCAGCCGCTGGCGAGCAGCACGCTCGCCGCGATCGCCGCAGCCCCGATGCCCACCGCTCTCTTCGCAACTCCGCTGATCATGCCGGCTGCTCCACGCCCGCCACCGGCACCGTCACCGCATCGCCCGAGCCGCGCCGCCAGACATCGTGCACCGCGAACTGATCGGACACTTCCGGGAAATCCAGCCGCCAGTGGCAGCCGCGCGACTCCTCGCGCCACGCAGCGGACCGCGCGGTGAGCGCGCCCACCAGCAGCATGTTCTGCGTCTCCCAGCCTGTCGGATCATCAAAGATCTTGTCGAGCGTGTACCGCGCCCAGAAATCGAGCATCTCGCCCACGCTCTCGAGCTTCTGCCCGACCCGCTCGATGCCGACGTTCCGCCACATGGCCGAACGCAGGCTGCTGCGAACATCGGTCAGATCAAGCTCGCCCCGCTCGCTGGGGCGGATATCGCTCACAATGGACACCGGCGCGGGCCGCACCCCGCCGCGGCCGTTGCCCTGCGGCGCCTTCATCTCCGCCGCGGCGTGGCCCGC
>JBDZUZ010000268.1:0-2649 GCA_040255445.1 Planctomycetaceae bacterium | reverse complement strand
AGGTTGGCCAGAGGACTTCCACCTCCGGGTGATCGAACATGCTCGGCACACCAATCCAAACGGCCCGGCCCTTGTGCCGGGCCGTTTTTCTTTCTTCAGTGCGCGGGTGACCAGTGAACCCTCCGCCGCGAACACGGTCCGGGGGCGCGGGCCCGAGGGACTAGTGCAGCGGAAGGGTCTACGGCAGATCCGGCTTCTCGACGAGCCAGGACGCAGCAGCGGTGTCAGGAAACACACCATCGAGCACTTGCCTCACTCCATCCGGCAGCTCACCACCTTTCGGGAGAGCCGTGATGCGGTGCGGCGGGGCGGCGAATCGATCCACAACGACGAAGCGGGAGCCCGCATCTCCGAAGGACAAGTTGTAGACCGATGCCATCAGTCCTTCATTCGAGAGAGCGGGGATTGAGGGAATGTCGAGCCACGCGCGAAGGCCGCCCGACGTCGTCGCCGCCTCGACGACAACCGTCACCACTCGCGAGGGTTGCTTCTGCGAGTCATTCATGAGTACAGCCCGCAGGAGAGTCTCGCCTGTGTCCACCGGCACGGCCACGAGATAGAGTCGCCCCCAATCGCCCTCAACGAGAATCGGCCGTCGCAGCGGCACATCCACGGCCGACCCGGCGTCCACGATAGTGACTTTGCGGTCAAACCCGAAGGCAAGCAGTCCGGGCACCGTTCCTGAAGCGATGACGCCAGTGAGAAATGCAACGAGTGGCAGCAGCAGGACACCGAGCGGCATCGGCCAAGAGCGGACTCGGCCGCGCATACGCGGCGGGAGCGAGCCGCACTCGGGGCAAGGATCCACCGAAACACCGCCGTAGTCGTATCCGCAGCGAGAGCACGATTCTCTCGCCTGGTGCGCTGCCGTCTGCCGCGCCCGCACACTTCGCATAGTGCTGAGCCCCCATGCCATGGCGCAGGCCACTGAAAAGGTCAGCGGAACCGTCCAGCCAACATGCTCGATCGGGAACGCGAGACCACTCGGCGGCCGCGACGCGGGCGCGTATCGCGCCGCGAGTGTGACCGCCATGCCGAAGCCGAGAGCGGCGATGAACGCGAACACAGGGCTGATCGCGACCACGGACCACCGTGGTGCTTTCCGCTCAGGCTTCCGCAGGTCAAGACTGGTACCGAGACCCGCGGCGCCCCGGCACACGTTCAGGCGCACCGCCCACTGGGCGAGACACCAGACCGCAAAGATCGTAAGTGTGGCCACCACGAACTGGATGATCAGCAAAAGCGGCGACCACGCAACATCGGCACGCATTGTGGTTGCAGAGGTCCAAAGCGACGTCGACGAAGGCGTGAGCAACCCGACATCGTTGCGGACTGTGCCCGCAACCTCGGCATCGGACTGGAAGTAGGCGAGATGCTGGGCGGTCGCCCGCCCCGAGTGCGCGATGCCAGCCGCGGCCCATGCCGCGTGCCCGAGCATCAGCCCGACCGCAATCGCTGCGCTGCGCACGAGAATCTGTCTGCAACTGCCCATTCGAGATCCGATCGCGAACTCGTCGCCGAGGTGGAGCCGCGCCGCCGCCTTGCGGGGCACCACAAGCAACGCTTGATCCGCGATGTTACAGGAAGACCCGGCGAGTGGCTGCGGTCGCCCGCACAGAATCGGACCGAGCAGCGCCGAGTCCGACGCGGTCGCCACCAAAGGAAGAGAGCCCGGCCGATCGGCCGGGCTCCTTGTTTATTCAATCGGGGTGTTTTCAACCGGAACGGATCGGCTCAGGTGCTCTGCGCGCCCGCGCCTTTGCCGTTCTTGGACTCGGACTTCTCCTTCGCCGGCTCCTCTTCCTTGGGCAGCTGGCGGGCGGAGAAGAAGAGCTTCTCCTCGCCCTTGCCCTCGGCGTCGAAGCGGCGGCTCACGCTGAGCACCGCGGGCGCATCGAACTCGCCGGCGAGGAGCATCTCGCTGAGCGGGTCCTCGACGTACTGGCCGATCGCGCGGCGGAGCGGGCGGGCGCCGTATTCGGGGTTGTAGCCCCGCTCGATGAGGAACTCCTTGGCGGAGTCCTCGAGCTCGATCTTGAAGCCCTGCTGCTCGAGCCGCTTGCCGAGCTTGCCCACCTCGTAGGTGATGATGTTGGTGATGTCTTCCTTGGTGAGGGGGCGGAAGACGATGATGTCGTCGAGGCGGTTGATGAACTCGGGGCGGAAGAACCGCTCGATCTCCTTCATCAGGACCGTCTTGATGTTGTCGTAGTCGGTCGCCTCGGTACGCTTGCCGAAGCCGAAGCCCGCGCCGCCCTTGATCATGTCAGCGCCGATGTTGCTGGTCATGATCATGACGGTGTTGCGGAAGTCGACGTTGCGGCCGAACGAGTCGGTCAGGCGGCCTTCCTCCATGATCTGGAGGAGCATGTTGAAGACATCGGGGTGGGCCTTCTCGACCTCGTCGAGCAGCACGACGCTGTAGGGGCGGCGGCGGATCTTCTCGGTGAGCTGGCCGCCCTCCTCGTACCCGACGTAGCCGGGGGGAGCGCCGACCAGGCGCGACACGTTGTGCTTCTCCATGTACTCGGACATGTCCAGGTGCACGAGGGCTTCCTCGTCGCCGAACATGAACTCGGCCAGCGCCTTGCTGAGCAGGGTCTTACCCACGCCCGAGGGGCCGACGAAGATGAACGAGCCCATCGGACG
>JBDZUZ010000102.1:0-13685 GCA_040255445.1 Planctomycetaceae bacterium | reverse complement strand
GGCAAGATCGTCGTCCTGCAGTGGTTCAATCCCGACTGCCCCTTCGTCGTGAAGCACTACGGCAGCCAGGGCAACACCTTCAACCAGATGAACACCCAGTACAAGGACAAGGGTGTGGTCGTCCTCGCGATCAACAGCGGCGCGCCCGGCAAACAGGGCGCCGGCGTCGAGCGCAACAACAAGGCCCGGAAGGACTGGAACATCCAGTACCCGATCCTGCTCGACGAGGAAGGGACCGTCGGCAAGGCCTACGGCTCCAAGAACACGCCCGCCATGTACATCATCGGTAAGGACGGCAAGCTCGCGTACATGGGCGCGATCGATGACAACCGCGGCGCCGACGGCCCCGGTAAGGTCAACTACGTGACCAAGGCCCTCGACGAGATGCTTGCCGGCAAGCCCGTCACCAACGCCGAGACCCGGCCCTACGGCTGCAGCGTCAAGTACAAGTGATTCGTAGACGCGGCCGGCCCGGGCGGAGCTCGCTCAAGCTTGGCCCCGAAACCAGACGATGAGGGCCCGGGGCACGAACGCCCCGGGCCCTTTTTTCGTACCGCGTCCGGGAATCCCGGCCGGCACGCCCGCCGCGGCCGTTTCCCTAGGATCCACGGATGACCCAGACTCTCGCCTTTCTCGGCACGGCCTTCGACCTTCTGCTGGTGGTCCTGGGCTTCGGCCTGATCATCTTCATCCACGAGCTCGGCCACTTCATCGCCGCCCGCTGGGCGGGGATCCGCGTGCTCGCGTTCGCCGTCGGCTTCGGCCCGGCGGTCTGCTCCTTCCGCAAGGGGATGGGCTTCCGCTCGGGGACGTCCGAGCCCGAGTACCTCAAGAAGGCGGGGTCGCCCGAGCGGACGCTCGACGGCGTGAGCCCGACCGAGTACCGGCTCAACCTGCTCCCCTTCGGCGGATACGTCAAGATGCTGGGCCAGGAGGACACCAACCCCGGCGCCCGCAGCGCAGCGCCCGACAGCTACCAGAGCACCCCGCCGTGGAAGCGGATGATCGTGATCTCCGCCGGCGTGGTGATGAACCTCATCACCGCCGCCGCGCTCTTCGTCATCGTCTTCCTGGTCGGCCTCAAGACCGAGCCGCCGATCATCGGCGGCGCACAGCCGGGCAGCCCCGCGGCGACGGCGGTGGCCGTCAACGCGCCGCCCGCGGTCGTTGATGCTGGTCCGGGCCTCCGCCCCGGAGACAAGGTGACGCGCGTCAACGGTCGCAGGCCCAACTCGTTCAACGACCTCGTGCTCGCCACAGCGATGGCCCGCGGCGGCGATGCAGTGGAGTTCGAGATCGAACGCCCCGGCGTTGAGTTGCCGCTCTATTTCCAGATCGTGCCCAGCAAGGGCGATGTCTCCGGCCTCCTCGAACTCGGCGTCGAGCCCGCGCGGTCGGCGGAGATCGTCGCCGCCGAGACGCAGGAAGAGAACGACAAGATCCGCGAGCAGTTCGCGTCGATCGGGTTCGGCGCGATCGAACCGGGCATGGAGCTCGTCGCCGTCGAGGGCCGCGAGAAGGTCATCAACGCCGGCACACTCTTCGAAGCCATCCGAAGCTCCAACGGCGAGCCCGTCACCGCCACCTTCAAGAACGCGGCCGGCGAGCAGGTCTCGATCGATGTCACGCCGCGCCCGGAGCTGCAGGTCGACCGCGTGCGGCTCTCCACGAACAGCGACACCACCATCGAGCACCTGCTCGGCCTGACGCCGGTGATGAGCGTCGGCCGGCTGGAGGATGCTGATGGCAAGATGATGCGGGGGTTCGATCAGGGCCTGCGCGAGGGCGACATCTTCGCGCGGCTGGGCGGGGTCGAGTTCCCGAGCATCCCGCTGGGGATTTCCGAGATCCGCGCCCACGCCGGGAAGGCAATCGCCGTCAGCGTCCTGCGCCGCAACGAAGCCGGCGCGTGGGAAGAAGTCCAGCTCAGCGGCGTCACCGTTGACCGCAAGGGCGCGATCGGTTTCGGACCCAACGACACATCCGCCGGCATGACATTGCTCGCGCTCCCGCCGCGACGCTTCGTCCGCGGCGGCGAGGAGGCCATGCCCGCCGCGCTGGATGTCATCCGTTCGCCGGGGCTCACCGTCGCCGCAATCGCGGGCCGCCCGGTCGCCAACTTCGGCGAGATGCGCGAAGCCTTGCGGGCCGCGACGCGCGAGGCGTTCGCCGCGGACCGCGATGCGACCGTCACGCTCGGCCTGCGTCGGCCTGTCGCCGGACTGCCCGCGGCGGAAGCGCCGGTCGAAGAGCTCGCGTGGGAGATCCCCGCGGCATCGCTCCGGACGCTGCACCAGCTCGAGTGGTCGAGCCCGCTCCCGCGCGGATTCTTCAAGCCCGAGCAGATCCTCCTCAAGGCCGAAACGCCGGCGGGCGCGATCGGGATGGGCCTGGCCGAAACCCGCCGCGTGATGCTGATGACCTATGTCACTTTCGCGCGGCTCTTCGAGGGCACCGTCCGCGTCGAGCACCTCAAGGGCCCCGTCGGCATCGCGCACCTGGGCACGATCATCGCCGACAAGGGCCTGATCTGGCTTATGTTCTTCATGGCGCTGATCAGCGTGAACCTCGCGGTGATCAACTTCCTGCCGCTGCCGATCGTCGATGGCGGGCAGTTCCTCTTCATCGTGTACGAGCAGGTGATGGGCAAGCCCGTCTCGGTCGGATTCCAGAACGCGGCGACGCTCGCGGGGCTCGTGCTGATCGGGTCACTCTTCATTATCGTCACCTTCAACGATGTCGTGACGCTCTTCAACTTCTGACGCCGTGCTCGGCTTCCTGCTGCTGCTGGCGGTTGGGCTGCTCATCGCCTGGTGCGGTGTGACGGTGGCAACCGTGCGCGTGTTGACGAGACCGCCGCGGCGGACCTACGCATCGGCCCTCGCCCGCGGCCGCGCCGGCGATCCATCCGAACTCGCCCCCCCACTCCCCTTCGAGTCCTGGTCGCTGCGGTCCCGCGGCAATGAACTCGCGGCGTGGACTGTGACCGGCGGCAATCCGGCAGGGCCCGTGTTCATCATCACGCACGGTTGGGGCGATTCACGCATCGGGATGCTCTCGCGCATCGAGGCTCTCCATACGTTCGCGGCGGCGTTCGTGCTCTGGGACCTGCCCGGTCATGGCGAGTCGGGCGGGCGGTGCGAACTGGGACACGGTGAAGTCCGCGACATCCTCGCGGTGCTCGACGCCGTGCCCGGCGAGCGGATCGTCCTGGTCGGAGCATCGCTGGGCGCGGGGCTCTCGATCATCGCCGCGGCGGAGCGGCCCAAGCGCACGATCGCGGTGATCGCCGAGGCGCCGTATCGCCTGGTCGAGACTCCGGCCCGGAACATGGTCACCGCGATGCGGCTGCCATCGCGCTTCACGCTCCCGCCCGCGCTCGCGTGGGTCGGCTGGCGCAGCGGCGCGGGCCGCGGCTGGCCCGGGTTCGATCGCGCGGGCCACGCCGCGAAGGTCACATCCCCGCTGCTCGTGCTCCACGGCGAGAACGACCAGATCTCACCGCTCGAGGACGGCCGCGCGATCGCCGCGGCGGCCGCGCACGGCTCGCTCGCCCCGATCCCCGGGGGCGGGCACCTGGGGCTCTGGACCGAAGACCCGGTCCGGGAACACACGCTCGCCGCGGTCCGGGCATTCCTCGAAGAAGCGGGTATCACCGCCGACATGACACCCATGACACCCATGACATCCAAGACATCCGCGACACCCGCGCCGACCGACTCCTGACACCCCTCCGTGGTCGCCCTCCTAACCTTCGCCCATGGCCAAGCCCGGCACGCGCACCCGCTACAGCAGCCCCTCCGTCGACGCCGTCATGGCGGCCGAGCGGGCGGCGAGTTTCACCAAGCGGTCGATCAAGTCCGCCTCCAAGATGCGCGGCCTCACCCTCGCGCTCTCGATGCTCGACCTCACCACGCTCGAGGGAAAGGACTCTCCTGAAAAGGCACGGTCCCTCTGCCGCAAGGCGGTGCGGCCCTACGAGCGCGATGTCGAGGTGCTCGGCGTCGAGCTCCCGCCGGTCGCCGCGGTGTGCGTCTATCCGAGCCTGGTGAGGGTCTGCCGCGAAACGCTCGGCGCTGCGCCGGTCAAGGTCGCCTCCGTCGCGACCGGCTTCCCCAGCGGGCAATACCCGCTCGAAGTGCGGCTCGACGATGTCCGCCGCGCTGTCGCCGACGGCGCGGACGAGATCGACATGGTCATCAACCGCGGGGCGTTCCTCGCCGGCCGCTTCGATGAGGTCGCCGAGGAGATCCGCGAGACCAAGCGTGCCTGCCGCAAGGCCGATGGCTCCTTCGCGCACCTGAAGGTCATTCTCGAGACCGGCGAACTCGAAACCCTCGACCACGTCCGCTTCGCCTCCGACCTCTCCATCCGCGCCATGCACGATGTCGATGTCGAAGCCGGCACACAGGACCACCACTCGGGCGACTTCATCAAGACCTCGACCGGCAAGGTCACGCCCGCCGCGACGATGCCCGTGACGCTGGTCATGCTCGAATCGATCCGCGACTGGTACCTCGAGACCGGCCGCGTCGTGGGCATGAAGCCCGCGGGCGGCATCCGCGCGGCCAAGCAGGCGCTGCACTATCTGGTCATGGTGAAGGAAACGCTCAACCTGGGCGTCCCCGGGTTCGAGGATGCCGGGGGCAACCCGTGGCTGACGCCCGAGTTCTTCCGCTTCGGCGCGAGCACCCTATGCAACGACCTGCTCCGCCAGATGGTCCGGCTCAAGACCGGTTCCTATCAGGCCGGGTATGACTTTTCCGAGGCCTGAGCCCGCTGGCTGGATCCAAGCCGGCCGGACCAGCGCAACAATCGGTCATGCCGATTTCTCTCGTTGTCTCCCTCGCCGCGGCCGCGGCCGTCGCCTCGTTCACCGCCGGCCCCACCAAGTCGGGCTTTCTCTCCGAGCCGGTGCAACTGACCTTCCCGGACCGTTTCGCGAAGGCGGGCGAGGCGTATTTCAGCCCGGACGGCTCGCACATCATCTTCCAGGCCACCGAGCGTCCAGTCGAGGGGCAGGAGCTCGACCCCTTCTACGCGATGTACACCGCGCGGCTGGTCATGGAGAGCGGCCGGCCGTCCGGCCTCACAGACATCACCCGCGTCAGCCCCGCAGGCAGCGCGAACACCTGCGGCTGGTTCCACCCGCACCACCCCGAGATCGTGATGTTCGGCTCGACACAGGTCCGCCCCAGCGACGATCAGAAGTCGGGGTTCCAGGTCGGCTCGCGCCGCTATGTCTGGATGTTCCCCGATGAGATGGAGATCGTGACGACGACGCTCGGTCCGAACGCGGGCGAGAACGCCCAGCCCGTCTTCACCCGCCCCAACTACGACGCCGAGTGCTCGTACTCGCCGTGCGGCCGCTTCATCCTCTACTCCCACATCGAGGACAGCGAGCCGGGCGCGAAGCCCGATGCCAACATCTACATCTTCGATACGCGGACAAAGCAGCACCACCCGATCGTCGTCGCCCCCGGATACGACGGCGGCCCCTTCTTCTCGCCCGATGGCAAGGCGATCTGCTACCGCTCCGACCGCGTCGGCAACGATCTGCTGCAGCTCTATGTCGCGACGCTCCGCTTCGATGACAACGGTGTCCCCGTCGGGATGGACAGCGAGTACCAGCTCACGCGGAACGACCACGTCAACTGGGCCCCCTACTGGCACCCGTCCGGCAAGTTCCTCGTCTACGCGAGCAGCGAGGCGGGCCACCACAACTACGAGGTCTTCGCGATCGAGAGCGATGTCTCGAAGCTCGCCGAGGGTGTCGATGCATCCACGCTGAAGCGGACCCGCATCACCGACGCTCCCGGCGCCGACCTGCTCCCGGCCTTCAGCCCCGACGGCCGCTGGATGATGTGGACCAGCCAGCGGGGCGAGAAGCGGGCCGATGAGCAGCGGCCCAGCAGCCAGCTCTGGATCGCGGCGTGGACGGCGGGCGAACATCCCTTCGCGGACGCCGATTCGGCCCCCGCGGACGCCGATTCATCCCCCGCAAGTGACGGTGTGGCCGGGCACTGAAGCGCGATACCATGCAGCCGTGGAGGGACTCTTCTCCAGCGAGCCCGAGGCGGCCGATCCGCGCGAGAAGCGGGCGGAGCAGGATGCCGCGCTGATCGCGGCCTACGAGGCCGCGGGCCGCACGCTCGACGACCTGCCCTACACGCCCGAGTTCGAGACGCTGTACCGCCTTGTGCTCGCCGGCACCACCGACGACCGCACCCGGCGCGATGTCTTCCACCGCCTGCACAACCTCCGCAAAGCCGGCAAGCTGCCGCGGCTGGGCCGCAGCAGCCCCGGCGGGGATGTCGTCGTCACCGCGGAGGAGGAGGGCTTCCTCGCCGACCTGGTCAAGTCCGCGGTGGGCACGCTCGGCCAGCGTGACCAACTCCCCTTCGACGATCGATTCGACGGCGTGATCCAGGCGTTCAACGAACGGACGGGCCGGGCCCTGACGCCCCGCGATGTCTGGCGGCTGGTCGCAAAGCTCGCCAAGTGACCGCCCCGAGCATCCAAACCGCGGGCCGCGTCGCCCGCCGCACACCGACCTTGATTTCTGCTTCAGAAAGGACGCATGACACGATCACTCAAGACGCTGATGACCGGCCTGGTCGATTACGCCGGGCTCTTCCCGCCATCGAAGCTGCCGATGCGTGAGGCCGTCGAGACCTACACACGCGGCCTGATGAGCGAAGAGTCATGGATGCTCGGCCGATTCATCTGCCCCTGCTCGCGGCTCGCCGAGTTCGAGCAGTTCGCCAAGCTCGTCATGCCTGGGACCTACGCCACCAGCGGCTACCAGGAGCAGGCCGATTCGGCCGAGCCTTGGCGGATCTCGCTGCTCGCAGATGAAGGCGTCGAGGCGGCGATCGAAGCCGCCCACCGATTCAACGAGCGGCACGATGCGGACGACTCCGGCCGCGCCAAGATCGATGTCTTTGAGATCAAGGTCAAGGACCTCTCGGAGATCGATGAAGCCCTCGATCACCTGCCCGAAGACTGCTACGCGTTCTTCGAGTTTCCGATCAGCAACGACTGCCGCGGTTTCATCGCCGCGCTCGCCGGCGAGCAGTGCGCGGCGAAGATCCGCACCGGCGGCGTCACCGCCGATGCCTTCCCCACAGCCCAGGAAATCAGCGCGTTCCTCGAGGCGTGCAACCTCGCCGATGTCCCTTTCAAGGCGACCGCGGGACTGCACCACCCGGTGCGCTCGGCCCACCCGATGACCTACGAACCGGGCGCCAAGTCCTGCACCATGCACGGCTTCCTGAACCTCTTCCTCGCGGCCGCGCTCGTGCAGGCCAAGGGCATCGACCGCCAGCAGACCGAGGCGATCCTGATGAACGAGGAGCCCGATGCATTTCACGCCTCCGAGGATGTGATCGGCGTGGGCGGATTCAACCTCACCGCGGCGGAGATCGCCCGGGCCCGCGAGACCTTCGCCCTCTCGTTCGGCTCCTGCAGCTTCGATGAGCCCGTCGACGATCTGCGGAAGATGGGCTGGCTGTAAGCGCGGTGGCGACGAACGTGACGGCGAGGGCGAGAAACCATGACCACAACCTGTCCCTGGGCGGGGAACGATCTCCTTGCCAAGTACCACGATGCCGAGTGGGGCGTGCCGGTGTACGACGACCGCGTGCTGTTCGAGTTCCTCATCCTCGAGGGAGCGCAGGCCGGGCTGTCGTGGGAGACGATCCTCAAGAAACGCGACCGCTACCGCGAGGTGTACGCCGGCTTCGACCCGGCAAAGGTGGCCCGCTTCACCGATGCGAAGAACGCGAAGCTCCTCGAAGACCCCGGCATCGTCCGCAACCGCCTGAAAGTCGCCGCGGCGGTCCGCAACGCCAAGGCCTTTCTCAAGATTCAGGACGAACTCGGCTCCTTCGACCGCTATCTCTGGGCATTCGTTGACGGCCGCCCGGTGGTGAACTCGCCGCGGACGCTCAAGGACCTGCCCGCGAAGACGCCGCTCTCGGACCGGATCAGCAAGGACCTGCAGAAGCGCGACTTCACATTCGTGGGCTCCACGATCATCTACGCCTTCCTGCAGGCCGTCGGCGTGGTCAACGACCACATCATCGGCTGCCCGCGGCGGGAGGCGATCATCGGGCGGTATGCTTCGGCCGCGGCGGCCACCTGAGCCGCGGACCGTTCCGGTCCATCACCACCCCCACTTCCACTCCACTTCCAGAGAGAGCACCGCATGGCCAAGAAGAAGCACGACGCCAACGACCCGTCCCTCAAGAGCTGGATCGAATCGGCGAACACCAAGGACACCGAGTTCCCGATCCAGAACCTGGCGATGTGCTGCTTCTTCCGTCCCGGCGATGACCCCGCCGAGGGCGCGCTGCCCACCTGCGGCGTGCGGATCGGCGAGAGTGTGATCGATCTGTGGGAGCTCGTCAGCGCCCGTCTCTTCGATGATCTCGACGGCGTGCCCTACGAGAACGCCGACATCGGCGAGGTGCTCGGCCTGGGCGCTCCGAACCTGAGCCTCTTTGCGCAGAACCCCAAGGCGCTGCGGGTCGCCTTCCGCAACCGGTTGAGCGAGGTCCTGCGGCACGATACTGCCGCGTTGCGTGACAACCCCTACCTCCGCGCCGCGGCGGTCTTCGACGCCGATCAAGTCGACTTCGCGCCCCCCACCGCGATGCTCAACTACACCGACTTCTACGCCAGCATCCACCACGCCACGACCGTCGGCACGATGTTCCGCCCCGACAACCCGCTGCTGCCCAACTACAAGTGGGTCCCGATCGGCTACCACGGCCGCCCATCATCGATCGTCGTCAGCGGCGAGGCAATCCGCCGCCCCATCGGCCAGCAGGCCCCGGCCGACGGCGAGACCACACCGGGCTTTGGCCCATGCAAGCTCCTCGACTACGAGCTCGAGGTCGGCTGCTACATCGCCGAGGGCAACGAGCTGGGCACGCCGATCTCGATCAAGGAAGCCCGCGAGCGGATCTTCGGGCTGTGCCTCGTCAACGACTGGTCGGCGCGGGATATCCAGAAGTGGGAGTACCAGCCGCTGGGGCCGTTCCTCTCCAAGAGCTTCGCGACGACGGTCTCGCCCTACATCGTCACCGCCGAAGCGCTCGACCCCTTCCGCTGCGCCGCCTTCAAGCGTGCCAAGGGCGACCCCGCGCCGCTGCCCTATCTCTCCGACAGCCAGGATCAGAAGTCCGGCGGCTTCGACATCACGCTCGATGTCTACCTCGAGACCGAGCAGATGCGCAAGGCCGGCAAGAAACCGCACCGCATCAGCTCCGGCCGCGGATTCAAGGACATGTACTGGACGTTCGCGCAGATGATCGCGCACCATACCGTCAACGGCTGCAATTTCCACGCGGGCGACCTGATCGCCAGCGGCACGGTCTCGGGCCCCGGCCCCACCCAACGCGGCTGCCTGCTCGAATCGACCTGGGACGGCCCCGGCAAGCCGCGGAAGGCCGTGGAACTGCCCGGCGGCGAGAAGCGGACCTTCCTGCAGGACGGCGACACGGTGATCCTTCGCGGCTTCTGCGAGCGCGAGGGGTTCAAGCGGATCGGGTTCGGCGAATGCCGGGGGACGGTAATGCCGGCGGGGGTGTGATGCTTGGGCGGTGCGGTCAGCTTCGAACAGTGGATGGCGTGGTACGGGTCGTCCTACGCGGCGGCCCTGTGGTTCTTCGGCATCGTGCTCGCGGCTGTGTTTCTGTTCTTCGTGGGCACAGAACGCATCCCGCGCACGAGCTGCCCGTCGTGCGGATATGACCTCGAGGGACTGCCGGTGGACACGCTCTGCCCGGAGTGCGGAGGCAAGGGAGGGCGCCCCCAATTCACCGTGCTCTGGCGTCGGTACCGGATCAGGCAAGATCGCGACCGGGCGGTCGCCGTTGCGATCGTGGCCAGCGCGATCGCGTTTCTTGCCCCGCTGCTGCTGACCGAACCGGTGGTGTCCTTTTCGTGCTGGATGCAGTTCGGCGATCGGTGGAGTGGCGCGATCCCGCGGTATTCGTGGCTCGTATTCGTACCGGTCGCAGCGCTCGGTCCCTTCGTTCCGCTGCTGGCGTTGCTGCCGGGGAAGCGCGGGGCGCGGGCGATGATCGGCGTCGTGTCGATCGCGATCCTCGGTGTTGTCGGCTGGCAGACGCTCGGGTACTGGCTGTGGATGCGGGGCTGGGTTGGCGGGCTGTAAGTGCGGCGGCCGTCTCAGATGAACCGCGGCGGGGATGGCGCGTGGACATCATCTTCGGCACATTCCTATGGCTTATCCTGATCGCCGCTGTTGGCGTGCGGCTATCGCCACGCCTTGTGCCGGGGACCGCAACAAGCTGCAGCAACTGCTCATACGACCTGATCGGACATGACGCAAACTCGCTGTGTCCTGAGTGTGGAACGCCACGCGGCGATGCACGCGTTGCTCGCACGGTTGTCGAATGGGATCCCGAGCGATACGCGGCGGTTCGGTTCGCCGTGCTGCTGGGCACGGGATCCGTCGCGCTCGCCGCCCTATTGCGTGGCCCGATCGTGCAGTGGAGCATCAATGTGCAAGTGGGTCCGGGCCATGCCATCGCGACGGCATGGCACACGAGCGGGATGGATATAAGGCCGGCATTCTGGGCGGCGGTCTGGCTCCCGCTCTGGGCGCTCCTGCCACGGCCGTGGTACGCCATCGGAATTGTCTCGACCGTCCTTCTTGGAGCGATTCTCTACACTGCACAGGAGGTTTGGCCCTATTGGACGCCGGCGCCTTGGTGAACGACCCCACAGGCGTCATCGTGTGCTGGACCTGGCTCGGCCTGCTCGTCGCCGTGAGCACGCGTGTTGTGTGGCGGCGTCGCTCCGTCGATACGGAGTGCGAGACTTGTTCCTACGACCTGCGCGGATTACCCGACGCCGCGGTATGCCCCGAGTGCGGCACTGCACGCGCACCGGTGCTGCGGGACGCCGCGAGGGTCGAGTTCGAGTTCCGCGAACGGCCCGGCCCGGCGTACGCGACGGCGCTTTGGCTCGGAACGTTCCTTCTCGTCAGCGGGATCTCGGTCTCGCCGATCCCGCCGGCCGCGGCGTTCCCGCTCTGGCTCTATCTCATCTGGTCGATCGTGTGGCGCCCCACCTGCGAGATGGTGCCGTGCGAGGGCAGCATGTGCCACCGTTGCCGCTACGACATGACCGGGCACGCCTATCAAGCCGCCTGTCCCGAATGCGGCACGCCCCGGGCCGCGGCGGAACGGCCGCACTGGCGGTTCTTGCTGCAGCGTGATCGCATCCTCGGAGTCCTGCTCGCGGTGATCATCGGGATCGGATCGATCATCATCGCGGACACGATGCGGCTGACGCTGCTGCAGGCTTCTTTCGATCAGCAGGTCGGCGTTGGACGAGCTGTCGCGACCGCGTACCACGCCTCGGTCATGAAGACCGATGCGATCTCCTGGGGGGCGATGTTCCTCCCGTTGCTGGTTACGCTGCCGCGCCGATGGCCCACGCTCGCCCTCCTTTCGGCTACGCTGCTCGGCTGGGTGGTGTATCTCGCTGTCTACATAAGGCCGTTTGTTTGACGTGACCATCCCATGCCCTGCATGTTTTTCCTCCTCTGGCTGCTCTTTCTCAAGATCGCGGGGTCGCGCATCGGCCGGCGCTACATCCCCGTAGTCGGCACGGAATGCCACGCGTGCGGGTACGACATGGCTGGGCACGACCGCGATGATGCCTGCCCGGAGTGCGGCGTCGAGCGGGCCGCGGCGTTCCGCACTGTGCGCGAACTGCAATGGGACCCGGAGCGCACATGGCCGATCATCTTCGCCGCGGCGCTGGGCATCATCACTGTCATCACGGCCCCGATGATCGCCGGGCCGCTGCTGCAACTGAGCTACGACCTGTGCTTCGGACCCGGCCGGGCGATCGGCCACCGGCAGCGGGCGGATATCACCGGCATCGTGATCGCGGCGGTGGTGCTGCCGGTCCTCGCCCGCGGGCCGCGGCCGTGGGGCGAGATCGCGATGGTCGGGCTCGTGCTGGTCGCGTTCGCGGCGACGATCGGGTGGTATCTGCTACCGTGTTTGTGAGCGGAGCTCCGCGCACACTGGAACTGATCGGCGCCCGCCGCGGATCGTCCTTGCAAGGACGGTTCGTGATCGGAGGTCGAGATGTATGGTGTCCTCCTCGCGTGCAGCGGTTGCGCGGCCGGGTTCCTCGTCTACTTTGCGTTGGCGCTCATCGGTGTCTGGTTCGGCATCGCCATGCTGATCGGGCTTCGGCGCACGCGGGTCTCGTCAACCACCTGCTTCCAGTGCGGCTATGACCTCAATGGCCTGCCCGATGGCGCCGGTTGTCCCGAGTGCGGCGTAGTCCACGCGGGGCGTGATCGGCCCGACGGCGGCTATTGCTGGGATCGTGAGGTGCTGCCGGTGCTTCGGCTGGCGATGTGGGCTTCGCTTCTGATCCTGGCCTTCGGCGTGCTCACCGCGCAGCCGCTGCTGCAGGTCGAATACGACATCCGCTACGGTGTGGGCCGCATCAACGCCTACAGGGCCGGGTACGGCGCGAGCGTTGTCTTCCCCGTGTTCTTCGCGATGTTGATGCCGATGGCGGCCGGAGCGCCGCGGCCGTTCGCGGTGCGTGCGATCCTGGTCCTCGCCGCCGCGGCGTGCGTGCTGCACGTGTATTCGTACACTGGGGCGGTGTGGCTCGCGCGGGAGTGAGCCGGGGGACGCATCGCCATGATGATCCTGATCTTCGCATCGCTCGCGTTTATCCTCGCGATGGCGATCGGCACGACACCGGTCGCAGCGCGGCGTTACGAGGCCGCTACGTGCCGCGCATGCCGGTACGCACTTGACGGGCTCGCCGCGGGAACACCATGCCCCGAGTGCGGCGAACCGGACCCCGCGATGCGGGTGAAGCACGAACGCCGCGCGTGGATCTCGGATCGCGTGCCGATGCTGCTGCTCGCCGCGGCGTTGTGGGTCGCATCGGTTGTGATCGCCCAGGGCATGACGCCGCAGCTTGTGCGGATGTCCTACGAGATCCAGTTCGATACCAACCCGGTGCTCCGCGGACTCGGGCTCGGAAAGAGTGGTGTCACTGCCGTGCCCGTGCTCCTCGCAGGCACCTTCCTTCCTGTCCTCGCGTGCATCCGGTCACGCTCGTGGGCGGTCGCCGCGATGCTCGGGGCGATACTGCTCGCTTTCGCGGTCCACATCGCGAACTGGACGGTGAATTACTGGCTCTTCTCGCGGGGGTATATCGATCAGCCATGGTGAGTGTGGCGCCGTCCTGAAGTCCCAACCCGTGTGGGCAATGGACTGATTCGCGACGTTGCACACTCGCCCCACACGGAGTGTGGGGGTACCCCGAACCCCCGACCGATCCGCGGGCCCCGCCGCGGTGTACCGCTGAGGAACACTCGGACCGCTAGCAATGATCCTCACCGCCGCGCTGCTCACGTTCCTCATCGGCCTCACCGTGGGCACGCGGACCACGCCGCCGCACCGGTACAAGTCATCGACCTGCCGCAAATGCGGGTACGAACTGGCCGGGCTCGCGGCGGCCGCGCCATGCCCCGAGTGCGCCGAGCCGGACCCGGCGACACGCTACCCGACCGCTCGGCGGGAACGCATCCCCGAGCGCATGCCGATGCTCAAGGCCGCGGCGATCGTGTGGGTGCTCTTCGTCACCATCGGCGAGTTCATCACGCC
>JBDZUZ010000267.1:0-2659 GCA_040255445.1 Planctomycetaceae bacterium | reverse complement strand
CGGTCGCTCGCGCAACGAACAGGTCGCGACGGACCTGCGGCTGTGGACCCGCGGCCAGATCGATGATCGGCTCAACGAGCTCCGCGAGGTCCGCCGCTCGCTGCTGGATCTGGGCGATCGCGAGACCGGCACGGTGCTGCCCGGCTACACGCACCTGCAGCGAGCGCAGCCCGTGCTCTTCTCGCACTGGTGCCTCGCGTACGCCGAGATGTTCGAGCGGGACTGCGAGCGGCTGGCCGATGCCCGCCGCCGCGTGAACGTCTGCCCGCTCGGCTCGGGCGCGCTCGCGGGCACGGCGTACCAAGTCGACCGCGAGCAGCTCGCCAGGGACCTGGGGTTCGAACGCCCGACGCGCAACAGCCTCGACGGCGTGAGCGATCGCGACTTCGTCGTCGAAACACTCGCCGCGCTCTCGGTCACGGCGATGCACCTCTCGCGGCTGGGCGAGGATCTCATCCTCTACGGCTCGCAGGAGTTCGGCTTCCTCGAGTTTGACGACACGGTCTCGAGCGGCTCATCGCTGATGCCGCAGAAGAAGAACCCCGATGCGGCGGAACTGATCCGCGGCAAGTCGGGCCGCATCGTCGGCTCGCTCGTTTCGCTGCTGGTCACGCTCAAGGGGCTGCCCCTCGCGTACAACAAGGATCTGCAGGAAGACAAGGAGCCGCTCTTCGACGCGATGGACAACATCAGCGTCTCGCTGCAGATCACGCCGCGGATCCTGGACACGCTGAAGGTCCGCGCTGAGGTCTGCCGCAAGGCCGCGGCGGGCGGGTACTCGAACGCGACGGACCTGGCGGATTACCTCGTGGGCAAGGGCGTGCCCTTCCGCGAGGCGCACGAGCAGGTCGGCCGGGTGGTGCGCGCTGCGCTCGCCTCAGGCCAGCCGCTGGAAGAGTTGCCGCTGGCGACGATCCGGCAGTGGGCGCCCAAGGCCGAGGTCGATGTGTTCGAGAAACTCTCGATCGAGGCGGGGATGTCGCGGCGTGAGGTGCAGGGCGCGACCGGCCCGAACGCTGTGACGCAGGCTCTGAGAGATGCGCGGGGGCGGCTCGGCGAGCAGTAATGGTTCCGGGTACCCCCACTCGCCGAGTGGGGTTCGATGCCTTGGGTACCCCCCCACGCCCCGCGTGGGGTCGGTCGCCTTCTGTCTGTGCGGAAGCCGCTGCGAGAGCTTGGCCTGGGACCGTTCGCCGCCACACGGAGTGTGGCGGTACCCAGAGGCATGGCGCTCAGCCCATGAGCTTGAGCAGGTAGCGGTACTCGTCATCGAGGTCCGCGCCCTCATCGGTCGTCTCCGCGATCACCTCGCGGAGCAGGACATCGAACCGCTTCTTGACAACTTGGACCGCCGCGGCGGCATCGGCCGCGCTCTTGAACCCGAGTTCCGGGGCCAGGCGGGCAAGCGGCGGCGGATCGACATGCGAGACCGAGGGGCGGACCAGCCGGGCGTTGAACACTTCCCAGTGCGAGGGCTTGCCCGTCGTGCGGAAGTGCTCCTCGGTGCGGCGGAGCGCCTCCTCGACCTGGGCCATGGCCCAGCGGCGGTCGAAGCCGGCCTCGGGGTCGTCGCCCCGGGCGCCGGCGATGAGGGCCTCTTCGCGGTCAAGGCGGTCGCGGTCGAAGTGCGCGGCCCGCTCGTGGACCCGGACCGAGGTCCGGCGGTGCCGGTCGATCAGGTACCGCTTGAGCGAGGTGATCAGGAGCGACCGGAGCCGGCCACGGGACTGGTCGGCGGACTCCAGGATCTTGCGTCCAAGGACAACCTCGGCGAAGAAGGCCTGGGTGAGTTCCGCGGCCTCTTCCCGGGCCTTGCCGCTGCGGCGGAGGAACGAGTAGACCGGGGGCCAATAGACCTGCACCAGCTTCGAGAGGGCCTGGTCCCTGTCATCCCCCTCGCCGCCCACCTGGCGAACAAGGGTCCACATTGTGGGAGGAAACTGGGAGCCTGTTGGGTCATGTCCCGGTTGCACACCGGAGTCTACCCCCGCCCCGGGCACAGACCCCGGCCCGGGCGGGGCTGGCGGGCCAAAAACGAAACCGCCCGGCACTGGGCCGGGCGGTTTCTCGAAAGCGGGTGATCGGATTTGAACCGACGACATTCACGTTGGCAACGTGACGCTCTACCACTGAGCTACACCCGCGTGGTCCTGACCATCGGTCGCCCGAGGCCGGGGCAAAAGTTAGCCCGGCCTTTGGCGGGAGTCAACCGCCGGATGTGCCGGTTGGGAGGGTCCGGGAATCGGTGGCGGGGCCTGAAGCGGTCAGGGCACTCTGGATGGCTTGGGCTATTTGCTCGGAGGTCGCGGCATTCTGAGTCCACGGCTCCGAGTCGCCGGGGCGGTAGACCGCGATCAGCGGTATTCCCGTTTTGCCAAGCGTGCGGAGGAGCGCCCAGCCGGGAGCTTCCGTGGAGGTGAGGTTCACCCTGAAAGCCGCGACGTCGGGGGATCGCAGCGCGGCCTGTGCTGCCTTACCTTGAAGGGCCGGCCGGTGCCCGAGAGCTGAGTTGAGATCCCACTCAGCGAAGAAGTCCAGCACCACTGTCTTGCCGGCGGCGCGAGCGGCCGCGAGGGCCTCGGCGCTGTATTCGGTCCAGAGATTCGCGGCGACCTGCCGCTCCCGAGCTTCACGCGCTTCGGTCAGCACTCCAACGACC
>JBDZUZ010000101.1:0-13706 GCA_040255445.1 Planctomycetaceae bacterium | reverse complement strand
GACCGTGGTCGAGAAACCGAACTGATCGTTGTCGGTGAAGTCGTACTTGCCGCCCGCGCCGGCACCGCTGCCGAAGACGCGGACCCAGTTGCTGCCGTCCCAGCTCAGGAATTGGAACGCGGGGTCTGAGAGACCCGCGGAGGTCGGCAGGTTGCCGAACTGCTCTTCGAATCGGAAGTTGAGGACGTCGCCCACAGACAGGCCGGACCAGGCGAACCCATCGCCCTCAACGGCGGAATCCCATGTGAAGTTGCCCTGATAGGTGCTGCCCAACTGGCCGGGGATGTCCGAGCCGTTGTCGTTGATCCAGGCGGTGTTGGTGGCGTTGCCGGTCGTCGTCATGAACAGGCTGCTGTCCGCCGCGGAGAATGCTCCGCCGGTCTCGTCATCGACCAGGGCAAGGAAGGCGAGCGAGGACCCCCCGCCGGGAGTGCCGACGTCCGCGAGGATGAAGGTCACGCAGCCGTTGGTCATGATGTCGAGGTTGATGTCGTTGTGGATCGCGTTGAGGTTTGCGGTCGAGAAGGCGGGAGCGCCGCTCGTAAACACCGAACCACTCAGATCCTTTGAGTTCAGCGTCAGGCCGCCGCCGATCCCGGCGATCTCCACCACTCCAGCCGATGCGCCGCCAGCCAAGACACCCGCGGCCGCTGCCGCTGTTAGCACTTTGAGCATTCCAGATCTCCCTCTGTCTCTGGTTTCCGATCTCCTGCCACTCCAACTCCGCGTCGTTGCGCAGGTCTCTGAGGGGAACATTCTCTTCCGGTCCGAATATCACCGTTCTGCGCCGCGTGATCAAGCACAAAACGCACGCTTTCCGCAGAAACAACACGAAGACGTCGAAACGCCCTCTGGTCTCGTCGCAACTTGAGGACAGAAATGAAACAGCCCCCGAACAGGCTTCGGGGGCTGCGAACACGTGTACTGCACGACCGCGGAACTCAGTTCCGCGCCCAACGCCGCCGCGCGACATGGGCGAGGCCCAGGCCCGCGATGCCCAGCAGCGCCGGCATCGGCAACGGGATGACCGTCGCCGAGAAGCCGAACTGATCAGCGCTCGTAAAGTCATACTTGCCGCCGGCGCCGGCGCCGATCCCGGACACACGCACCCAGTCTGTTCCATCCCAGCTGAGGAACTGGAACGGCGGATACGTCAACCCCGCGGTCGTCGGCAGATCCCCATTGGCCGCGAAGTTCTCTTCGAAGCGGAAATTCAGCACATCGCCCGCTACGAGGTTGGACCAGGCGAATGCATCACCGTGTGTGGCGGCATCCCAGTTGAAGTCGCCGTCGAACGTACTACCGAGGGAGCCGGTGATGTCACCGCCAGAGTCGTTGATCCACTCGAGATTGGTTCCGTTGCCGGTCGTCGTCATCCCGAGGCTCGCCGTAAACGCGGTGAACGTTCCCGACGTCTGGTCATCGACCAGCGCCACGAACGCGAGCTTTGTTGTTCCGCCGACATCGACCTCCGCGAGGATGAAGGTCACGCAGCCATCAGTCATGATGTCGGCGTTGATGTCGTCGTGGATGGCCTCCAGATCAGACGTGCTGAAGGTCGGAGAAGAGCCTGTGAACGCGATGCCGCTCAGGTCCTTCGAGAACAACGTGAGACCCCCTCCGATCCCGGAGATCTCGATACCGCCCGCGACCGCGAAGCTCGCGGCGGCGCAGACAGTCATGGCTGCGCATGCAAACCGCATGTTGAAACTCCTTTTTCCTGTGCAGTCCCCTCTTTGCCCGCGGGAGCGACCGCACGCACGCGCGCGTGGCCGCGGCTCTGGGCTGGCTGGTACCCCTTTCAATGAACCAGCCAACGCCGAGCGTCTCTCCCTGCTGGGTCTGAAGCAACACAATTTGCGGGCGGTCCGGTGAAAATCGGAGTCATCTACCCGTAGTGCGCCAGTAAAAACCCTGGATTTGGAGACCGTGCGCGTCCACAATGTCAAAAAACCCGAGGAGATCCTCGGGTTTCATATGGCCAATTGATCTCGGAAGATGGGATCAGCGGGCGATGCGCCGACGCGCTGCGTAGGCAAGCCCCAGGCCCGCGATGCCGAGGAGAGCCGGCATCGGCAGTGGAATCACCGTCGCCGAGAAGCCGAACTGATCGTTGCTGGTGAAGGTGTATTTGCCGCCAGCGCCAGCGCCGCTTCCAAAGACGCGGACCCAGTCGGACCCGTCCCAACTCAGGAACTGGAACTCAGGGCTGCTCAGGCCGTTGGCGGTCGCGAGGGCACCAAACACTTCCTCAAAGCGGAAGTTCAGCACATCACCGGCGACGAGATTCGACCAGGCGAAGGCATCGCCCCGCCCCGCCGAGATCCACTCGAAATCACCGTCGAACGTGCTGCCGAGCGATCCGGTGATATCCGAACCGTTGTCGTTGATCCACTCGAGATTGCTGCCGTTGCCCGTCGTAGTCATGTAGATACTCGAGTCGACGCCGCCGCCGCTGACGCCCGTCTCCTCATCGACCAAAGCCAAGAAGGCGAGCTTTGTCGTTCCGCCGACGTTCACATCGGCCAGGATGAAGGTGACGCAGCCGTCGGTCGAGATATCTGCGTTAATATCCGCGTGAATCTCGGCAAGATCCGTGGTGTTGAACTCGGGCTGGCCCCCGCCGGTATCGAACGCGAGCGAACTCAAGTCCTTGGACTGCATCAGCAGCCCGCCGCCGATCCCGGCGATCTCGATCCCGCCGGCCGATGCCAGCCCGGTAGCAGCGCATAACGCCGTTGCTGCCGTAATGCTCTTCATCATCTCCAATACTCCTTTTCCCTCGAATCGCGGGGAATTCCCCTCCTCCGCTGCGGCCCCTTCGGCCTGCGTGCTCGGCAGCGCCGACCGCGCGAAGACGTCAGCCCCCTTGACTGACGAGTGTGCAGTGTGGTCCGATCATGGAGTCGGGTCAACGCACTCCTAGGTATTTCTGCTAAGGGAAACTGACTGGTTTTGCTGTAAAGATCGCTCGACGACCCAGACTCACATCCCTTTACTGCACAGAAATAGTCAGTTGTGACTGATAGACAGTCAAAAGCATTGGTGTCGCGAGCGGTGCGGCCTCGACCACTGCTGCCGGATCGCCGAGGGAGCGAGGCCGTCGCGTTCGTCGGCCGCGCAGCGCGGCCGCGGGACACACCCCCCGACCCCGCCAACGCGGCCTCAACCGCCCCCGGGTACACTCCCGCAAATGCCTATAGAGCCGCACAAACAGGGCGAATCGTCCGCCACGCCAGAACAGTGGAGCACCTTTCCCGGTGAAATAGACGGGAAGCCTGCCAGCTATCTCATCGACTGGTCGTGGCTGGAGCGGGGGCCGGATCCGAAGCGGACGGTCTGCATCCGCGTGCGGCTCGAGTTCTCCGAGCAGGATGGCAACGGGTTCCCCAGCGAGGAGGAGTATCCGCGGCTGTCCGATGCTGTCGATGCCATCGTGGACCAGGTCCGTCGGCGGCTCGATGCCGTCCATGTGGGCGAGCGGACGCATGATGGGGCCCGCGAACTCTTCCTGTACGCCAAATCGAGCAAGGGGTTGGGCGAGGCCGCGGCGAAGGCGGTTGCCGGTCGCTGGTCGCCGGACCCATCGGTCGCGATCGAGGACGACAAGTCCTGGTCGGTCTTCGCCGAGGAGCTCGCACCCGACTCCTGGCAGATGCGGTACATGCTGGATGTCGGGGTGGTGTACGCCCTCAAGGATGCGGGCGATGCACTCGAAGCGCCGCGGAAGATCGAGCACTACGCGGTGTTCCCGACACACGCCGACCGCCGCGCCTTCATCGAGTGGTGTACCGAGCACGGCTTTGCGATCGACGGCGAGAGCGACGATCCCGATGACGACGAGCTGCCATTCGGCCTCGACTTCTCCCATGTCGGCACGGTCGAGCTCGAGGATCTGGTTGGCCGCACCAGTGCGCTCGAAGAGGCCGCGGCGGAGCACAACGGGATGTACGACGGGTGGCAGTCGCCAGTGATCGGTGCGGACGGCAAGCCGCTGCAGGGCGAGGGCGCGGCCTGATCAGCCGCCGACGGTCATCCGCCAGCAGCGGTGGATCCGCGTGTTGCGGTACTCGGGCGGCACGGTCCGTTTGCTGATCTCGACCGCCTTCATCCCCAGGCGCGCAACAACATCCTCATCGAGCTTGAAGCGTCGGTAGTTGGTCGAGAAGACGATCGTGCCGCCCGGCGCCATCAGCGGCGTCAGAAGCTCCAGCAGGGCGGCGTGCCCTTCCGCAACCTCCCAATCCTCCTCGGTGCTCTTGCTGTTGGAGAAGGTGGGGGGGTCGACGACGGCCAGGTCGTAGTGGGGGCCGCGGCGGTGCTCCCGAAGGAACTCCATGCAGTCGGCGCGGTTGAGCTGGTTCGTTCCGGAGCGGTCGCCCAGCGGGACCGCCCGCATGCCGTTGAGCTCGAAGTTGCGCGCTGCCCAGTCGAGGTAGGTGTTGGAGAGATCGACGCTCGTCGTCGAGGCGGCGCCGCCCGCGGCGGCGTAGACCGAGAAGGACCCCGTGTAGCAGAAGAGGTTCAGCAGACGCTTGCCGGCGGACCACTCGCGGACCATGCCGCGGGTGAGGCGGTGGTCGAGAAAGAGCCCGGTGTCGATGTAGTCCGAGAGATTGATCTCGAATCGCAGCCCGCCCTCCTCGACCGTGCGGATGGCCGATTGCCCGGCACCGGTCCGCTCGTGCTGCGTGAGCCCCTTCTGGCGGTGCTTCTCTTTCATGAACACGCGCGCTGCATCGACACCCGCGACCTTCGCAATCGTTGATCGCATCAGATCAACCCAGTCGGCCTGCTGCGCGCCGGTGCGGCTGTGCTCGCGCTCGTACTCCACGGCGTGGTAGTCGTCGCCGTAGCGGTCGACGATCAGCGGGACATCGGGGCAATCGCGCTCGTAGACGCGGTAGCAGTGGATGCCGCGCGATGGATACCGCCGCAGGTGGTGGAGGTTCTTGGTGAGCCGCGCGGCGAACTCCTCGGCTTCGCGCGTGTCGCGCTCGCGGAGCCCGCCGAACGCGGGACCGACGGGTGCTCGCTTCTGTGCTGTCGCCGGGGCTGCATCGCCTGGCTCCGCGGCGCTGCCTTCGGAGAGCTCCGCCCCGGACTCGGCCGATTCGCCCCGCGCTGCGCCGGACACGCCGCGTCCCTCGCCCGCCTTCGGCGGCTTGGGTCCGAGGAATGTGAAGTAGGTGCACTCGACCTGCGCGTTGTACAGCTTCCGCCGCCGCGTCGCCGGCTGGCCGAACATCCGCTCCATATCCGTTCGCGCGGTGAGGATGTGGAAGGACCAGGTCGGCAGCTTCCGCAGCACCATCGGCATCGAGCGGTACAGCCGCTCGATCTCGTCCGCATCGCCCATCCGCACGCCGTAGGGCGGGTTGGTGATGATGCAGCCGTACTCGGCCTTGCTCGACAGGTCTTCGAACGCCCGCTTGCTGAAGTGGATCGATCGGTCGACGCCCGCGGCCGCGGCGTGCAGTCGCGCCAGCCGCAGCGCATCCTCATCGATATCGCTCGCGTGGATCGTGTAGGCCAGTTCGCGCCGATCGCGCGACCTGCCTTCATCGCGGGCAGCCCGCCACGCCTCCACCGGGAACGACCGCCACCGCTCCGCCGCGAAGGGCCGTCCGAGGCCCGGCGCGATGCCGTGCCCGATCATCGCCGCCTCGATCGCGATCGTTCCGGTCCCGCAGAAGGGGTCGATCAGCGGGCGGAACGGCCGCCACGCGCTCAGCAGCACGAGCCCGGCCGCGAGCGTCTCCTTGAGCGCGGCCTCGCCCACCATGTTGCGGTAGCCGCGCTTGTGCAGCCCGACCCCGCTGGTATCGATCGTCAGCGTCGCTTCATCATTCAGGAGAGCGATCTCGACGGAGACCTCGGCCCCCGTCTCATCGAGCACGTTCGTTCCGTGCGCCGACATCAGCCGTTCCACGATTGCCTTCTTGACGGTCCGCTGCACCGCCGGCACCGACGACAACTGGCTCTTGACGCTCCGCCCGTTCACCGGGAAGGCATCGCGCACGCCGATCCATCGCTCCCAGGGCAGCGACCGCGTGCCGTCGAAGAGGGCATCGAAGTCCTTCGCGGGCCACGCCGCGACCCGGATCAGCACCCGGTCCGCCGACCGCAGCCAGAGGTTCGCGCGTGCAACCCCGAGCGCATCGCCGCGGAAGTGCACGCGGCCGGTCGCGATCGCCTTCGCGTCGTACCCCAGGTCGGCCAGTTCGCGCACCACCACCGCCTCGAGCCCGAAGGCGCACGCCGCGAGAATGTCGAAGGTCTCGGTCACCGACGACGGTAGCCGCGCTTCTGCGGATGCGCCTTCCCGGCAGCACCGGCCTTGCGTTAGCATGGGGATCAGACCGCGAGCGAGGAGTCCACCCATGACCGATGGCTCACCAGTACCCAGCCCGCAACCCGGGTCGATCGCCTGGACCGATCTCACCGTCGCCGACGCCGCGGGCATCCGCGACTTCTACGCCGCGGTCGTCGGCTGGAAGGTGCAGGGCATCGACATGGGCGGCTACGAGGACTTCTGCATGATCCCCGCCGCGGGGCAGACGCCGGCCGCGGGGATCTGCCACGCCCGCGGCACCAACGCCGACCTTCCGCCGGTCTGGCTGATCTACATCCTGGTCGAGAGTGTCGACGATGCCGTCAGACGCTGCGCCGACAACGGCGGTAGCGTCCTGGTTCAGCCCCGGAGCATGGGCCACGGCCGGTTCTGTGTGATCAAAGACCCCGCCGGCGCGATCTGCGGCCTGTACCAGCAGCAGGTCTGACGCAACCGCCCGTCGATCGAGCGGCGTCGTCTCAGAACATCGGGTCCATCTCTTCGAGGATCTCGATATCGGTGTCGTCGACCTCGAGTTCCTCATCCTCCGTCGCCGGCTGATAGGTCAGGAACATGCGGTACGCGGCCTTCTCGCCGGCCTCGAAGGCCTCGACGATCACCGCATCGCGCTCGCCGTCGTCGTCGATCTCGACAACGCCGTCGAACACCAGCACCACCCGTTCGGGCGCCGGCGTGATGTCCTTGATCGCCGCGCGGCTGGTCTCGATCACGAGCTCGCCGGATTCGTCCTCGGACTCCTCATCGAGGAACCGCTGCATGAACCGCTCGCCCTTCTGGTCGACGACCACGAACGGGATGAGCCCTTCGCCCTCGCTCTCGTCGAGCTCATCGAAGGCGTGTTCGAACGCCAGACGGATGAGTTCCTGCAGGCTCTCGCTCAACACCACTTGATCGTCGCTCATGACCGGCTCCTTCGGCGGCGTCTTCCGCCGCGGCAGACCCGGAGCGTAGCACCAACCGCCCGCGGGACCAATACACTCGAAGCATGACAACCGCCCCCGCCGAACTTTCGCCCGCGGCCTTCTGCGAACTCTTCCACGCGCGGGGCGCCTCGGCCATCATCCGTACCGATTCGGCCGACAAGGCCCGCCGCGCCATGGATGCGGCGGTCCGCGGCGGTTTCACCATTTGTGAGTTCACGCTCACGACGCCCGGCGCTCTCGAACTCATCCGCGAGTTCGCCGCCCGGCCCGGGCTGACCATCGGCGCCGGCACCGTGCTGACCGCCCGCGAGGCCGCGGCCGCGGCGGAGGCGGGCGCCCGCTTCCTGGTCTCCCCCGTCGTTGATGAGCCCGTGATCGCGGAAGCCGCCCGCATGGGTGTCGCGATGATGCCGGGCTGCTCAACACCCACCGAGATGTTGCGGGCCCATCGCGCCGGTGCGCCGCTCCAGAAGCTCTTCCCCGCGCCGACCGGACCGACCTGGGTCACCCAGACACTCGGCCCGCTCCCGTTCCTGCGCATCGTCCCCACCAGCGGGGTGACGCTCGAGAATGTCGCTGCGTACCTCAAGGCCGGCAGCTTCGCGGTGGGGTTCGTGTCCTCTCTGTTTGCGGCCGAGGACATGGCCGCGGGCGCGTGGGAGCGCATCGAGGACAGGGCCCGCGCGATGATCGCGGCGGTCGCCGCTGCGCGGTAACACCGCTTCGCACGCGGGGTCGAGGCCACGCAACAGCTCCCGAGCGCCCAACCGCTGACGCAGGAACGACGCAAAAACAACAACCCCGCGGCACTGGGCCGCGGGGTTGTGTTCTTGAACCGATCAGCGATCAGGCGTCATGACGACGCCCGATGAGCTGCGCCGGGTGGATTACCACCCGCCGCGGCCACCACCGCCGCCGCCGCCGTAGCCGCCGCGGTCACCACGGTCGCCACCGCGGCCACCGCCGCCGAAGCCACCACGGCCGCCGCCGCCGCCACCGAAGCCGCCGCGGCCACCGCCGCCGCCGCCGAAGCCGCCGCGACCGCCGCCACGATCCTCGCGCGGGCGAGCCTCGTTGACGGTGAGGTCACGACCACCGATGTTCGCGCCGTTCAGCGCGGCCATCGCGGCCTTGGCCTGGCCCTCGTCATTCATCTCAACAAAGCCGAAGCCGCGGGGGCGGCCCGTCTCGCGGTCCATCGCGAGCGAAGCGCTGGCGACTTCGCCGTGCTCTTCGAACATGGAGCGGAGCTCCGCCTCCGTCGTGCTGAACGGGAGGTTACCGACATAGATCTTGGTCATCGAAACGCGATCCTTGCCCGAGAAAAATGTGTTTGAGACCGGTGCTGTGAAACTCGGGCGAGATCAAGCGTCGGACAATCTCGGAAAGCCCTGTCCATCGACAGGTGCGATCCCGCAAATCCTCCAACTCTAGATCCCCCGGCAGTCAAAGGCGAGTCCCACGCCGAACACCGAACAAAACCCGTGGGGCGGAATCACCTCCGCCGGCGGCCGACCCAGTGGACGCCCAGCAGAACCACAGCCGCCCCGGCGGGGGCCGGCACTGGTGTGTAGTCGATCTCGATGCGCGAGCCGTCCAGCAGCACCGCATCGATCGGGAAGGACGCAGCGCCGAACAGTGTCTGGATGAACGTGCCGTTGTGGCGGTCGGTGACTTCTTCGAGCGTGAAGAGGCCCGAGCCCGACCAGCCGAGATCGAATCCGTTGTATGTGACGATCGGCGTGCCGCCCGCGGCGGGGACGATCGGCAGCGTCAGGTCCGTGTCGAAGAACGCCGCATCCGCCCCGGGAAGAACGTCCAGGTACAGGTAGATCCGTGTCTGCGTCACCGTTCCGCCGATCCGCGGATCGCCCGGGAAGATGAACCCGGTATAGGTCGTGCCGGGTTCGGTGAAGTAGAAGGTGGTGGTCTCCGCAACCGCGGGCGGTGCCAGCGTCGCGAGGGTCAGGGCCAGACCGGCTGTTCCGAATCGATGCATGCTGTCTCTCCGTCTTCGATCCACACGAGAGCGATTTCGCGGGGCGTCGCGGCACAACGCCGCGACCACCCGGATGTGTCGCCGCCCGGTTCCCCGGATTGTGCCCCGAGGATCCATCCATGGTCGTGTGTTCTCAGGGGTGTTCTCAGCCGCCGGTGACCGCGCGGTGACGGCGGTCGGATAGGTACCATCGCGCCGATGCCCGAACCAGCCCGGCAACCGCCGCCCACCATCCGCCCCGCAGCGCCGTCGGATCTCGCAGCGCTGACGCGGCTCGAAGCCTCCGCGTTCGGCGCTGACGCTGCGCCGGCGTGGTGCCTGCGTCAGTGGATCGATCTGGGCGGCGCGTTGTGCCGCATCGCGCTCGTGGGGGAGAGCGGGGCGGCGGTGGGGGAGGTCGCCGAGGAGGTGGCTGGCGCCGTCTACGCCGCGGTCGCGAGCGATGCCCCCGCCCGCGTGTGGATCCTTTCTGTTGCCGTCGATCCCAGGCGCCGCGGCCGCGGCATCGCTGATGCTCTGCTCGCGGCGGTCGAACGGGAGGCACGCCGCCGCGGCATCCGCGAGCTCATGGCGACCGTGGCGCCCGGCAACACCGCCTCACGCCGGCTCTTCGCCCGACGCGGCTATTCCGAGGGCGATCTGGTTCACGCGTATTTTGGCCCCGGCGAGGACCGCATCCCGCTCCTGCTCAAGATCGTGAGCTAGAGCGACAACGCCATGTGGATCTCGGCGTGCGGCTCCCCGTCGATGCGCACGGCATCCGGCTCGGTCCCCCACGCGATGAAGCCGAGCGACTCGTACACCCTCCGCGCCTCGACCGATCGCTCGCTGACCGAGAGACGCAGCCCATGAATCCCATCCCAGGCCCGCGCAACGGCGATCGCGCCCGCGACCACGCCGCGGCCGATGCTCATTCCGCGGGCTGCGGGCGTGACATACACGCCCCAGATCGTCGCGATGTGCCGCCGCTTGATCGCGCTCTCGCGGACGACGCCCGCTGCGCCGACCAGGTGATCACCGTCGAACGCACCGACCACAGCGAAGTCCGAACGCGCGAGCGACGCTTGCATGCCCTGGGGATCGCTCCCGCGATCCTGCCCCGGGCTTGCGAGAAAGGCCCACGGCGCATCGAGCAGCATCTCGGCCCGCAGCGTGATGTACGCTGCGACGTCGTCGCCGGTCAGTCTGCGATACTCGACCTTGCCGGTGTGCACGCGGCGGCCCCCCTCCTACCCCCGGCTCCCCTTCGACCCCGAACGAGGGCGCACCACGGCAAAGGGGATCGCCTGAGCGACCCCGAACGCGCCCGGAAGGACTCGAACCTTCGACCTGCGGTTTAGGAAACCGCCGCTCTATCCAGCTGAGCTACGAGCGCACTGGTCCATTGTTGCCCCGGTGGCGTGGGGACGCCGGGGCGATCGCTCCGCCCGGTCCGCCGCGGCTCAGGCCCGGGGGCCGGCCTTCCGCACCGCATCGGGCATCTCGAAGCCCGCATCGTTGTCGCGGAAGAGCTTGGCCAGCTTCCTTGCCTGGGTGTCGTACGCGGCCTTGTCCGCCCACGTGTTCCGCGGGTGGAGCACCTCGCTGGGGACGCCGGGCACGGCATCGGGCAGGTTGAGCCCGAAGATGTCGTCGGGCGCGAACTTCGCGTTGGCGAGCGAGCCGCTGAGAATGGCGGTGACGAAGGCGCGTGTGTAGGAGAGTTTGAAGCGCTGGCCGGTGCCGTACGCGCCGCCGGTCCAGCCGGTATTGAGGAGCCAGACGTTGGCGCCGTGCGACTTGATCTTCTCGGCCAGCATCTTGGCATACACGGCCGGGGGACGCGGCAGGAACACACCGCCGAAGCACGGCGAGAAGTTCGGCTGCGGCTCGGTCACACCCGCCTCGGTTCCAGCCAGCTTGCTGGTGTATCCGTTGATGAAGTAGTACATCGCCTGCTCGGGCGTGAGCTTCGAGACGGGCGGCATCACGCCGTAGGCGTCGGCGGTCAGGAAGATGACGTTCTTGGGGTGCCCGCAGACGCTGGGGATCACGGCGTCTTGGATGAACTCGACAGGGTAGGTGACGCGGGTGTTCTCGGTGAGTTTCGCGGAGTCGTAGTCGGGCGTGCGGGTCGCATCGTCCATCACGACGTTCTCGAGCACCGATCCGAAGCGGATCGCGTTCCAGATCTGCGGCTCGCCCTCCTTGGAGAGCTTGATGCACTTGGCGTAGCAGCCGCCCTCGAAATTGAAGACGCCCGTGTTGCTCCAGCCGTGCTCGTCGTCCCCGATCAGCGCGCGGTTCGGATCGGCCGAGAGCGTCGTCTTGCCCGTGCCCGACAGGCCGAAGAACAGCGCGGGGTTCTCGCCGGTCTTCTTATCGACGTTGCACGAGCAGTGCATCGGGAACACGCCCTGCTCGGGCATGTCGTAATTCATCGCGTAGAAGATGCTCTTCTTCATCTCACCGGCGTACTCGGTACCGATGATCACGACCGTCTTGCGGGTCAGGCTCTGCGCGATCAGGACAGGGCTCTTCACGCCCAGACGCGCCTGGTCCTCGGCCGTCAGGCGGTACTTGCCCGCGTTGAGGATCGTCCAGTCCTTCTTGAATTCGGGGGTCTTCTCGCCCGGCTTCACGCCCGCGGCCTGCGTGCCTTGCACGATGAACAGCGTCTGCGCGAAAAGCGCGTGCCACGCCTGCTCGGTCACGACCTGCACGCCCAGGCGGTGCGTCGCATCGGCACCCGCGTACCCCTCGAACATGTAGAGCTTGGGCCGGCTGTTGAGGTGGCGGGTCGCGATCTCCAGAGCCCCGTCGAATTGCTCGGGCGTCAGCGGCGTGTTGACCTTGCCCCACCAGATCTTGTCGTGCACCGCTGCGACATCTTCGAGATGCTTGTCCTTCGGTGACCGGCCGGTGCGGTCGCCGGTGAGACAGACCAGCGCGCCGTTCGCCGCGAGCTTGCCTTCGCCGTTGGCGATCGCTCGCTCGACGAGCTCCGACGACGGGGCGTTCTTGAGCACGCGGTTCTGGGAAAGGTCGAGGGTCTCGAGCGTCGCTTGTGCCATGGGTCTGTTCTCTGTGACTCCCCGGCGGGATCGCCGCTGACTGGGGAGAACGGAAGTGCCGCGGTTGGATCGCGGCGGGTCAATCTCTGGTGGGTGGGAAGCCTAGAAGCTCCCCGACCGTTGCTCCACACCGGGTTGGAACGCGCGAGCGGACGGCCGGCGGATGCCCGTCCGTTCGCCGCGCCCGACGGCCGGACCGCCGGTCCCGATTCATCGGCAACCTCGGGTCGCGGCCGCCAACGGCTCCGGCCGGCCCGGAACCCCCCAGCGTACCACGACCCCGGCCCCGCGCCGCGCACTTTTCCCCGCGGGCTGCCTATCCTTGAGGCCCGTTTAGTTGGTGGCCATAGCTCAGTTGGTTAGAGCACCGGGTTGTGATCCCGGGGGTCGCGGGTTCAAGTCCCGTTGGCCACCCTTCTCCTCTCTCGCGGCGGGCTTTTCCGGCCCCCGCCCCGCCCCAGCCGGGCCTCGCGCAATCGATCACGAGACACCGCCGTGGGCCCCGCCCGCGGCCGTCTTCAGGCCCGCGCGATCGCGGCCTCGACGCGGATCAGCGTCCGTTCCACATCCCCCACATAGCCGCCCCCAAAGAGCCGGGCGTGCACCAGCAGCGGGTAGATGTTGTACAGGTCACGCCGCCACTCGAAGAAGCCCGGTCTGATCCCCCGCAGTTCCGCGTAGCGATCGAAGAACGCCCGCCCGAAGGTGCCAAAGAGGGTGATGAAGGCCAGTTCGAGCTCGGCATCGGCGTAGCTCACCGCGGGGTCGATGAAGGCGGCCACTCGCCCGGCGTGGCAGAGCACGTTCCCACCCCAGACATCCCCATGGATCAGCGATGGCGGTCCATTGTCGCGAAGGACGTCCGGGAGCCTGTCGGCCAGGCGGCGGACCCGATCGACCAGATCCCTGTCGAGTCGTCCCGCCGCGGCGGCGCCTTCCGCCATAGGGAGCAGTCGCATGCGCCCGTAGAACTCGGGCCACGAGGAATGCCAGTCGTTGGGCTGCGCGATCCCGCCCAGCGGAGTGGTGTAGGGGTAGCCATACCGGTCGGCGGTCCTGGCGTGCAGCGCGGCGAGCAGTTCCGCTGCGTGCCGCTCGGCCGAGTCGCCGCTGACGCCGTCGTGCTCGACATAGCGCAGAACCAGCAGGCCCGGCTCCGCGAGTTCAACCGGGGGCACCGGCAGGCCTGCCGCCGCGAGGTCCGTGAGCATGCGGCCTTCGGCCGCGAGCATGGTGTCGTGGGGGTCACCGAGCTTGGCGACCAGTGTTCGCCGTCGCCCGGCCGCGGTCACGGTCAGTCGCAGCACACGCGCGACACAGCCTCCGGAAAGCGGCTGCGCTTCCGTCAGTTTGCCGCCGAAGCGCTCGGCGATCGC
>JBDZUZ010000266.1:0-2666 GCA_040255445.1 Planctomycetaceae bacterium | reverse complement strand
AGCCCGCGCTGCACTTCCAGCCGAAAGGCAGACCATGCCCAACACACCCAGCCCCAACAACACCCTCTTCCACCGCTTCCTCTATGAGTTCTCCTGCATCTGCGTCCGCACCTTCTGCCGCGTCGTCTACCGCACCCGCACCTGGAACGCCGACCACGTCCCCGACGAAGGCGCGTTCCTCATCGCCGCCAACCACCAGTCCTACCTCGACCCGCCCATGATCGGCGCCTTCATCAAGAAGCGCCAGGTCCACTTCATCGCCCGCGCCGGCCTCTTCAAGTTCAAACCCTTCGCCTGGCTCATCAGCTCCCTCAACGCACTCCCCTTGCGCGAAGACACCGGCGACGCCGCGGCGATCCGCGAGGTCATCCGCCTCCTGGGCGAAGGCAAGGGCGTGATGATCTTCCCCGAGGGAAGCCGCTCGCACGACGGCGCCATGCACCCCTTCAAACGCGGCGTCTCCCTCCTCGTCAAGAAAGCAAAGTGCCCCGTCGTCCCCGCCGCGATCGAGGGGGCGTGGGACGCCTTCCCCCCCGGCGGCAAACTCAAACTCCTCGGCAAACGCGTCTACATCCGCTACGGCGAACCCATCCCCCACGCCGAACTGATGAAAGACGGCCCCGATGCCGCCCTCCGCCGCCTGGAGCGCGAGATCGACACCATGCGCCTTGGCCTCCGCGCCACCCTCCGCGCAGCAACCCAAAACCGCTTCCCCGCCCCCGGCCCCGGCGACAACCCGATCAGCTCCGGCGAGACCGCTTCGGATCAATCTTCTCATAGCGGGTCAAACGTTGGGGCTGCGACCACACGCTCCGAAAGCCCCGAAGGGGCGAAAGCGCACAGCCCAGGGCGCAGGCCGTAAGGCCAAGCCCTGGGTCACGAAGCCCAACAACCCCAAAGCCCTCGAAGAGGGCGACACCTTCCACGCCGCCTGCAATAAGCCCGCTTCAGCGGGCTTGCTCGCTTGTAGGCCATGCCTTCAGGCATGGTCCGCGTACGGCGAGGACCGTCGTGGGCTATGTTGTCCTCGGGAGGCCCCCATGCCAGACGATGTCGCCACGATTAACGGCCTGTTGGATGAGTCATACCGCATCTACCGAGTCGCCGACTCGTTGCACCATTGGGCCGGCACGGATCCAAACCTCCAAGGAAGCAGTGCTCCCTTTGCGCCGACCTACTTCGCGTACGCATTCTTCGCGTTCAACAGCCTGTACAGTGCGGCGAATTGGATGGCGACTCTTTCGGATCTGAGGTTTCACCCACGGAACTGCGAGTGCTGCGGTAAATCCGCGCGAAACCCGCCTGAGTTCGATCAAATCCGATCCTTGCACGATGCAACCCGTTCCGCCAAAGGGGAGGGATTCGCCGTCGCCGTCTCCAGGGCGATGCGCACCCGCTGGTCGAAATTCGTCGCAACGGTCAAGCTGGAATCCATGGATCCGGCCGGCGCGCTCGCCGGGCTGCAGCCGACAACCTCGCCAGCACGCTCGCAGGTCACCCAACAACACGTCGAGGGAGCCAGTTGCGCATGGCGCGCCGCGTTCGACGAAGGTGCCGCGGCCTCGAGCCAGAGCTTAGAGGACGACTACCTGCAACTACTCGAACTGGTCTACAAGGTCCGCTGCCGAATCTTCCATGGGTCCAAGCCGATCGAGGAACTCAGGAAGCCCGACCAGCAGCGGCGGTGCATCGTCTACACGATCGCACTGCTGGCCCTCATGGACGTCTTCTTCGATACCGCTCAACAAAAAATCGACTGGAAGCCGCCGAAGTTCTACCTCTAACAAAAATGACCGCCCTGCCTTTCAGCATGACGGTCGGTCGCTCCCGAAGGAGCGTTGCCTGCGAATCCTTCGTCTTGTTGCGCAAAGACTCACGGACCGCGGTCGATTACACTGCGGCCACTGTACCGGCTCTGCCCGGGCTGTCAAGTGCGTCTGTGGAGGTCGTCATGGGGGAAATCCGTATCGGTCTAGATATCGGCCCGACCTCAGTCGGCTGGTGCCTGCTTGAAGTCGACGACAAGGCCAGCACGGGCCGCATCCTCGCCGCGGGATCACGCATCTTTCCCGAGGGCGTCGAGCGCACGCAGACCGGCGGCGAGATGAGCAAGAACCAGGCCCGCCGCACCGCCCGGTCAATGCGCCGCCAGATCCGCCGCCGCCGCGCCCGCCGCGATGCCCTGATCCGCCTCTTTAGGGAAGTGGGGCTCCTCCCCACCGAACAGTCCGCCCTCGAGACGCTCCTCGCGGCCAACCCCTACCCGCTCCGCGCCAAAGCCGCGGCCGAGCCCATCACGCCCCACGAACTCGGCCGCGTCTTCCTCCACCTCGCCAAGCGCCGCGGCTTCCGCTCCAGCCGCAAGGGCGCTGCCAAACAGGACAAGGGCATACTCGCCGAGATTTCCCATCTCGCCGCCCGGATCCCCGAAGGCCAGACCCTCGGCCAATTCCTCGCCGACCGCCTCGAGAACTTCGATTGCCGCGAACGCATCGTGGAGCCGACCGACAAGGAACGCGCCGCCGGCATGCTCCGCGACACCGTCCGCAACCTCCACACCCAACGCGCCATGTACATCGAAGAGTTCGAGCGCATCTGGGAGACCCAGAAGCCGCACTACCCGCAGATACTCACCGATGAACTCCGCACGACCCTCTACAACCCCT
>JBDZUZ010000265.1:0-2675 GCA_040255445.1 Planctomycetaceae bacterium | reverse complement strand
ATGGACGCACGCGGCGGGCACACCCGCGCGGCGGGCGGTCGCAACATCGGCCGAGCCGTCGCTCGATTTCCTCTGGCGGACGCACTCGACGACCGCAGCGCCGGCGCTGTTCGACGACCGCACACCCCCCGTGGTCGCGCTCAACACGATCATCACGCCTGCCACCGAACTGCCACCGGGCGGGCCGGCGCAATCCGTCCTCGCCGCGTTCGATCTCCAGACCGGCGAGCCGCTGTGGCGGACACCGGTCGACCCGCCCGGGCTGGAATCGTTCTCGGGCGCGGCGATCGATCTGATGCGACGGTCCGCGGTCTACGCGAGCGGCCGGCGCCTGGGCGCGTATGACCTGGCGACGGGTGATCCGCTCTGGTCGACGCAACTGGACCGGACCGTCGTGAATGCTTCGCCGCTGATCGTCGATGAGCCGGGCCTGCCGGCCCGCATCTTCATCAGCGATTACGACGGCTTCGGGCAGAGCGCCAAGCTCTACTGCATCAACGCCGACCCTTTCGAAGCGACCGCGAACCCGTTCCAACCGGGGCAGATCGTCTGGTCAGTGCCGATCGGCGCGGCCTCGGGAGCGACGGCCGCGTACCTCCCGGTTGCCGAGGGCGGTTTCGGCCTGGTGTACCTCGCGACCGCCGGCGACTTCGGCTTCGCGCCCGGCCAGATCCTCGCCTTCCCCGCCGCGGCGACATCGCCCCCAGCGCCCGCGTGGAGTGCGGACAACACGATCAACGAAGGCTTCTTCGGCGGCGTGAGCATCGCGGCCGATCCGAGCGGCCGGCTGTGCGTGTTCGCCGCCTCGTACGCCTTCTACGGCGGGCTGAATTCCGGCAATGTCATCAAGCTGGACGCGGCGGATGGATCTCTCGTGTGGTCGCTCCCCGGCAACCGCACGCGGTCGATCCCGCTCCCGCTCGCGGATGGCACGGTGCTCATCGCCGGTGGTGTGCACGGGTACGGCAGCGCGCTGGGGCTGCGGCTCCTGCGGGACCACGGCTCCGCGGCGGAGCTCCTCTGGGACTCAACGCTGTCCACGTGGACCGATCTCAACGGCAACAGCGCGATCGAGACGGGCGAGTATCTCGAGATCGGCGGCTGGAACACACAGCCGATTGCATGCGCCGGGCCGGATGGACTTCGCGTGCTTGCCGGCGCTACATCTGATCCGCTCAACCCGCGGATCATGGACGCCTTCGTGATCGATCCCTCGCGAATTCCCGGACAGCCCGGTTTCATCGTCGATCAAGTGAACGGGAGCGGGGCGGCTCCTGCGGTTGCAGCGGGCGTTGCGGTGCTGCAGGACGGATCGCTGGTCGGGCGCGCCGGCCCAGCAACGGCCGATGTCGATGGCGACGGCGTGCTCACGATCGAGGACCTGATCGCGATCGAACAGGGCCTGGGCCGCACGCAGGCCGGACGCGAGAGCGTGATCAACGCAGCTCGGGCTGGCGAGGTCGCGGATCTGATGGAGGGCCGGCGATGATGCGGCCTGTCTCCATGCCGCCGTATCCGACGAGGGCGTTCACGCTCATAGAGTTGCTCGTCGTCATCGCGATCATCGCGATGCTGATCGGCTTGCTGCTGCCCGCGCTGGGGAGCGCCCGCGACACCGCCCGCGCGACATCATGCCTCTCGTCGCAGCGGCAACTCGGGCTGGGGTGGACGATGTACGCGGCGACCTACAAGGACCGCGCCATGCCGCTGGCGTACTGGCGGGCTCCCGAAGCCCCGACCGAGCAGATCTTCTGGTGGGGCACGCACGGCACACCAACAACCGGCGTCGACCACGGCCGCGGCTTCATCGCCCCGTTCCTCGACAGTGGCCTTGGTGAGAAATCGGTCTACGAGTGCGCTGCCCAGCCGTGGGGCTCGTACCGCGCGCAGGGCCCGGCGCGCAAGCCCACCAGCACCTTCGGCTACAACGGCTACTACCTCTCGCCGGCGATGACGCCGGGGTGGGGAGCAACCATCGGGTTCCGGCCGTGGCGCAGGATCTTCGAGATCCCGCGGCCGTCGGACCTTCTTGTCTTCGCCGACACGCTGCTGCCCGGATCGCCCCCCAGCAACAACGCGCTGCTCGATCCAGCGGCGCTGTACGCGGGCAACGGCCGCTGGACGGTCAACAGCTCCCCCACCACCGCCTTCCGTCATGCGGGCGCTACGCAGGCGGTGCTCGCCGATGGCGCTGCGCGGGCGTTCGCGGGCCGCGCCGAGTGGATGGTCGAAAGCGGCGGCCGGGTGCGCATAGGCTCGGTCGGCGGCGTGGGCCCGGGCGGGCTGCCGGGAGCGATGTACGTGCCCGACGCCGCGGAGTGGCGCTGATGGCCGTCAACCGTTGCATCTGCCACGATGTCCCGTTCACCGAGCTCAAGAGGCTCGCGGATGACGGCGCGGACTTCGCCGAGCTCCAGAAGAAGACAGGCTGCGGCACGGGCTGCGGCATGTGCGCGAACTATGTCCGCGTGATGCTGGCCACGGGCATCACGGACCTGCCGGTGCTGCATCCCTCGCAGATCCAGCGGATATTGGATGAAGCCGCTGCGCGGCGAGATACAGACGCCGCGCAACACAGGGCCGCCGCGCAGCGCGAGTCCGACGAGCGGCGAGGCTGATCGGAACCTCGACCCGCGGCAGGCCTCCAACAACACCGCACCAACGAAAAGGGCCGC
>JBDZUZ010000264.1:0-2686 GCA_040255445.1 Planctomycetaceae bacterium | reverse complement strand
GACTGCCGGTGTCAAACCGGAGGAAGGTGGGGATGACGTCAAGTCCTCATGGCCCTTACATCCAGGGTTGCAAACGTGCTACAATGGCGCGTACAAAGCGATGCAAGATCGCGAGATGGAGCAAATCGCAAAAAGCGCGCCCCAGTTCGGATTGCAGGCTGCAACTCGCCTGCATGAAGTTGGAATCGCTAGTAATCGGAGATCAGCTACGCTCCGGTGAATGTGTTCCTGAGCCTTGTACACACCGCCCGTCACGTCATGGGAGCCGGGAGCGCCCGAAGTCGCTGCAGTTCAGCAGTGCCCACGGCGAGATCGGTGACTGGGACGAAGTCGTAACAAGGTAGCCGTAGGAGAACCTGCGGCTGGATCACCTCCTTTCTAAGGGATCTCCTTAGACCAGCGAAAGATCGTGCCTCTCTCACGAGAGGACAACCCACGATCCCCGTACAGCGATGTGCGGCTGGTTCGTCAACACACCCTCGTCCATCAGCGGCCACAAGCCAATGACGGATATCCGATCAGCGATGGTCGGAGAAGCGGTCCCAACTGTTTCTGTACACGCCAACGGCCGGTGCGCAAGCACCGGCCGTTGTCATTTTTGGACCACTCCCGCCACCACACTCCCTACAACTTCCCCGCCGCCGCGGCACACCGTCGCCCCCAGTGCGTATCAACACTCAGTCCTCAGTCCTCAGTCCTCAGTCCTCAGTCCTCAGTCCTCAGTCCTCAGCACTTCCCCCTCCAATGACCCCAACTCGCATCATCGCCGCCGCCACGCTCCTCACCGCCGTCGGCGGCATCATCGCCCTCGCCCAGCCCGACTCCTCCAGCAACTCGCCCCCGCCCGCCGCCGCGGACCCCGGCGAGATGGATGCCCTCCGCGCCCGGCTCGAAACCGCCTGGAAGGCGGGCGACCAGGGCTCGATGCTCGCCGCGCTCGATCGGGCGTACGCCATCGATCCGGTCTGGACCGGCGCCGCGGCGATCCGCCTCGCAACCGATGCCGACACCACACTGCGGCCGATCGGGCTGCGGGTGCTCCTTAACCACGCCGATGTCGCGACCCTCGTCCGCGCGATCGAGCGGTGCGACCGCACCCGCCAGCAGACCGAACGCCGCTGGCTTACCTACGCGATCGGCCTCCGCAAGCTCGAGGAGGGCAAAGCGCCCCTCGCCGCGCTGCTCAACGACCAGGACCCGATGGTCCAGGCCGCCGCGGCGACGGGGATAGCGCTCCTGGGCGATGCCAAGCTCGCCGAGACGCTGATCCCGAAGATGCGCGAGGCCCCCGCGCTCAAGGCGACCTGGTCCGGCGACCGGCAGGACATTCTGCAGATGCGCGTACACGGCGCGTTCACCACGCTCACCGGGGGCCGGCCGCGCTCCGCGGCAGAGGCCCGTCGCTGGTGGCGCGAGAACGGGCCCCAGGTGATCGAGAAGGGGCCGGTGACGGCTCCGGATGGGCCGACCCCCACCACTGTCAATCGTGGCAAGACCTACTTCCAGCTCCCCCGCTTCGAGCTCAGCTTCGAGTTCGGCTCGGGGCCCAAGCAGGCGCAGGAGGCCGCCGCGGCGATGGCGGTCCTCATGCAGCAGGCAACCGACCGGCCGCTGACCAGCGCCCAGCGCGTGCTCGGCCCGCTCGAGCTGGCGCCGATCCGGCTGATCATCGCCGACCGGCAACGCTTCGCGGCGTTCGCCGGCAACAGCTTCCGCCCGGGCGTCTCGAAGGGCAACGAGGTGGTGCTGCTCGACGGGCCCGCCGCGATGATGGTGAGCACGATGGCGCACGAGTATGTGCACGTCATGCACCAGGCGACCTTCGAGAACCAGCCGCGCTGGTTGAGCGAGGGGCTCGCCGAGAGCCTGGCCGTGTCGACCGAGAAGAGCGTCTGGTCGGCGAACCTGATCGCGCGGGCCGGGCTCGACGATGCGATCCGCAAGGGCGCGTTCAGCGAGCTTCTCAACTGGCGCGGCCCGGCGAGCTCGGGCGACCGCGAGAACCAGCTCTACGCGCTGGCGCACGTCGCGGTCGATTTCCTGCGCTTCGGCCCCTTCGCCGCGAGCGATGAACGGCTCGCGCTCTTCATGGGCGCGCTGTCGCAGCGGCAGAACGAGGCGAAAGCGATCGAGGCGTGCTACGGGCTGACGGTCAAGGACATGGACAAGGCGCTGGCGGAGTGGGTGGCGATGGCGAGGTAACCAGCGTTCTTGCCAGGTAGAACCTCCTTTTATCAATCCTCCGCCCGACGGTACACTGCTGCGGCTTCAATGCAAAGCCGCTGAGAACCGATGAAGACACCCGACGGCACGAAGTACTACTTTGTCGACGAAGCTGGCGATCCGACGCTCTTCAATGCACGGGGTGTAGTCATTGTCGGCAGCCCCGGCGTATCCCACACCTTCATGGTGGGCGTAGCCGACGTACCCGATCCGGTCACTGCTCGCCGAGTTCTGGACGAACTGCGGCAATCGCTGCTCACCGACCCGTACTTCAAAGGCGTGCCCTCGATGTCACCGACGGGCGGCAAGACCGCGGTTTCCTTCCACGCGAAAGACGATCTTCCAGAGGTGCGGCGCGAGGTCTTCAGGTTACTCCCTTCGCTGGGTGTGAAGGTCCAGGCGGTCTTCCTGACCTGCCCCGGAAAATCTGAGCCATTCTGAGTGAGAGCCGACGGGGCAAGAA
>JBDZUZ010000004.1:0-63219 GCA_040255445.1 Planctomycetaceae bacterium | reverse complement strand
CGAGTTGTAGCGGGCCTTCGAGGGGCGGCTGCGGCAGATCGACCCGACCGCGGGCATGCAGTCGGCGCAGAATGCCACCAATGCGCTCGAAGCGGTCGTGAAGCAGGCCGATGTCGAACTTTCCGAGCGCCCCCCGGCGATCCCCGAAGAATCGACCCTCGATTCGGGCGCACTCCAGAGCGCGGCTTCGGTCCGGCGCGAGGCCGCGATCCGCGCGGTGTCCGCGGCGATCGCCGCGGGTGATATTGAGCAGGCCCGGACCGCCGCGTCGGCGTACCGCCAGTGGGTCGGCGATGCCGCGGGCGTTGTGGAGCGCGGGCTGCGGACCGAGCGGCTCCTTCGCGATGGGTACCTGCCGGGTGAGCGTGGGAGCGACGGCGCTTCCGTTGATGAGCTCCTCGCGGGGCTCGAAAGTGCTCCGGCAGGATCGGCGGCTTTGGCGGTGCAGCCGCTGGTCCGGCGGGTCGACTCCGTTCGCAGGATCGCCGCGATGGATGATGTTGCCGCGGTGATCGCCGCGGCGGACCGCTCGGCGCTCGAGGCCTCTGGCCGCGGCGCCACCGAGGTGCTGGCGGCCTGGGCGCGCCTCGCGTCGCTCGGCTGGCCGGGCACGATCGAATCATTGGGCAAAGCAACCGAACTGCGGATCGGGCCGGTCGCCGCGGCGGTCGCGAGCATCCCCGATGCCGCACGCCGAAAGGCGGTCGAGGACGTCGTTGCGGCGGACGCCGAGCGGATGTGGCTGACATTCTCCTCCGCCGCGGGCGGGACCGAGGAAGGCATCGCGGCGTTGCAGCGTGAGCGTTCACGGATGGGTGTCCCGGAGACCGCGCTGCAGCGGCTTCCGGGTCGGGTGCGGTACAACATCGCCCGCCTGGCCTTGCAGCGGGAGGTCGAGCAAGCCTTCACCAAGCCCGAGCGCGAGCGCGATGACGCGGCGCGGGCCGCCGCATCGAACTTCCTGCTGACCGTTCGCGCCATCAGCCCGGACATGACGGCCGCGCCCGCGGCCGCGGGCTTGGTCAGCGTCGCGGCCGATGCTCAATCCGATGCCGGCCGCGCTGATCTCTCCGGCCTCGGACCGGCGAAGCTCGGCTGGGCGGCCGAGGTCGCCGAGGACGGAGCACTTGTGACCTACCGCCGGGCGGGCGGGCCGGCTCTGACATTCCGCCGAGCGCCGCAGCCCGAGACCGGTGCGGCGGAGATGGTGACTTTCGTCTCGGTGGGCGAGGTCTCGATCGCGCTCTTCAACGCAATGGCCGCCGATGCCGGCGTGGCCGAAGCGATCCGACCCCTCATGGTCGATTTCTCGCTGGGACTGACGGACCCGCGCTCGGGCGTCCGCGCCTGGGATTGGAGCCGGCGCCCTGGTGAGTTGCTCACTCCGGCGCGAGCCGATGCGGCCAGCAACGGGTGGCTCCGCCGCCGACCGCAGATGGACGGCCGCAGTTACTACCCGGCGGGGATGCAGGTGGCTTCGCCCAGCGATGCGGATCCGGTGACCTGGATCTCGCCGGTTGCCGCGGCCTACCTCGCTCGCGCGGCGGGCTGCCGCTTGCCGACCGAGGCAGAGTGGCGGCGGTCCGCCCAGGCGTCGGATCCAAGCGGCGCCAACCGTCGGGACGCGTCCTGGGGCCGGGTGTTCGGGCATGTTCAGGCCTCGCTCGTGGCCCAGCAGCCCGACTGGCCGGGGGCCGGGGTGTTCTGGCCCGAAGGCGCCGAGCGGGTTCCATCCCATCAGGACAACGCCCTGGCGGTCGAAGGCGATGACGGCTCGCCGTGGTTCGCGGGGGCTTCGGGCCAGCAGGGTGCGTTCCGGCACCTGATCGGGAACGCGGCCGAGTTCGTGATCGTGGCGGCTGAGCCACCGGCGGTCGCGACAGCGACCCCGGCCGCGATCGAGGCCGCGCTTGCCGCGGCCGGGGTTGCGGTTGTGGGCGGATCGGCCATTTCTCCGCCCGCGGTCGATCCAATGACGGCGTATCCGGTGTCCCTGGCCCGCGCTTCCAACGGCTTCGCGGATGTCGGATTCCGGCTGGCGTTCACGGCCCCGCGGGGTCTGGGTGGCGGCTCATACGCGCAGAGGTTGCGCACGGCGATGGAAGGGGCTGGTCTGATGGATGTGCGGTGAACTTGACGGGGGAGATGCGTCCCCTTAGGTTGGCGAGCGGTCCCGGTCGGATTCTGGTCGTTGCTTGTCGTGCCAGAACCGAGGTTGGGGCCAATGGCGGGGTGTTGAAGCACGCGGCGACCGCGCGGTCGTCGACGGAGCGCACGGACCGTTCGGGCGGTCGGCAATGCCCCAGAGGCATTGCGGCGGACCCAGGGTCCTGAAGGCGAGTAAGGAAAGAGGGCGGCGGATGAATGACGAGCTGTCTTGTGGGGGCTACCAGGGTGCCGCGGCCGGGCGTGCGTCCATTCAGCGTCTCTTGGGGGGCGTGCGGAGGACCGCGCTGGGCCTGGTTGCCGCGGGTGTGATTGCAGCGCCGGCGCTGGCTCAACAGGAGCCGCCCCGCGAGCCCATCGCGGACCCGATGGATCTGAACGAGACTCCGGCGGTGCAGCCGGCCGCTCCCGCGGCGGGCGACCAGCCGGCGGCGGCGGTTGATCCAGTGGCGCCGGTCGAAGAAGACGGCGAGATCTACCGCGTGGCGCGGTTCGTGCTCGAGTATCACACGCCGCACCCGGCGCACCCGCCGATCGATGATCTGCTGGATACCGAGGTCCGCCTGGGTGTGCTCCCTAACGGGTATGTCGCGCCCAGGGCGGGCGTGCCCACGACGGTGGTCCGTATCGGTGATGTCGTCGAGGCCGGCGGCGCCGACTTCTACCGGAGCGGCATCAACCAGGTCGGCCGCGCACTGGTGTCGGAACTGAATGACCGGGGTCTGATCGGAATCTTCGTTCAGCTCAACCCCGAGGACATCGACGAGATCACCGGCGAGGACCTCCGCGAAGCGGACCGGCAGGACATGCGGCTCGTGGTCTGGACCGGCATCGTTGCCGATGTGCGGACGATCGCTTCGGGCAGTCGGCTCGCCAGGAAGAACGAGGCCGGCGAGCGGGTGATCGAGCAGACGGTGAACAACCCGGACGCTGTGCACGCGCGGATCCGCGAGCAGTCGCCGGTGCAGCCGGGCGGGCTGGTACGGCGCGATCAGATGGACGACTTCATGTTCCGCCTCAACCGGCACCCGGGTCGGCGGGTCGACGCCGCGCTGGCCCCGGGAGAGGAACCGGGCGAGGTCGTGCTCGACTATCTGATCAGCGAGAGCAAGCCCTGGACCATCTACGCGCAGTTGAGCAACACGGGCACCGAGGCGACCGGCGAGTGGCGTCAGCGCTTTGGCTTCACGCACAACCAGCTCACAAAGCACGACGACATCCTGCGGCTCGACTATGTCACCAGCGGGTTCGAGGACTCGCACGCGGTGACCGCGTCGTACGAGTTCCCGCTGCGGAGCGACCGCCTGCGGGCCCGCGTGTTCGGGTCGTACAGCGAGTTCGAGGCCAGCGATATCGGCTTCGCGAACGAAGAGTTCTCGGGCAACACCTGGAACCTCGGCGGCGAAGTGCTCGCAACGATTTATCAGCAGGGTGAGTTGTTCGTGGATGCCGTCGGCGGTGTTCGCTGGCAGAAGGTCTCGACAACCAACGAACTGCTGGGGACCGAGGGCGACACGAACTTCCTGCTCCCGTATGTCGGCCTGCGGGCCGAGCGGTTCACCGATGCGACCTCGACCCTCGCCGGCATCACATTCGAGGCCAACTGGGGCGATCTGGCTGGCACCGACGAGGACGAGATCCAGAACCTGGGCCGCCTGGATGTGGATGAGGACTGGGTCGTGATGCGGTACTACGCCGACCACTCGTTCTATCTCGAGCCGGTGTTCAACCCGGGCGGTTATCGCGAGGGCGCATCGGGCGGCCCGCAGACGCTGGCGCACGAACTGGCCGGCTCGATCCGCGGCCAGTACGCCTTCGGATCGCGGCTGATCCCCAACGAGGAAGACGTCGCGGGCGGCTTCTACTCGGTGCGCGGTTATGACGAGTCGATCGCCGCGGGCGACAACTCCGTGATCGTGTCGCTCGAGTACCGGTTCCACCTGCCGCGGGTCTTCAAGCCGAGCCGGCCGGGCACGCTCAACGATCGTTCTGTGGGCGTCTTCGGCGACAGCTTCCGCTGGACGCCGCAGCAGCCGTTCGGCCGGGCCGACTGGGATCTCATCCTGAAGGCCTTCACGGACATTGCTCACATCGAGAGCAATGACGCCGCGGTCGGCGAAGAGGATCAGACGCTGTGGGGCGCCGGCATCGGCGCGGAGTTGCAGGTCCGGCAGAACCTGAGCGTGCGGCTGGAGTGGGGCTTCGCGCTCGAAGAGGTCGACGGCGCCAACGAGACGGACGTGGGTGACAACCGCGTGCACTTCTCGGCGACGCTGCTGTACTGACGCGGACGACTGGATTGGACGGCAAGGACGGAATCGAAGCCAGCGGAGTGGGGTGTCCGGGCGACGGCCAACAGGGCCACGCCGGGGCGCAAAGCAGAATAGAGGGAACGGCGATGCGCAAGAGCGGTGATCGTGCGATGGGCGTGAACGGCGGTTCGACGGCGGCCGGAGCGCGTGCTCTGCTGCGGCGTGCGGAGGTATTCCGGCGCGGCGGCCTGGCCGGGTGGACCACGGCGATCGGCGGCCTGGTGGCCGCGGCCTTCGCCGGTCCGGCGCTCGCCGGGCCCGAGGGCGCCACGGTCGTCCGCGGCGATGTCGATATCCAGCGCAACGGCAACCACACGGTCATCCGCGCCGGCGATCGCAGCATCATCAACTACCGCAGTTTCGACATCGGCAGCAACGAGTCGGTGCGGTTCGTGCAGCCCGGGGCGGATGCCCGCGTGCTCAACCGCATCAACTCCGCGAGCCCCACGCGCATCGACGGGTCGCTGATGGCCAACGGCCGGGTCTACATCATCAACCCGGCGGGTGTGGTGTTCGGCCAGGGTGCGGTGGTCAATGTCAACCAGCTCTTCGCCGCGGGCGGCGCGCTGTCGGACTCAGACTTCATCGCCGGCCGCAACAACTTCACGAACCTGACCGGATCGGTCACGAACCAGGGCACGATCACCGGCTCGCTGGTGGGCCTGGTCGGGTCGCATGTGGCCAACGTCGGCTCGATCGTCGCGCCGCGGGGCGCGGTGGTCATGGCCGCGGGCGAGGATGTGATCATCGCCGAGCGTCATGGTCAGGTGCATGTCCGCGTGACGGGCGCCGCGGCGGCGGCCGAAGGCAAGGCCGCGGTCGAGCAGAGCGGTGTCATCGACGCCGAGCGCGGCCGGGTGATCATGGGCGCGGGCGACATGTACGCGCTCGCGGTGCGCCACACCGGAACGACCCGGGCGAAGGATGTGCAGATCCAGGGCCAGGGCACGGGCGTGGTCTCGGTCTCGGGCACGGTCGATGTCTCGGATGATTCCCGCGCGGGCCGCGGCGGCAGCGTCGAGGTGACCGGCGAGCGCGTGCTCCTGACCGGCGCGACGATTGACGCGAGCGGCCGCAAGGGCGGCGGAAGTGTGCGGATCGGCGGCGATGTGATGGGCCGCGGCGATCTCCGCCGCGCTGTCGACACCCGCGTCGATGCGGACACGACGATCAAGGCCGATGCGACCCTCTCGGGCCGCGGCGGCAGCGTGGTGGTCTGGTCGGACAACAGCACCGGCTTCTACGGCGAGATCACCGCCAAGGGCGGCTCGCGCGATGGGCACGGCGGTTTCATCGAGACCTCCAGCAAGTACATGCTCGATGTGCGGGGCGCGAAGGTCGAGGCCGGCAGTTCCGCGGGCAACGGCGGCGTGTGGCTGCTCGATCCGCGGAATGACAGCATCGAGGCCAACCCCACCGCCGGCGGCACCTTTGACGGCGGCTCGCCCGACACGTTCACCCCCAACGCAGATGACGCGATCGTGGATGTCGCGGTGGTGAACGCGACGCTCGGCACGGATACCAGCGTCGTCATCACGACCAACGACCCGGTCGGCACGCAGGCCGGAAACATCACCGTCAACGATGCGATCGCCAAAGCCGCCGGCGCGGGTTCCGCGACGCTCACGCTCCGGGCCGCGAATGACATCACCATCGCCAACACGATCTCGTTCAGCAGCGGGCAGCTCAATGTCGAGCTCTTCGCGAACGATCAGAGCCTGGGCGACGATCTGAACACCGCCGCGGGCAACGTGGCGATCAACGCGACGATCGATGCGACGTCGATCACGACCCGCGGCGTCGATTTCAGCAACTCGGCGCAAATCACCGCCACCGGCGGTGCGATCGACATCCAGCACACCGGCACGGGCACGGTCGGCGCCGGCGTCCTCTCCGATACCTCGACGAACATTGTCACCGATGGCGCGCTGGGGATCGGCGGCGACATCGAGGGCGGCGCGAGCGTCACCCTGCACGCCGGCAATGGCGGCACGGGCGATCTGACCTTCACCGCCGGCGGCGTTGAGGTCGATGGCGATGCGATCGTCCTCCGCGCCGGCAGCGGCTCGGGCTCTGCCGCACAGGTGAGCTACGCCAACAACCCGCTCTTCCGCGACGGCGCGGGCACAGCGCTCCCGACCAGCTTCACACACCGCCAGGACGCGACCATCGCGGGCACCGGCGTTGCTGATCTGGCCCGCTTCCAGGGCGGCGATGTCACCGGACTCAACTACACGATCCAGTCTGATGGCGGCACCGTCACGATCAACACGGATGCGAACGCCGATGTAGCAAACTCGAACCTGACGCTTGTCAGCTCGACGGGCGTCAACCTGCTCAATGACACGACGACGGGCTCGCTGGTCGTGACCGGGCCGCTCTCGGTGAGCGGGTCGCACCGGACGACCGGCGGCACGATCACCGCGAGCAGCGCGATCACGCTCGTGGGCGGCACGACCTTCGACAGCACGAACGCGGGCGGCAACGCCGCGGGCGCGAACATCACGCTGGGCGCGATCGATGGCACCACGGCGGCCACCGAAAGCCTCAATCTGAACGCTGGCACGGCCGGTGATATCGCGCTCGGCGCGGTCGGGGCCACCACCCGCCTGGACTCGTTCGGCATCTCGAACGCGAACAACGTGACGGGGTCAACGCTCCGTTCGCAGATCTTCCTGCAGGTCGCCGGCGGCGGCACGACGCAGTTCACCGGACTGATCGACACCGCCGGCGGCGGCGGCGTCGACATCACCGGAACGGTTGTCACGCTGAGCGCGATCAACGCCGCGAACGGCCCGGTCGTGATCAACAACAGCGGGCAGCTGACGCTGGGCGGCAGTGTGACCTGCGACAGTTTCTTTGATCAGACCGGCACGGGCGCGGTCTCGCTGGGTGGCAACATCACCGCCGCGGACTCGGCGATTTCCTTCGCCGGAGCGGTCACGGCCACGGCCGACGGTCTGGTGATGAACAGCGGCGCGGGCACGACGACCTTCGCCAGCACGCTCGCGCTGGGAACCAACACCTTCACGATTACCGGCGACGAGATCGACTTCACCGGCGGCGCGGGCAGCGTCACCGGCACGGGCTCGCTCACGCTGCAGGGCGCCGCGGCGGGGACCACGATCGGCACCGGCGGCGGCGCGGGCACGCTCGATCTCTCCGACACCGATCTGGCGGCTCTCGCCGACGGATTCACATTGCTCACGATCGGCCGCGTCGATCAGGCTGGCGCAATCGATGTCGGGTCGTCTGCTTTCAACGACGCAACGACGATTCGCAACCAGGGCGGCACGATCTCGATCACCGATGCGGTCACCGGCACCGACGGCACGCTGACCTTCACGGCGACGGGCATCAACCTCGGTTCGACCGTCACGACCCAGGCGGGCGCGGTCCAATTCAACGGTCCCGTCACGCTCACGGCCAACTCGGGTGTTGATACGACCAACGCGGGCGGCTCCGCGGGCGCCGCGATCGGCTTCTCGTCGACGGTGAACGGCACCAGCGCCGGCACTGAGGATCTCGATCTTCGTGCGGGCGCGGGGAACATCACGGTCACCGGCGCTGCCGGTCAGACCACCCGCCTCGGCGATGTCACGGTCACCAGCGCGGCTGCATCCAATTACGCCGCGGTCTCCGCCGCGAGCTTCACCCAGAGCGCGGGCACCGGGCTCACGACCTTCGGCGGCGCGCTCAACACCGATGCCGCCGGCGGAGTCGATCTCACCGGCGCTACGTTCACGCTCGGCGCCGTCACCACCACCGGCGGCGGCGGCGTCACGATCAACAACAGCGGCCTGGCCACGCTCGGCGGAGCGATCAATTCCGACGGCAACTTCAACCAGAGCGGCGCGGGCGCGGTCTCGCTCGGTGCGAATGTCACCGCATCGGATGCGGATATCACCTTCGGCGGCGCAGTGACCGCGACGGCCAACGGCCTCGTCCTGAACGGTGGCACCGGCACGACCACGCTGAACAACACGCTCGCGCTCGCCGCGAACAACTTCACTATCACCTCCGACGAGATCGATCTCGCCGGCGGCGCGGGCAGCGTCACCGGCACCGGCACGATCACCCTGCAGAACGCCACGCTGGGCGCCACGGTCGATGTCGGTTCGCCCGGAGGCGGCACCGGCACGCTCGACCTCTCCGATGCGGACATCGCGGCCCTGGCCGACGGCTTCACCGCCGTCCAACTCGGCCGGTCCGACACCGGCGGCGTGATGACCGTGGGCACGCTCACGATCACCGACCGCACCGTGCTCCGCGCCCCCGGCGCTTCGATCGCCTTCACCGGCGCTGTCACCGGCACCGGCAACGCCCAGCTCATCGCCAACACCGCGGCGATCAACCTGGGCGCCAACATCACCACCGCCGGCGGGTTGGTCCAGCTCAACGCTCCGATCACTCTCAGCGCGGATGTCACGATCGACACCACCAACGGTGGCGCTGCCACCGGCGGCGCACTGACGATCGCCGGCACGATCGAAGGCACCACCGCCGGCCAGGAAGACCTGGCCCTCCGCACGGGCACGGCCAACATCTCCGTCACCGGCGCAGCCGGCGGCACGACGCGTCTGGGCGAACTCCGTGTGATCAGCGGCAACGTTGTCGGCTTCCAGGCCGTCAGCGCCGCCTCGGTCCGTCAGGACGGGGGCACGGGCTCCACCACCTTCGCGGGTCTGGTCAACACCAACACAGCCGCGGGTGTCAGCCTGACGGGTAATCAGTTCACTCTCAGCAACGGCCTGACCGCCACCAACGGCGGTGGCTTGGCCCTCGCGAACGCCGGAACGGCCACACTCACCGGCGCGATCAGCCTCGACGGCGCTCTGAGCCAGACCGGCGCGGGCGCGGTCAACCTCAACGGCGATGTCACCACGACCGATGACGATGTCGCCTTCAACGGCGCGGTCACTCTCGGCGGCGGCGCACGCCGCATCGATACCGGCACGGGCGCCGGCGATATCGCGTTCCTCTCGACCCTCGGCGGCGGCCAGAATCTCAACCTCGCCGCGGGCACCGGCGCTGTTTCGTTCAACGGCGCTGTCGGCACGCCGGTCACGCGCCTGGGCGTCCTCACTGTCGAGGACTCCGGATCGGTCAACCAAGTGTCGACCGCGCGCGTCGCGGGCCTCGACTACACCTCGACCGGCGACATCACGATCGGCGGTCTGGTCGACTCCTCCGGCGGCGTCTCGACCGACGGCAACAACCTCACCGCCACCGGCGCGATCATCGCCGCCGGCGGCCCCGTCGATCTGCAGCACCAGGGCTCGGTCAGCATCGGCGGCCAGCTCACGAGCAGCAGCACCGTCACCATCGCATCGGGCCTCTCGGGCGCCGGTGACCTCAGCTTTACCACCGCGGGGCTCACCGTCGGCGGCACGGATATCACACTCACAGCGGGCGACGGGAACGGCGGCGCGGGCACAACCGCGGTCGTCGATCTCTCCAACACCCCGATCTTCCGCGGCGCGGCCGGCGGATCGACATCCCCGACCAGCTTCACGCTCCGCCAGGACGGCACCATCGCGGATGGCGATATCGTCGCGGCGACCGCCTTCGCGGGCGGCCTGGGCGGCATGAACTACACGCTCGAGTCCCGCGACGGCTCGCTCACCCTGAGCGACGCCACCAAGGTGGACGACTCAGCGCTCACGCTCGCCGGCGCCACCGGCCTTGCGATCGACAACGCACTCAGCGTCCGTTCGCTCAACGCGACTGGCGTGACCACCCTGGGCGGGTCGGTCACGGCAACCGCCGGCGGCATCACCTTCAACGACGCGGTCACGCTGACCGCCAACGCCGACTTCTCCGCCGGCACGAACACGATCACCTTCAACGGGCTCGATATCGTCAATTTCGACTCGGTCGTGACCGCCGACGAGGTCGATCTGCTGGGCGCAATGGCCGCCGCGGGCGGCAACCTCACGCTGCAGCCCGAGACCGCATCGCTCGATGTGAACGTCAACGGCACGGGCACGGGCTTCGAACTGACCAGCGCTGAGATGGCCCAGTTCGCCGACGGCTTCGGCTCGATCACCATCGGCCGCGGCGACGGCTCGGGCGTGCTGCGCGTCCTCGCCGACCTCACGGTCTCCGACCCGCTCACGCTCCGCATGACCAACGGCGCGATCAATTCCGCCGGCGTCATTCAGGGCACGGGGGACGCGACCCTGGCCTTCAGCGGCGCCACGCTGCTGGGACGCGATGTCCGCACCGAGGGTCAGACGATCAGCTTCGATGACGATGTCGTCATCGCCGGCAACGTCGAACTCGCCACGACCGACAACAGCGCGGCGGGCGCCAACATCTCCGTGTCGGGAACGGTGAACGCCGATCTCGAGGCCAACAACCGCAACCTGCGGTTCACCGCCGGCACCGGCAGCACTTCGGTCACTGGCGCTATCGGTTCGGGCCAGGCGCTCCAGACCGTCTCCGCGACAGGCGCCGGCTTCTCCGCCGCGGGCGTCCGCACGACCGGAGGCCAGGCCTACATCGCCGAGGTGGCGATGTTCGGCGACATGATCTCTACGACCTCCGGCCGCATCTCCGTCGCCGGCCCGCTCTTCCTGGGCGCGGATGTGACGATCCAGACCGCCGGCGCCGATGCGACCAACGACATCGTCGTCACCGGCCCGATCGATACGCTCACCGGCGACCCGCGCCGAGCGCTGACGCTCAACGCCGGGTCGGGCGATATCACTCTCAACGGTGTGCTCGGCGGCGGCGAGGGGCTCGCCTCGCTCACCGCGACCGGCGCCACCATCGCGCTCAGCGGCAACCAGGTCACGACCAGCGGCGCCCAGGTCTATACCGGCGCGACCAGCCTGGGCGGCTCGCTCGTGGGCGATTCGGTCCGCTTCGTCGGCGGCCTGACCATCACCAGCGATCTCACCGTCACGGCGACCTCCTTCGCCCGCTTTGAGGACACGGTCAACAGCGAGGCCACCGAGGCCAACGACCTGACCGTCAACTCGCCCGACACGCTCTTTGCCGGCGAGATTGGCACCGGCACCGACGGCGTCCTCGGTCTGCTCTTCACCGATTCTTCCGGCGTGACCGTCATCAACACCGGCGCCATCGCGGCGGATCAGATCGGCCTGCGTGATCAGATCCGTATCGAAAGCGACCTCACCATCACCGCCACCGGCGCGGTGGGCATCGCGGACACGGTCAACTCCGGCACCGCCGGCGCCCGTTCGCTCACCATCAACACGCCCGGGGATACCTCGCTGGGCGGCGTGATCGGCGGCGCTAACCCGCTGGCTTCGATCACGATCGGCGGCGGCGGCCGGACCCTGCTGGGGACCAGCGTGACCACCACCGGCGCGCAGATGTGGAACGATGCGATCGTCCTCGCGGGCGACTCATCGCTCACGGGCGACACGATCACACTGGCCTCCACGGTCGACTCCGACGGGACCCCGCGCACCCTGACGGTGTCCGGCGGCGCGGGCGGCATCAACGCCATCAACGGCATCGGCCGGACCTCGGCCCTCGCCAGCGTCACCATGACCGCCAGCGGCATCCGCGTGGCGAACGTGACCACCACCGGCGGCCAGACCTACACCGGTGTGACGACGCTCTCGGATGAACTGCGGTCGACGACCGGCGGCGTCATCAACATCGCGGGCGATCTCCGCCTCGCCGGCGATTCGACCATCCGCTCCGCCGGCGCGGCCGCGACCGACGATGTCGTCTTCGGCGGCGCGATCAACAGCGTCACGACGCCGTTCGATCTCACCGTCCTCGCCGGAGCCGGCGATGTCACCGTCGCGGGCGATATCGGCCTGAGCGCGGCCGCGGGCAGCGCCCAGCTCGCCGAACTCAACATGGCCGGCAACACCATGGCGGTCCGCAACGTCCGGACCACCGGCTCGCAGCTCTACACCGGCTCGCTGTCGCTGCCGGGCAACCTCAATGTCACCGGCGTCGGCTCGATCGGCATCGGCGGGCCCGTGACCCTCACCGGCGACGCCCAGACGACCACCACCAACGGCGCCATCGTCTTCGGCGGCGCGATCGAGTCCGATGGGACGGCGCGCTCCCTGATCGTCAACACCGGCGGCGCCAACGAGACCCGCTTCGGCGGCTCGGTCGGCGAGAACAACCGCCTGACCACGCTCGTCGTCACCGGCACCGGCGGCCCGACGCGGATCAACGGCGGCTTCGTCCGCACCATCAACGATCAGCAGTACGACGGCCCGGTCGAGCTGGGCGCGAACGTGGTGATGGACGCCAACGACGTCACTTTCGCCTCGACGCTCAACTCCGACGGGATCGCCACGCCCAGGTCGCTGACCATCAACACCACGACGATCGGCGCCGATGTCGGCGAGACGCTCTTCAGCGGCAACGTGGGCACGACCGCACGCCTCCGCAGCATCTCGACCAACTCCGACGGCCTCACACGCGTCGGCGGCGAGATCCGCACCAGCGAAGGCATGACCTTCGCCGATCCGGTCCGCATCATCAACGATGCGGTGCTCGACGGCGGCAACGGCACCCTCTTCTTCCGCTCCACGATCGACACGGACCTGACGGCCACGGACCGGTTCCTGACCCTCCTGTCCGATGCGGTCGCTTCCTCGTCGAACACACCCTTCAAGTTCGCCGGCCAGATCGGCCAGCAGCGCCGCCTCGGCGGGCTGCAGCTCGGCGCCGACCGTGCCACGCCCCCGACCGCGGCGACCGCTGTCTGGAGCGACGGCTACCAGGCCGATGGAACGATCCGCGCTTCGGATATCAGCGCGGCCGATACCTTCCGTATCACGACCGGCACCGGCGGCTTCACGATGGGCCGCAACCAGAAGCTGACCACCTTCGGCTCGCTGGTGATCAACACGCCCGGCGCGGCCGCGCTCGGCGACCTGACCGCGCTGACCAACATCACGGTCACCGCCGGCTCGATCCAGATCCGTCTCCGCGACGGCGGCCAGATCGAAGACAACTTCTTCGAGTCACCCGTCGACCAGCTCGATACCGACCTGGGCGTCGACTTCGTCGCCTCGGGCACCATCGACTTCAGCGTCACGCCGACGACGACCGGCACGGGCTCGGCCCCGACCTTCGCGACCAACAGCGGCGCGCCCGACGCCGAACTGCAGGGCTTCCTGCACCGGCAGTTCACCAACGGCGTCCGCCTCTCGCTCTTCACGGACACCCGCGCGGGCCAGACCGGCCGGGCTCTCCCGCTCGATCTCAAGAGCGAGGGCCCGTCGATCGCCAACACGGCGACCTCGATCGCCGGGGCCATCCCGCGTGACCAGAACCAGCGCGAGATCGTCGAGCCGCCGATGCTCGACCCCGCGCTGCGTGAAGACCTCCGCGAGATGGGCGTCGCCACCCGCGACCTGGGCACCGACGAGATCGTCGAGTTCCTGGTCGGCCGTGCTCTCTACCGCGACCTGCCGCTCAAGAGCCCGGTCCTCGTGACCGCTTCCGACTACCAGGTCACCGTCAACCGCCTCTCCTCCGCCCGCGTGACCGCGGCGGTCGAGGCGTACCGCGAGCTCGCCTTCGAGATGAGCACCACCGCCGACGGCCAGACCGTCCGCGTCAAGCGGTTCGAGCTGATCCAGCAGACCCTGGCGGACGCCTGGGAACGCTACGACGCGAAGGTCGATCAGCCCGATGGCGCGGCGTTCCGTGCGTATCTCGAGACGTTGGGCGCCGAGGCCACCGAGGCCGACCGCGAGGCCCTGCGGTACCTCAACCAGATCCGCGAGGTCCTCCAGCGCATCGATGAACTCGGCTTGGCGCCGTTCGAAGCCTCGATCCCGCGGCGGAAGCTGCTGGGCGAGGTCAAGCCGGCCGTCATCCCCGAGGGCGACTTCCTCGAGGCGATCGGCGGCGGGAATCAGGTTGCCATGAAGTGAGCGTCGGCGGGGGGCGGCCCCCGCCGGCGAGCGGGCCGCCCGCGACGGCGGCGGTGTTCTGAGGGAGAGACTGGGGGGTTGCGTTGAGTGCGGTGAACGTTGAGAGCCTGTTGCGGCCGATCTCGGAGGAGACCCCCTGCGGGGAGAACCTCCGCTGGGACCGCCGCTTCCTAGAGCTTGAGCGTCTCGCCGAGGGCAAGGAGGAGACACAGTTCTCCGCCGCGGAGGAGCCCGACTGGCGCGAAGTCCGTGATGTCGCCAACGAGCTCTTCGCCCGCGGCAAGCACCTCCGTGTTGCGGTCATCCTCACGCTCGCGGCGGTGCGGCTCGAGGGGTATCCCGGGCTGCGTGACGGCCTGAAGCTCATCCACGGTCTGCTCGAGCAGCACTGGGACGGGATCTTCCCGCAGCTCGATGTCGAGGACAACAACGACCCCACCGAGCGTGTCAACTCGCTCTCGCCGCTGTCCACTCCGCCCGCGACCTACGGCGACAAGCTCCGGCTCGTCGATCGCGTCCAGCAGGCGACGCTCTGCCAGTCGCGGCAGCTCGGGTCGTTCTCGCTGCGAGACATCGCCCTGGCGGCGGGCACGCAGGAGGCCGTCGGCGACGAGCCGGTTCAGACCCTTTCGGTGATCGATGCCGCGTTCGTCGAGACCGATGCCGAGGTACTCGAACAGATTGCGAAAGCCGCCGAAGAGGGGCTCGACGCCATCAAGGCGATCGAGGCGATCTTCAACGACAAGTGCGGGTTCGGGATCGGGCCGGATACCGCGCCGCTGCAGACGGTGCTGAAGGATGCGGCCCTGCAGATCCGCCGTCGCCAGGGCGGGGAGGCCGGTGAGGAACCCTCCGTTGGGGCCGAGCCCGGGGCGCCCGGGGCCGCGCCCGCGGGCGAGCGGCTCAGCGGGGAGATCTCCTCGGGCGACGATGTACTCTTGGCGGTTGAGAAGATCTGTCGGTACTATGAAAAGCGCGAGCCCTCCAGCCCGGTGCCGCTCGTGGCCCGGTGCGTGAAGCGGTTCGTTGGCAAGGACTTTGTGGAGATCACCTCGGTGCTGACGCCCGATGTGATCGAGACGTTGGTCCGCATCAGCAAGCCGCCCGAGGAGTCTTCCGAGAGTTCCTGAGGCGGTGTTCCTGAGCGGGCACGGAGGCGGAGCAGTGGGGGCGTTGCGGGTTGGGTGTGGCCGGCGCATCGGACGCGTCGGCGTGAACACGGTGTGATCGAGTCGGGCGACCCTGCGTGCGGGTTGTCGACGCGTAATCGTCTTTGCGGCCCCTGTCGTCAAACAGACGGCGGCGGGGCTCGCGACAGGGGGCTATTTCGATGGCGAAGGCCAGCAGCCAGAAGTTCGTGGCGAGGAACCGGGCTCCGCGTGTGCAGATCGAGTACGACCTCGAGCTGTACGGCGCCGAGAAGAAGGTCGCCCTGCCGTTCGTGATGGGCGTGATGGCCGACCTCTCCGGCAAGCCCGCCGAGGCTCTCCCGGCCGTCGCCGATCGCAAGTTCCTCGAGGTCGACGTCGACAACTTCGACGAGCGCCTCAAGAGCATGAAGCCGCGCGTCGCTTTCAACGTGCCCAACAAGCTGACCGGCGAGGGCAACGTCGCGGTCGACATCACCTTCGAGAGCATGGACGACTTCTCGCCCGCCGCGGTCGCCCGCAAGGTCGAGCCGCTCCGGAAGCTGCTCGAGGCGCGGCAGCAGTTGTCGAACCTCTTGACCTATATGGACGGCAAGTCCGGCGCCGAGGACCTCGTCGGCAAGCTGCTCAGCGACCCCGAACTGCTCAAGAGCCTCGCGTCGACGCCCAAGCCCTCCGAGGGCGAAGAGAGCAAGGGCTGAGCGGGCGACTGAGCCGGGTGTGATCAGGCCCGGGGGCCGTGGCCCCCGCGCGCAACAAAGCGACCAATGCCGGCGGCCGCACGAGCCCGCCGTGCCGGGAGGAACAGTCCGATGTCCGAGGCCAAAGCGCAGTCGTCATCGCTCAGCGGCATCTCGCTCGAGGGCGGCGATCTCGAATCGCTCCTGAAGAAGGAGTTCAAGCCCAAGAGCGGCGGCGCCCAGCAGGCGATCGAGAAGGCCGTCCAGACGCTGGCCGAGCAGGCGCTCGCCGGCGTCGCGACCATCGGTGACGACGCGATCAAGTCGATCGAGTCGATCATCGCCGCGATCGACAAGAAGCTCAGCGAGCAGGTCAACGCGATCATCCATCACCCTGATTTCCAGGCCCTCGAGGGCGCCTGGCGCGGGCTCTCGCATCTCGTCAACAACACCGAGACCGACGAGATGCTCAAGATCCGGGTGATGAACATCTCCAAGAAGGACCTGAGCAAGACGCTCAGCAAGTTCAAGGGGACCGCCTGGGACCAGAGCCCGCTCTTCAAGCGGCTCTACGAGGACGAGTTCGGCATGCCCGGCGGCCAGCCCTACGGCTGCCTCGTCGGCGATTACTACTTCGATCACTCGCCGCAGGACGTCGAGATGCTCTCGGGCATCGCGCAGATCGCCGCGGCGGCCCACGCCCCCTTCATCACCGGCACCAACCCCAGCGTGATGAACATGGAGACCTGGCAGGAGCTCAGCAACCCCCGCGACCTCACCAAGATCTTCCAGAGCCCCGAGTACGCGCCCTGGAAGAGCCTCCGCGAGAGCGAGGATGCACGCTACCTCGGGCTCACCATGCCTCGCGTCCTCTCCCGCCTTCCCTACGGCGCCAAGACCAACCCAGTCGAAGAGTTCTCCTTCGAGGAAGAGAGCGACGGCAAGTCGCACGACAAGTACACCTGGATGAACGCGTCGTACGCGATGGCCGTCAACATCAACAAGGCCTTCAAGCTCTACGGCTGGTGCTCGCGGATCCGCGGCGTCGAGTCGGGCGGCATGGTCGAGGGCCTCCCTGTTCACACCTTCCCGACCGATGACGGCGGCGTCGATATGAAGTGCCCCACGGAGATCGGCATCACCGATCGCCGCGAGGCCGAACTCGCCAAGAACGGCTTCATGCCCCTCAGCCACTGGAAGAACACCGACTACTCCGTGTTCGTCGGCGCTCAGAGCCTCCAGAAGCCGCAGGAGTACGAGGACGCCGACGCCACCGCGAACGCCAACCTCGCAGCGCGGCTGCCCTACCTCTTCGCGACCTGCCGCTTCGCGCACTTCCTCAAGTGCATGGTGCGTGACAAGATCGGTTCCTTCAAGAGCCGCAACGACATGGAGCGCTGGCTCAACAGCTGGATCCAGCAGTACGTCGACGGTTCGCCCGACACCTCCTCCGAGGAGTACAAGGCGACCCACCCGCTCGCCGCGGCCGAGGTCGTCGTCGAGGAAGTGCCCGGCAACCCCGGGTACTACAGCAGCAAGTTCTTCCTGCGGCCGCACTACCAGCTCGAAGGCCTCACGGTCTCGCTCCGGCTGGTCAGCAAGCTGCCGTCGGAGAAGCAGGGCGGTTGATACCAGACGTCGGGCCGCGGTGGCCCGGACGTTTCAGCAAATGTTGCCCGACGCGGGGGGGACCGCGTGGCGGGCGGGCGGGGCCGAAGGTTCGGGCAATTGTCGCCCCGCCGCGGCGCCTCGATGAGTGTCCCCCAGCTTGTCAGAGGGAGTAACACATGGCATTCGACGCATTCATGAAGATCGAGGGCGCACCCGCGATCAAGGGCGAGACTTCCAAGAAGGGTAAAGAGGACCAGATCGAGATCTACTCGTTCTCCTGGGGCGCCAGCAACCCCGTCACGGTCTCGGACAACAAGGGCATCGCCGCCAGCAAGGTCTCGATCAGCAGCTTCAACATCATGAAGAAGGCCGATACGGCGAGCCCGCCGCTCTTCCTGGCCTGCTGCGCCGGCACCGTCTACCCCAAGGCCATCGTCACGATGCGCAAGGCCTCGGGCGGCGGCGGCGACAAGCCCGGTGAGGACTACATCACCTACACCTTCGAGAACCTGATGATCGAGTCGATCCAGTGGTCCGGCTCCGCCGGCGGCGACGACACCCCGACCGAGTCGGTCTCCTTCGCCTTCACCAAGGTCAAGATGGAGTACAAGATCCAGGACGACAAGGGCCAGTTCAAGGCCGGCCCCAACGCCGGCTGGGACATCAAGGCCGGCGTCAAGGCCTGAGTCCGTGTCCCGCCCCGCGCATCACGCGGCGGCGGCTTGAGCAGTCAACAACTCCCCCGCGGCCACCGCCGCGGGGGCGTCTTTGTCACGAAGCGTGCGGCCCGCGGCTGTGTCGGCCCGCTGACCCCGCACGCGTTGGGGGCATCACCGGTGGCCCAGTTCGCGGCGTGCCCCACAGGGCGGCCCGGGCCGCGTGGAGGCGTGCGTGACCGACCCGGAAGCACTGCTGCGCGAAGGACGACTCGAAGAGTGCCTCGCCGCGCTCACCGATCAGGTGAAGAAGAAGCCGGGCGACTCGGCGCTCCGCGCCTTCCTGTTCCAGCTCCTCTGCGTCATGGGCCGCTGGGAACGCGCCATCCAGCAGGGCGACGCCCTCGCCGAGATGGACCCGCAAGCCATCATGATGGCCCGCGTGTACCAGCAGGCCGCCCAGGCCGAGAAGTTCCGCGCCACCGTCTTCGCGGGCAAGCGTTCGCCGCTGATCATGGGCGAGCCCGAACCCTGGATCGGCAAGCTGATCCAGGCCATGGTGCACGAGGCCCAGGGCGAGCACGATGCCGGTGCTGCGCTCCGCGATGAGGCGTTCGAGGAAGCCCCCGCCACCGCCGGCTCGATTTATGTCGGCCCGAGCGCCGAGAAGACCGAAGCGCACACCTTCCAGTGGCTCGCCGATGCCGACCTGCGGCTCGGCCCGATGTTCGAGGTGATCCTCGAGGGCAAGTACTACTGGGCCCCGTGGTCGCGTGTCGAGACCGTCGAGTTCGAAGCGCCCTCGACGCTGCGCGACAGCGTCTGGGCCCAGGCCAACTTCAAGTGGACCAACGGCGGCGCCGCGGCGGGGCTCGTTCCTGTCCGCTATCCCGGCTCGGAAGACCCCGCCCGCGATCCGGCGGTGCGCACCGCCCGCCGCACCGAGTTCGTCGACGACCCGCCCGCGGTCTTCGGGCAGCGGCTGCTCGCGACCGATGTCGGCGAGTTCGGCCTGCTCGAGACCCGACGCATCGCGCTGGGGACCGCGCATGGCTGAGCTCACCACCCGCGAGCGCCTGCAGCCCTCGCTGCTCGACCGGCTCACCGACGACGATCCGCAGTCGAGCGCCGAGAGCCGCGACCGCCGCGTCATGTCCATGCGGCAACTCCGCAACGCCGTGCTCCGCGACCTGGGTTGGCTGCTCAACGCCGGCTGCCGGCCCGAGGGCGACGAGATCTACGCCTACCCGCGCGTCGCGGCGAGCGTGCTCAACTACGGCCTGCCCGACCTCGCGGGCACCACCGAGTCGAGCGGCAAGGCAGCGCGGCTCGACCAGGCCGTCTACGACGCCGTGCTCGCCTTCGAGCCCCGCATCGTGCGGAGCAGCCTCGAGGTCCGCGCAGCGCTCGCGACCGAGGGCGGCATGAACAACCGCGTGCAGTTCGAGATCCTCGGCGAACTCTGCCCGCTGCCGATGCCCGAAGCGCTCTTTGTCCGTACCGAGGTCGATCTGGAAACCGGCCGTTGCGAGATCCGCGAGCGCGGCTGACCGCCCCGCACGGACGCATCAGAAGGACACTATGGACCGCCGACTCCTCAGGTACTACGACCGCGAACTCCGCCACCTTCAGACGGTGTCGCAGGAGTTCGCGCGCGAGTTCCCCAAGATCGCCGGCCGCCTCGCCCTTGATGATGTGCCCTGCGCCGATCCCTACGTCGAGCGCATGCTCGAAGGGTTCGCGTACCTCGCGGCCCGGGTCCAGCTCAAGCTCGACGCCGAGTTCCCCCGCTTCACGCAGAACCTGCTCGAGACCGTCTACCCCCACTACCTCGCCCCGACGCCGAGCATGTGCGTCGTGCAGATGCTGCACGACCCGGGAGAATCCGGCCTTGCCGAGGGCTTCAAGGTGCCGCGCCAGGCCGTGCTCCGCGCCCAGAGCGGCGTCGGCTCGACCGGCTGCGAATACCGCACCGCACACGACCTCACGCTCTGGCCGCTCGAGATCGAGGAGGCCCGGTATTACACGCGTGATGCCGGCGTGCTCGAACTGCACCGCCCGTGGGGCGGCGAGGCCGCCACGACATCGCCCGTCCGCGCAGCGCTGCGTATCCGCATCCGCACCAGCGGCGGCGTTCCGTTGCGGAAACTCGCGCTCGATGACCTGACGGTCTACCTCAAGGGCGGCGATGCCACCCCGATGCGGCTCTACGAGCAGATCTTCGGCCGTGCTACCGGCGTCGTCATCCGCCCCGCCATGGCCGGCAACCGCCGCGGCGACTGGGAGGCCCGCCTGCCCGCCGCGAACATCCACCGCCGCGGGTTCGACGAGTCCGAATCGCTCCTCCCCTACGAGGGCCGCAGCTTCCAGGGCTACCGCCTCCTCCACGAGTACTTCGCCTTCCCCGAGCGATTCCTCTTCGCGCAGTTCCGCGGCATCGGTGATGCGCTCCGCCGTGTCGACGGCGTCGCCGCCGACCTCATCGTCACCTTCTCCGATGAGAACCGCGACCTCGACGGCGCGGTCGACGGTTCCAACTTCGCGCTCAACTGCGTCCCCGCCGTCAACCTCTTCCCCAAGCGCACCGACCGCATCTTCATCACCGAGAAGACCAGCGAGTTCCAGGTCATCCCCGACCGCACACGCCCGCTTGATTTCGAGGTCTACCGCGTCCGCTCGGTCACCGGCTTCGGCAGCCGCTCCGGACAAGAGCGCGAGTTCCGCCCCTTCTACGCCGCCAAGGACTCCGACGGCGACGCCGACCAGGCCCCCGCGTACTACGCGGTCCACCGCGCTCCCAGAGCCCGCTCCGAGCCCGAACGCCTCAAGGGCGGCCGATCCAGCTACGCCGGCAGCGAACTCTCGATCAGCATCGTCGACGCCGAGGCGGCTCCCTACAGCCTCGACCTCAAGCAACTCGCCGTCGAAGCGCTCTGCACCAACCGCGACCTGCCGCTGCAGATGCCCGTGGGCAAAGGCAAGTCCGACTTCGCGCTCGAGCACGGCGCGCCGGTCATCGCGACCCGTATCGTCGCCGGGCCGACACCGCCGCGCCCCAGCCACGCCTAGGGCGACACGGCCTGGCGCCTCATCAGCCACCTCACGCTCAACTACCTCTCGCTCGCCGACAACGGTGGGGGGGATCACGCCGATCACCCCGCCGCCGCCGCGCTCCGCGATGTGCTCAAGCTCTACAGCGACCTGGCCGATCCCGCCATTCGCAAGCAGACCGACGGCATCCGCGAGGTGACCACCCGCGCCATCACGCGTCGCGCGCCCGCGCCGGGCGCCATCGGCTTCGTCCGCGGCCTCGAGATCGGACTCACCTTCGAGGAACTCATGTACGAGGGAACCGGCGTGTTCCTGCTCGGCGCTGTGCTCGAGCAGTTCTTCGCACGCTATGTCACGACCAACTCGTTCACGGAAACGGTCATCCGCACCGTTGAGCGAGGGGAGATCATGCGTTGGAAGGCCCGCGTGGGACAACGGCCGATGCTCTGAGCGTTGATCCGCTCGAGGACATGCTCCAGTCCCCCGTCGATCCGGCGGGCGAGGACGCCCCCGCGCCCGCGCTCGATCCCGCGCACCGCGCCGCCCTCGATGATCTCCTCGCCGCGGTCGAGTCCGAGCCCTGGACCTTCGGCTTCACTTCGCTCCTCCGCCGCATCGAAGCGATCGCGGCCGAGTCCCCCGGATTCGGCAACAGCAGCCGCGCCTCGGAAGACCCCGTCCGATTCGGCCAGCCGCCCTCGCTCACTTTCGCAACCTCGACGATCGAAACCGTGCGCCGCTCGGGCGCGGGCACACCCGCGATCGATGTCAACTTCATGGGCATGCTCGGGCCCCACGGCCCGCTCCCCCTCCACCTCACCGAATACGCCCGCGACCGTCTGCGCCACGCCAAGGACGCGACCTTCACCCGCTTCCTCGATCTCTTCAACCACCGGATGGTGAGCCTCTTCTACCGCTCCTGGGCCGCGAGCCAGATGCCCTGCAACTTCGACCGCTGGGAGGCCCCGCCGCGCGGCGCCGACGCCGTCGACCGCCAGGTCCGTCTCTCCCGCGAGCGTGACCGCTACGCGCTCTACATCGGCAGCCTGTTCGGCCTGGGCATGGGCTCGATGCGACACCGGGACGCCGCGCCCGATCTCGCCAAGCTCCATTTCGCCGGCCGCCTCGCAACGCCGCACCGCAACCCCGAGGGGCTCGCCGCCATCCTCCGTGACTACTTCGGTACACCCGTCAAGATCGAAGAATTCGCCGGCCGCTGGATCCGCGTGCCCCGCGGCGAGCTCGCCCCGATGGGCGAGCGACGCGGCGACGGCGCCTCGGGCATGCTCGGCGGCCCGCTCGGCGGCATGGTGACCGGCGAGCGCATCTGGGACTGCTCGAGCGCGGTCCGCCTGCGCCTGGGGCCGATGGGCCTCAACCAGTACAAGCGGCTGCTCCCCGGAGCGCCCGGCGGCGAACGCCTCGCGGCGTGGCTGCGCAACTACCTGGGCGATGAACTCTGGTGGGAAGCCACCTTGGTTCTGAGCAAGGACGAAGTCCCCCGCGCACAGCTCGGCGCGGGAACACGGCTGGGATACACGAGCTGGATCCGATCGGGCGAACACGCCGACTCCGACCGCGCCGATGTGCGCATCCGCAGCCGGCTGATCGAGGGCGACTGACAACACCACGCCCACGGGCGCGGCAAGGAACGGGACGATGAGCGAGATTTCGCGCGCAGCGCTGTTCGGCAAAATGAACAGCATCGGCTACAAGGCCCTCGAAGGGGCCACGACGTTCTGCAAGCTCCGCGGCAACCCCTACGTCGAGCTCGTGCACTGGCTCCACCAGCTCATGCAGACGCAGGACTCCGACCTGCACCGCATCATCAAGACCTCCGGCATCGACGTCTCCCAGCTCGTCGCCGACACCCAGGCCGCACTCGACCGCTTGCAGGGCGGCGCGAACTCCATCTCCGATATCTCCGCCAAGTTCATCGAGGGCGTCGAACGCGCCTGGACCTACGCCTCGCTCAAATTCGGTGAGACCAGCATCCGCTCCGGCCACGTCATCTACGCCTTCGTCGCCAGCCCCTCGCTCAAGCCCGAGATCCTCCGCGTCAGCAAGCAGTTCGACAAGATCAACGCGGATGCCCTCGGCGCCAAGTACCTCGAGATCACCGACGGCAGCCCCGAGGCCGTTCTCGCCGCGGCCGATCAACGCGGCATCTCCGGCGGCCCCGGCGAGGCCAGCGGCGCGATGGCCCCCGCCCAGATGGGCAAGGAAGAGGCCCTCAAGAAGTACTGCAAGGACCTCACCGAGAACGCCAGGGCCGGCCGCATGGACCCGATCGTCGGCCGCGACGACGAGATCCGCCAGTGCATCGACATCCTGATGCGCCGCCGCCAGAACAACCCGATCCTCACCGGCGAAGCCGGCGTCGGCAAGACCGCCGTCGTCGAAGGGTTCGCGCAACGCATCGTCAAGGGCGACGTCCCGCCGCAGCTCAAGGATGTGCGCCTGCTCGAGCTCGATGTCGGCCTGCTCCAGGCGGGCGCGAGCATGAAGGGCGAGTTCGAGAACCGCCTCCGCCAGGTCATCGACGAGGTCCAGGCCAGCACGCGCCCCATCATCCTCTTCATCGATGAGGCCCACACGCTCATGGGCGTCGGCGGATCCGCCGGCACCGGCGACGCCGCCCAGCTCCTCAAGCCCGCCCTCGCCCGCGGCACGCTCCGCACCGTCGCCGCCACCACGCAGAGCGAGTACAAGCAGCACTTCGAGAAAGACGCGGCGATGACCCGCCGCTTCCAGGTCGTCAAGGTCGACGAGCCCGATGAAGCCAAGTGCCTCCTCATGATCCGCGGCCTGGCCGATGTCATGGAGAAGCACTTCAAGGTGCAGGTGCTCGACGAGGCGCTCGAAGCCGCCGTCAAACTCAGCAAGCGCTACATCCAGGGCCGCCAGCTCCCCGACAAGGCCGTGAGCCTGATCGACACCGCGTGCGCCCGCGTCGCCGTCGGCCTGCACGCGACGCCCGGCCAGATCGACGACACCCGCAAGCACCTCGAGGGCCTGCAGCGCGAGCTCGCCATCGTCGACAAGGAGATCAAGACCGGCTCTGATCACACCGAGCGCCGCGGCCACCTCGTCGAGATGATCGGCGAAACCGAGAAGAACCTCGCGAAGATGGAAGAGCGGTACGCGAAGGAGAAGGAGTTCGTCGCCCGCATCCTCGAGATGCGCTCGCGACTCTCCGGCGAAGCCCAGCCCGTCGCCGACAAAGCCGCAAACGGCGCGCCCGCGCCCAACGTCACGCCCGGCAGCGAAGCACCGAAGGCCGCGGCCGACAACAAGCCCGTCCAGCCCGCCTCGCAGATCGAGAAAAAGCCCCCGCAGGCGCCCGAGATCTCAGATGAAGAGCGGGCCAAGATCAAGGAGGACCTCGCGAAGCTCAAGCACGAACTCGCCGAGTTCCAGGGCGAGCACCCGCTGATGTCCCCCTCGGTCGATGCGCAGTCCGTTTCCGCGGTCGTCTCCGACTGGACCGGCATCCCGCTGGGCCGCATGGTCCGCGACGAGATGCGCACCGTCCTCACCCTCGCCGACACGCTCGAGAAGCGCGTCATCGGCCAGCGTCACGCCCTCAACGCCATCGCCGAGCGCATCCAGCTCAGCCGCGCCAAGCTCGACAACCCCGGGCGACCCGTCGGTGTGTTCATGCTGGTCGGCCCCTCGGGCGTCGGCAAGACCGAGACCGCCATCGCGCTCGCCGAAGCGCTCTACGGCGGCTCGCAGGGCCTGATCACCATCAACATGAGCGAGTACCAGGAGGCGCACAAGGTCAGCCTCCTCATGGGCTCGCCCCCCGGCTACGTCGGGTTCGGCAAGGGCGGCGTCATGACCGAGGCCGTCCGCCGCCGCCCCTACAGCGTGCTCCTCCTCGACGAGGTCGAGAAGGCCCACGCCGATGTCCACGAGGTCTTCTTCCAGGTCTTCGACAAGGGCCATATGAAGGACAGCGAGGGCGTCGATATCGACTTCAAGAACACCATCATCCTGCTGACCAGCAACGTCGGCACCGACCTGGTCATGAAGCTCTGCAAGGACCCCGAGCTCCGCCCCGAGCCCGATGGGCTCGTCGATGCGATCCGCGAGCCGCTGCTCAAGGTCTTCCCGCCCGCGCTGCTCGGCCGCGTCAACATCGTCCCCTATTACCCGATCAGCGATGAGATGATGCGGGCGATCATCAAGCTCCAACTCGGCCGCGTCGGCCAGCGCGTCCGCGATGCACACAAGGTCGACTTCACCTACGACCCCAAGGCCGAGGACGTCATCGTCAGCCGCGTCACCGAGCTCGACAGCGGCGCCCGCGCCATCGACGCCATCATCACGCGGCAGATGCTCCCCAAGATCGGCCGCGAGCTGCTCGAGCGGCTCATGGAGGGCAAGCCCGTCCACCGCGTGCACGTGGGCGTCAAGGATTCCGATTTCGAGTACGCGTTCGACTGAGAATGTCGTCAGGACAACCACGGAGCGCCGCCCGGAAGCCGGCGCTCCTCCGCTGAAGGCAGAGGGCGAGAAGAGTGGGCCGAGGCGCGCCGCCAAACACGGGCCGGAAACAAGGGAGCGACCCCCGCTTCCTCGATCCTGCGCGCTATGCGCTCCTCGACGACAGCGACGACATCCTCGCGCCCCCCGGCGGCTGGGACGACCACGATGCGTGGCTCGCCGAAGAAGTCCTCCGCCGCGGCGGCACACCGTTCGACGCCACCCGCATCCTCCTCGACTGGGATGCGCAGCGCAAGCGCCGCTCCCGCTCGCCCGAGGCCGAGAGCGCCTTCCGCCTCGGCGATGATCTCGACCTCGACCTTGGCGACTCCATCGCCGCGCTGGGCGGATCCCGTATCCCCGCGATCGTCGCGGCGGCGCAGATGCGATACGACACGACGATCCAGTCCGAGTGGGACAGCCTGCCCTCGGTCGCCAAGGCCTCCTTCGCGTACCTCGAGAACAACAAAGACACGCCGATGTCCCGTCGCGCGTACTACGAGTTCATGCGCCCCGCCTACTACAACGCGGGCTTCGACGATCCCGCCGGCACGATCTTCCGGAAGATCACCAGCGGCGCCCTCTGCGGCAAAGGCATCGCCGGCGGAATCCACACCGAGCTGAGCGCCCGCATCCCGCTGGCCGAGCGGCACATCGAAGATCAGCGCAAGGGCATGTGCGCCGAGCTCGGCCGCACCCTCAAGAGCCTCGGCGGATTCGTCCCCCGCACCATCGCCAACACCCGCGTTCTGAGCAATCACGCCTATGGCCTCGCGGTCGATGTGGACCCCACCTGGAACCCGCACTTCGTCAGCAAGAAGGTGATCGCGGCGCTCAACGAGGTCGCCTCCTGCTGCGGTTTCGACTTCGGCGGCTACTTCGTCGACCGCGGCACCATGTCCGATGAAGAGTGGGTCCGCCGCACGCACGCCAAGGCGCAGGAGGCCTCCGATATCGTGCAGGCCTGGCTGCAGAAGCACCTGCGCAACTACAAGCTCTTCGTCGCCGAGCGCAAACGCCAGCAGGACGCGGCGAAGCAGCAGGAAAAGGCGAAGCGAGATCTCGAAGCCGCGAAGAAGAACAAGAAGACCCAGGTCATCGAGTTCACCGAACCGGCCGTGATCACCATGCCCGCCCCGAAGAACGTGAAGCCGCCCGCGAGCGCGCCGACCGATGCGGCCTCGGTCCGAGCCTACGAGCTCCTCGACATCCTCGCCGAGGGCCACGGCTTCAAGACGCTCGATGCGTGGGAGAAGGACGGGATCCAGACTATCCCGCTCGAGCTCGCCGTCGCCCTCACCCGCGTCGGCTGCCGCTGGGGCCAGTGCTACAAGAGCTCCAAGGACGGCATGCACTTCGAACTCCTCGCCGAGCAGATCTTCCCCGGCCGCTCACCCCGAACCCTCGATGAACTCAGGCCGGCCCCCGATGCCACGATCCCCGGCGGACGCTGAGCCCCCGACCGAACGACCAAGGACAACGCCCCATGGCCGAAAGCAACAAACGAACTCAGCAGGACCGCGTCCTCGGGATCAAGACCGCGCTCGAGGAAGACGAACTCCTCCTCAAGGGCCTGCAGCTCACCGAGGAACTCGGCCGCCCGTTCATCTGTGAGCTCGATCTCCGCTCCGAGAACCCGCTGCTGGATTTCGACAAGATCGTCGGACACAACGCCACCGTCCGCATCAACCGGCCCGACGGCAAGGTCCGCTACATCAACGGCTACATCTCCCGCTTCGTGCAGGAAGGCCTCGGCGGCCGCGGCACGCTGTCCCGATACCGCGCCACACTCGTCCCCTGGATCTGGTTCCTCACCCGCACCAGCACCTGCCAGATCTTCCAGGAGATGACCGCGCCCGACATCATCCAGGAAGTCTTCCGCCAGCACGGCTTCGCTGACTTCGAACTCGCCCTCACCGCGACCTACGCCAAGCGCGAGTACACCGTGCAGTACCGCGAAACCGCGTTCGAGTTCGTCTCCCGGCTGATGGAAGAGGAAGGCATCTACTACTTCCACGCCCACGAGAACGGCAAACACTCGCTGGTGATCGCCGACTCACCCGCGGCCCACGAGCCGGCAGAGGGCCTCGCCGAGGTGTCCTACGCGGGCTCCGAGCGGTCCTTCGTCGGCCGCGAGCGGCTCTGGGAGTGGAACATCGAGCGCCAGGTCCAGCCGACCAAGATGGCCTCCCGCGACTTCAACTTCACGCTCCCCCAGCCGATCCTCGATGGGAACGACAGCGTCGAGCGCAAGCATGGCGCTGCGGGCTTCGAGATCTACGAGTACCCCGGCGCTTACGCCGACAAGGACAACGCCAAGCACATCTCGATGGTCCGCATGGAGGAGCACTCCTCGCGTCACGAGATCATCCGCGCCCGCGGCGATGTCCGCGGCCTGTTCGTCGGCGCCAAATTCAAGCTCCGCGAGCACCCCAGAGAAGACCAGGCCCGCGAGTACGTCGTCATCTCCGCGCACTGCCACGCCTCCGCCGATGACTACACCACCGGAGCCGACGGCGAGACCGTCTTCCAGATGGGCATCGCGTGCGTCGAGGCGACCGTCCCCTTCCGCCCCCAGCGGACCACGCCGCGCCCGGTCGTCACCGGCCCCCAGACCGCGACGGTCGTCGGCCCCTCCGGCGAAGAGATCTTCACCGACGAGTACGGCCGCGTGAAAGTGCAGTTCCACTGGGACCGCCTGGGCAAGGCCGATGAGAAGTCGTCGTGCTTCGTCCGCGTCGCCCACGCCGCGGCGGGCAAGAAGTGGGGCCTCTTCACCCTCCCCCGCATCGGCCACGAGGTCGTCATCGAGTTCCTCGAGGGCGACCCCGACCGTCCCATCATCACCGGCGCGGTCTACAACGCCAACAACATGCCGCCCTACAAGCAGCCCGATTTCAAGACCATCACCGCCTTCAAGAGCAACTCGAGCAAGGGCGGCGGCGGCTTCAACGAACTCCGCTTCGAGGACAAGAAGGGCGAAGAGCAGATCTTCATCCACGGCGAGAAGAACATCGACATCCGCCTCAAGAACGACCGCTTCGAGTACGTCGGCAACAACCACCACGAGATCGTTCACAACGACCGCATGACCAAGATCGAGAACGACGACCACAGCACCGTCGTCGGCGAGCAGCGCATCGAGATCGGCAAGGATCAGAGCCTGAAGGTCAAGGCCAAGCAGGCGGTGCACATCATCGGCCCCCAGTCGACCAAAGTGGAGGGCGACGTCGCCCATGAATACGACAGCAACGCGTCCACCATCGTAGAGAGCGATCTCTACATCAAGGCCGACAACATCTGCATCGAGGGCAAGACCAACGTCACCATCAAGGTCGGCCAGAGCTCGATCGCGATCGAATCCGGCGGCATCAAGATCGCCACCACCGGCGACATCGTCTTCGACGCCAAGGGCAAACTCGAAGGCAAGGGCCTTGGCGGCCTGAAGCTGGAAACCCCCGCTACCGGCGAGGTCAAGGCATCGATGATGACCGTCAAGGGCGATGGCATGCTCACCCTCAAGGGCGGCATGGTCATGATCAACTGAGGAAGGACGGACAATGCCCCCAGCAGCACAGGTCACCGGCATGCACATGTGCCCGATGCAGACGCCCATGCCCCCACCCGCGCCGCCGATCCCGCACGTCGGCGGCATGATCACCGGCCCCGGTTGCCCGACCGTCATGATCGGCGGCATGCCCGCCGCGGTCATGGGCGACATGGCGATGTGCGTCACGCCCGGCGGCCCGGCGCCGATCGACTCGATCGCCAAGGGCTCCGCCACCGTCATGATCGGCGGCAAGCCCGCCGCTCGCGTCGGCGACACCTGCGCCCACGGCGGCGCGATCGCCCCCCCCGGCTGTCCGACCGTCATGATCGGTGGATGACAAGATCGGTGGATGAGAGGAAGAGGCCAATGACACCCAAGAGCGGATCAGCCTGCACCATCACCGCCCCGCAGGCGCCCAAGGCGCCCGAAGAGGCCGACAAAGCCGATCCCGGCGAAGTCGCCAAGGCCAAGGCCGATGCCGCCGAGGCCGGCAAGGGCAAGTACGCGCCCGAGAAGGTACCTCCGCCGCCCAAGCCGCAGGAAGAGAACCTCACCTGGGTCGGCGTCGAGCTCGTCGACGATTCCGGCAAACCCGTTCCCAACGCCGCCTACCGCGCCAAGCTCCCCGATGGTTCGATCACCGAAGGCACCACCGACGATGAGGGCAAGGCGAAGATCGAGGGCGTGACGCCCGGCTCCGTGCAGATCCAATTCCCCGACATCCACGGCGACGAGTGGAAGTCCGCCTGACGCGGAAGAACACCCATGGCCACCGCCAAGAACAACGACCACATCTCCAAGATCGCCGCGGACTACGGCATGAAGTCCTGGGAGACGCTCTGGGACGAGAACAAAGGCTCGCTCCAGCGCGCCACGCCCAACCAGCTCTTCAAGGGCAACAAGCTGCAGGGCGGCGACAAGATCAAAGTCCCGCCCAAGAAGGACGAGGAGAAGCCCGGCCAGACCGGCAAGTTCAACAAGTTCAAGGTCAAGACCGACGACCTCTTCATCCGCCTGCGCCTGCTCAAGGACGACTACACCCCGCTCAAGGACGCCCCCTACGAGCTCGCCGTCGACGGCCACCTCACCTTCAAAGGCAAGACCGATGCCAAGGGCCACATCAAGCACCCGGTCCTGATGAGCACACAGACCGCCACGCTCACCGTCCGCGTCAAGGCCGACGACGCCGAATCGACCAACCCCAACAAGAAGCCCGCCAACGACGACGAGCTCAAGGGCGATGTCCCCATCACCTGGGATCTCCGCATCGGCGCCCTCAACCCCATCTGCGAGAACGCCCCGGATCAATACTGCGTCTCAGGCGTCCAGCAGCGCCTCAACAACATCAACATCAACACCGCGCTCATCGACGGCATCAACGGCCCCAACACCTCCGCCGCCATCGAATCTTTCCAGGAACTCGCGGAGATCAAGGCCAAGGTGTCCAAGCCCGGCGTTCCCGACAAAGCGCTCACGCAGGAAAAGCTCCGCAAGGTCCACGATGGTCCCTCCCCCGTGCACCCCAAGGACGCCTGATCCACACTCCATCCGACGGAGCCGATTGTGCCCAAAGACCCGCTCCCAGCATCAAGCCCCGGCAAGCTGCCGACCAACGAGATCGACATCGGTCACGTCGCGCCCAGCTTCCCCGATGAGGAACTGTGGAACACACTCGTCCTCCGCGCCCGCTACCGCATCTCCCTCCGTCTGGGCTCGATCGAAGCGCTCTTCAAGGATGAGCCCGACACCGCCGCCGGACGAATGGCACGCCTCCAGGTCCTCGGCCTCTTCTACTTCCCTCTTGCGCACAGCAAAGCCCTCCAGGCCTTCAACGGCCTCCCCGCCACCGCCGCGGCCGGCGGCAACCCCGCACTCCCCGCCATCAAGGGCTCCTGGCAGTACTTCAAGGAAACCATCGCCGGCGGCGTCGATGACGCCGGCGCCGATGCCCACATCCAGACCCTCCTCGAAGAGTGGATCGTCGAAGACGGCGGCCTCCCCCACCCAGCCGAAGACCCCAAGAAGCCAGACAAAGACAAGAACTTCGCCGCGATCCGCCAGCCCGGCGGATACACCTTCCTCCACGACGCCACGATGAACGTCAACAACGATGCGAGCTACGCGCTCGACTTCGGCGACGATCTCTACGCCGCGGAGACCCGTTACCGCACCGACAACCCGGTCCTGGGCAAGATCCCCCTCGTCGCCACGATCGAGAAACTCGATCCCTACACGATGGAGTGGAAGCCCGCGAAGGACGAGTGGGTCTACTTCCAGTTGCAGGACCCCTACGACCTCCCCGAGTTCGACAACACCGTCAGCGTCCTCGACCAGTACAACCGCCCCCCGCTGCGCAAGAGCACCATCGGCCCGCCCGCCAAGGCCTCCGCCGCCGGCCCGGAGAAGTTCGCCAAAGTCGAAGAGGAACCCACCGGCGCCCGCAAGCCCAACGCGAAAGACCCGCAACGCGGCAATGCGCCCGCAGACCGCGGCGGGCTCGCCGGTCAGAACAGCCTCGACGACGGCACCGATGTCGCCAACATCGTCTTCTCGACGACAAGCACCCCCGGCTTCAACGCCGCGCACGCACCCGCCCGCGCAACAGCGCCGGACACCTACCTCCTCGCAGAGAAGGCAACACCCCAGGGCAACAGCCACAAGCACGCCGTCCGCGCCAAGACCAACGATAAGGGCGAGGCCGGCGTCCTCTTCACCCCCTCGCGCTGCGGCGGCGACCGCTACCGCATCCGCGCCTACATCGGCCCCGCCGATCCCGCCAACCCCAAGCCGCACGAATCCGACGGCACCGGCATGCGCGCCAACATGGTCGAGACCGGCACCTTCGTCAACTGGCGCAACGTCCGCATCAGCCGCTACATCCGCCAGCCCGCCGATTCGACCCACGCCGACCTGCTCACCGATTTCAACACGCACTCGGGGCTCGTGATCGGCGGCGCCGCGGCGACAAGCGCTTCCTACCTCGGCCTCGCCTCGATCGACGCCGCCAAACCCGCCGCCACACGCTTCCAGACCGCAGACTTCTCGGAAACCGTCCCCGCCGGCTTCAAGACCAATCCTGTCAGCGGCGACCCCTTCGAACCCATCCGCGTCCAGTGGGCCCGCGCCTTCTGCGAACTCGTCGTCGACCCCGGCGCGGGCACACCCGATGACCTGTCCGCGGCGGAATGGAACTCCATGCGCCAGCGCGCCGTCGCCGACATGCGCGCCCGCATGGGCGCTTTCGGTCTCAACCTCGACCTCAACCGCCTCTTCTTCATGGACAACGCCTCCATCGGTGTCAACGACTCGGTGACATCACTCCCGATGCGGCACTCCCAAAGCTACAACACCGCGTACGCCGGCGCGCACCCGCGCCGGATCCGCATGACCGCCGCGAACGGCAACAACCGCACCAACATCGACAACCTCTTCTGGTCCGTCGCCGTCCAGAGCATGGGCCGCCACCTCGCCAGCAACGGTTACCTCCCCGGCCTCACCCTCGTTCAATCCGGATTCGGCGCCGGGTGGCAGCTCTGGAACGACATCGACATGAACTCCGGCCTCGCGGTCAACTTCCGCTCCGGCTTCGTCTGGATGGGAGCCGAGGGCTACCCCGCCACCATCAACCCCGTCGGCGGCTCGCCCGGACAGCTCACCTACAACTTCACCAGCAACTCGGCGCACGAACTCGGCCACGTCCAGCTCCGCTGGCACGGCCCCGGCAACGATCCCGGCGGCGGCGCTGGCGGCGGCAACCAGCCCGGGTTCCACGATTCGATCGCCTCCAACGAGAGCATCTGCGTCATGAGCTACCAGTCCTGCGAGGGACAGTTCTGCGCCAAGTGCACCTTCGCGCTCCGCGGCTGGAACATGGCCGCCATGCCGTAACCCCCCCCAGCACCAGGCACCAGCACCCGTCACCAGCACCCGGACCCCCCACACGAAGCGCGAGAGAACCGATGCCGCTGGCCCTCACACTCGAACTCGATCAGACCGACCTGCTCGTTCAGCAGGACACCCCGGCGCGTCTCACCATCCTGAACAACGGCCCCAACGCCGCTGTCTTCCCCGATCCCCAACTCGCCCCCGAGATCCCCTCCCTCCGCATCGTCGAAGTCCGCTCCGGAGTCGAGATCGTCCGCCAGCGCCGCCCCTACCCCCAGGGCTCGAAGCTCCGCACACTCCCTGTCGGTGAATCGCTTGAGCACGAGTTCACGCTGATGGACGTCGCCCATATCCACACGCCCGGCGAGTACCTCGTCTCTGCGATCGTCCGCAGCAACGGCGGCAAGGACGTCGCCGAATCCGCCCCGATCAAGATCACCATCACCCCCGTCACGCCCAAGACCCTCGACTCGGTCTACGTGCAGGGCGGCCACGCCTTCATCAAATACACCGTCAGCCTCAACCTGAACTTCGACCCGCCGCGCGTCACCCGCCACAGCATGCTGCTCCGCAAGGGCGGCGGCATCACAGATGCCCAAACCGTCGCCCCCGCGACGATGATCTCCCGCCCCACGCTCTCGGCCCCGCGCAATCAGCAGGTCAGCCACGACCACTGGATCGCATGGCTCGATGGCCTCAAGCTCTCCGCTGTCCACACCAGCCTCTTCGAAGGGCCCGCAAAGCCCAGCTCCTTCTCCGACTTCCCGAAGGACGAAGCGGTTGCGCCTCTCCTGATTTCCCCGCTCTCGATCGACGCCAACAGTGAAGCCGAAGGCCGCATGCCCGGAACCGCCTTCCTTTGGGTCCCCTCCAAAGACACCGGCTCCATCACCGCCTTCCACCTCGTCCCCGACCAGCCGCCCGCCCCCAGCGGCAACGCGCCCGTCCCCGGCCCGCGCCCGTCCTGGGCCATGCTCGTCGACCCCTTCGAAACGCCCCGTGGCATCTACTTCACCCAGGAACGCGGCGAGCCCGCCGCGCCGCAATCCCAGCTCCGCCTCCTCCCCTGGCCCCGCCAGGCCAACCCCGGCGAGATCAAGACGCTCCACACGCTGACCGGCTCCGTGATCGGCGGCGATGTCCTCTTGGACAACACCGACACGGCGAACGGCGCGCTCCTCGTCCTGTCCGACCTCCGCAACCGCGCTCTCTCGCTCCAGAGCTTCACCTACTCGCAGCAGGCCGGCTTCAAAGCCGGCGCTGTACACGAGATCCCGTGGCCATTCTCGACCGAGATCGCCGCGTCGATCGTCCGCATCGGCCCCGGCGGCGCGCCCGCCGCGCTCCTGAAGAACCCCGACAACGAGTGGTCCATCTACACACCCACCCGCGGCCTGCAGCGGGTCCCGGCGGACCTGAGCCCCTCGATCGCGGCGCTCGACCTGGCCTTCTTCGGGAACGACCCCGTCTTCGTCGTCGGCCGCCCCATGAACGGGCTGGAGATCCTGCAGCTCGACGGCAAGCCCATCCCCCATCAGTGCCATTAATCCCCGAGCCGGCCGGCCGCCTGTAACGGACTATCAACCAAAGATTTACCAGACCCTGACCGGGCGCACTCGCCCGCCGGGAACAACCGCGCCGGTTGTTTGTCTAAGCTAACAACGGCCTGCGCTCACCCGCGCCGGCCGCAGAATGGGTCGGGACGCACACGGTGTCCCGCCCGCGAGAGCATGACCGCGAGCCCACCCGCCGCGGTCCCACCAGGGGAGATCCAACCGATGCGTCGTTTCATCACCGCTTCCCGCGCAGCCACGCTCGCAACCGGCCTCGCCGCCGCCGCGACCCTCACCGCCTGCGCCCCGCCCCCCGGCCGCGACTCCGGCCGCGTCGGCGTCACCGAAACCACCCGCGCCGAGCGCGACAGCGCGCAGATCCTGCCTACCGCCCTGGTTGAGTTCAGTGACCAGGTCGCCAGCCAGCTCGCCGAGGACCTGCAGGACCTCCCCGAGCTCAACGCCGGCTACCGCTCGACCGTCGTCTTCGGCGACATCGTCAACAAGACCGGCATCGTCTCGACCACCGAGTTCGAGGCCTTCCGCACCCGCATCCGCCAGGACCTGCTCCAGAGCCGCGCGGTCCGCGACAAGATGCGCTTCATCGAGAGCCGCGCCCGCCTCGAGGACCTCAAGCGCCGCGAGGGCAACCAGAACCGCGACCTGCTGCAGGACGGTTCCCGCAACACCCGCCCCGACCTCAACGAGGACTACACCTACTTCCTCAACGGCGAGATGTACCGCGTCAGCCGCGGCAACGACCGCACCAACCTCTACATGCTCTCCTTCAACCTCATGCGCATGAGCGACGGCGAGATCGTGTGGACCAACTCGCCCTACGAGATCAAGCAGGCCCGCTAAGCGCGAGCACACGCACCATGCGCCCCATCACACCCATCCTGCGCGCACCGGCCGCGGCGGCCCTCGCCGCCGCGGCCGTTCTCGGCCCCACTCTCGGCACGTCGCTCCTCGGCTGCGCCCCCGCGCCGAAGACCTCGACGCTCACTACCGACGACCTGGTCGAGACCACCAACCAGATGGCCGAGCAGCTTCGCGCCAGCGACTTCCTCGCTGAACGCGCCGCCGATTCACCCCAGGTCGTCATCGCGCTCAACAAGGTCACGAACCTCACCAGCGATCTCATCCCCGAATCGCAGCAGTGGTGGATGATGGCCCGCGTCCGCGACCAGCTCTCCGTGAGCACGATGGCCCGTGAGAAGAATGTCCGCTTCGTCATTCCCCAGCAGTTCCTCGCCAAAGCGAAGGAAGCGGCGACCGTGCCCCAGGGCTTCGCCGCGGAACGCGACCCGACGCACGTCATGGCCGCGACCTTCCTGAGCGCCACCCGAGAGGCCGGCAAGGCCCGCACCGATGTGTATCTCTGCGAATACCGCATCACCAGCCTCGACACCGGCGAACTCGCCTGGACCGGCAGGTACGAGTTCAAGCGCGAGGCCTTCGGCCGCGCGTACGACTGACCCACGCCATGGATGTGATCCGTTCCAGCACCCGCCGCCGCACGCTCGACCCGCTCGCCGGGGCGCTCGCGCTCGCCGCCGCGACCCTCGGCGGCTGCGCATCCAGCCCGCAGCTCTCGCCCCGCCTGATCAACGCCGCGTACGAAGGCCGCTACGGCCCCGCCCGCGAAGCCATCCAGCGCAATCTCACCGACAAGCCCTCCGACCGCGACTACATCCTCGACCGGATGCGCCTGCTCATCCTCACCCTCGCCGACGGCCAGCCCGCCGCGGCGGAGGAAGTCGCCAACCAGACCTATTCGCTCCTGCGCACACAGGGCATCAACGCCGACCGCACCGTCTCCGCGGTGGTGTTCAACGAAGGTGTCAAGATCTGGAAGGGCGAGCCCTTCGAGCAGGCGCTGGGCTACCACTACATCGCCGTGCAGAAGGCGATGCTGGGCGAGTGGGACAACGCCCGCGCCGCCGCGCAGTCGAGCCTCTTCCTCCTCAAGAACTTCGCCGAGAACGAACGCGCTGCGAAGAACCTCACCAGCGAAGACCTCGCCCGCCGCGCTGCGGAGGCCGACCGCCGCGCTTCCGGCGGGGGCGACCGCTACCTCGACAAGGGCTACACGCCCGTCAAGACCGACTTCACGCTCGGCTACCTCATGACCGGTATCGCCGCCCGCGCGCTGGGACGTGCTGATGAAGCCTCCGACAACTTCAACGAGGCCGCCCGCATCGATCCCGCGCTCGCGACCCTCGCCGAATCGCTCCGCGACTCGCGATATAACACCGTCCTCATCGTCGATGTCGGCCGCGGCCCCGTCAAGACCGCCTACGGCCCCGACAACGCGCTCGTCCGATTCCTGCCGACCCGCTCCTACATCGGCGCCGGCCTCACCGCCTCGGTCCGCGGCGGCGACACGCTCGTTACGAGCGCGCTCCCGCCCGCCGAGAACGTCAACCAGATGTCGCAGAGCCACATGTGGAACAACCTGGAGGATGTCCGCCAGGCCAAGAGCACCATCGGCTCGCTCCTGGTGGTCGGCGGCCTCGCCAGCGCTGTCGCGATGGAAGACGATGAAGCCCGCCTCGCCGGCGTGGGCGTTGCGCTCGCGGGGCTCATCATGAAGGCCTCGAGCGCTGCCGATACTCGCCACAACGAACTCCTCCCGGCACAGGTCTTTCTCGTCCCGCTCAATCTCACCGAGTTCGACTCGACGATCACGCTCGACTTCAGCGGCGATGCCCGCTCGCGGATGGTCCTCTCCGCGATCGACCCGCCCGCCGCGGGCGACATCCAGCTCCGCTATGTCCGCATCCCGCCCTACACCACTCCCCCCTGGCTCAGCCGCGGCGTGGTGATCTACGCCAACGAGTACTACCAGGGCGAGGTCGCGGGCGATGGCCTGCCCTACATCCTCGGCGGCCGCTGCGTCCGTCCGCCCACGCAGGAGACGCTGCAGCGCTACCAGCGCGCTGGGAACCTGCTCACCATGACCACCGTCGAACTGGAGAACCTCTACCGCGCTGAGGGCATCACCTTCCGCGTCGAGGATCAGGTCGGCGTGTCCTTCGCGCATGTGCTCGAAGGCGGCACATCGCTCGTCGCGCCGCTCCCGGGTACCACCGGCTACCAGCGGATCTTCGGTCAGTTCCATTCGCCGTATCAGCCTCGCAGCCGTGAGGTCCGTGACCTTGCGCGGTCGATCGCCGCGCAGCAACCAACCGCCGGCAGCGCGATGAATCAAACCGTCACGCCAGCTCGCAATCAGACCAGGTAAGCACCACACGCACACACACCAACTCTGGAGAGGAGTTTCACCATGTCGATCACCCGTCTCACCGCCTGCACGCTCATCGGCCTCGCCGCGTTCACCCTCGCCGGCTGCGACACCACCAAGGCGCCCGCCGGCGCCGGCGGCGACCCCGTCGCGCAGGAGAACTACCCCAAGGTCGTCCTCGATGAACCGCTCCGCGGCTGGGTCACGATCAACAGCCCCGTCGTCACCCGCGGCGATGTGCTCAAGGTCTCGACACCCGTGCGGCTGATGTCCGACATCGGTCAAGCTTCGCGCGTCCAGTACCGTTACATCTGGCTCAACGAGAGCGGCGCACCCCTCCGCAGCCAGCCCGAGTGGCGCTACACCGTCCTCGAGCCCCGCATCCAGCAGTTCCTCACCGGCAACTCCCTCGACCGCGCCGCCGACTGGCGCCTCGAGATCCGCTCCGCCCGGTAAGCCCAGACCCACGCAGATCGTGGCACAAACGCGGCACCCCCGCGTCTGACAGGTTGGGAGATTTCACAATGCACACCACACGCTTTGCAGTGTCCCTTCTCGCCTTGACCATGATCGCCGGTACGGCGATCGCCCAGCGCCTGCCCGATCCGCCCCCGCCGCCCAAGAAGCCCGATGCCACCCAGCGGCTCGACAACCTCAACACCTTCCTCGACGCCTACCGCCGCTCCGGCAACCCGCGCATGGTCTTCTTCACCGAGGTGATCGGCGGCGACAGCGAGACCGCCGCGGGCCGCCTGGGCTCGCGCCTCGAAGACCTCTTCCGCGACCCCGAGGTCGTCGTCGTCAACCCCGCCGCTTCGAATGTCATGACCGCGCAGCAGGTCGAGGCCCTCGCCCGCAACGACGAGTTCAGCGCAGCCCGCATGCTCGGCGGCTCGGCTCAGGCCGATGTCGTCGTCTACCTCCGCCTCCGCGAACGCCGCGGCGCGCAGGGCAAGGAGTACGCCGCGAGCTACACCATCGCCGATCTCCGTCGAGGCACCACCGTCGGCTCCCACGCCTGGGACATGACGCCCGATGAGTTCAACGGCCAGTTCGATTCCTACCGCATGGCCGAGTACGCCGAGGCGATCGGCCACCGCATCGCGCGGCAGTACGCCGAGGCCTACCCCGAGTCCGGCGCGATGGGCGGCATGCGCCGCTTCACGCTCCGCCTGCTCGGCGACTACGCCGATGAAGACCTGACCGCGCTCCGCGATGCCCTCGAGACCATCGACGGTGTCCGCCGCGGCAGTGTCCAGCTGCGCGCTGAGGACCAGAGCCGCGACACGCAGATGGCCAGCTTCGACATCATGTACGCCCGCGATCTGATCGACCTCCGCCGTGATGTCCGCATCGCCGCGGTCGAGTCCGCGGGCATGCAGGCCGAGGTGATCGACGCCCGCGAGGGTGTGATCGACCTGCGCCTGGCGCCCAGCGCGCTGACCGATGCCGAGCGTGCACTCTCCGGCGGCCCCGACACCGGCCGCAACCGCATCGCCCGCGAACGCTTCCGCCAGGTCTACGCCGATGCCGGCCGCCCGACCATGGCCGTCATGGTCAATCGCGCGGCGTACGAAGAGGCCGAGCCGCTCAAGATCCGCGACGATGATCGCAACAGCCCGATCCAGCAGGGCGACGGCACCAACATCTTCGTGACCGACCGCGTCAATGTCGGCCCCGGCGGCATCGACAACCGCTTCCTCGAGCAGGTCATCGACCGCGAGATCCGCGACCGCATCGACAACCGCGCGGAGCAGACCGCGATCGACCTCCGCCTCTTCGAGGACCGTCTGGTTGAGCGCTTCGTCCGCCTGGGTGTGACGCCGCGTGATGTCGCCGGCGCGCAGTCCCGCGTGCTCTCGACCGAGACCGGCAAGACCACCGAGTGGACCGACCGCACCCTCGCCTACGAGCTGGGCAAGGAGGCCAAGGCCGACATCGTTCTCTCGGGCGTCGGCCGCGTGCAGCGCGACCGCGTCAACGGCCGCGCCCAGCGGGTCACCTTCGCCGTCCGGGCCTACGACACGGCGACCGGCGACATCCTCGCCGCGACCACCGTCGAGAAGACCCTCTCGACCGGCGAGACCCCCGAGCGCGCCATCGATGAACTCGCCGCGGAAGCCACCGGCAAGCTCGCCGCGCAGCTCGCCTCGTCCTGGTCCCGCATCAAGGACAGCCACGACCGCGCGGCGGACACCGAGGAACTGCACGAGTCCGACCGGTAACAGGCTCCCTTGAAACAGCGACACCCACGGGCCGCGCGGCACACACCGCGCGGCCCTTTCATTTCCGCTACGCTTCAGCTATGGCCAAGAGCGAGAAGCCAACCGCAACGCCCGCCGCCAAGCCCGCCGGTGCCGCGAAGAAGAACAGCGAAGCCCCCATCGTCGGCGTCATCATGGGCTCCCAGTCCGACTGGGCCACCATGCAGCACGCCTCGCAGACGCTCGACGACCTGGGCGTGCCGCACGAGACCGTCATCGTCTCCGCGCACCGCACACCCGACTGGCTCTTCGAGTACGCCGTCGCCGCGGAGGGCCGCGGCATCGAGGTCATCATCGCGGGCGCGGGCGGCGCAGCGCACCTGCCGGGCATGGCCGCTTCCAAGACCATCATCCCCGTGCTCGGTGTGCCCATCGAGAGCCAGGCGCTCAAGGGGATGGACTCGCTCCTCTCGATCGTGCAGATGCCCGGGGGCGTCCCCGTGGGCACGCTCGCGATCGGCAAGGCCGGCGCCATCAACGCCGCGCTGCTCGCCACCTCGATCATCTCCGGCAAGCGGGCCGCCCTGCGGGAGAAACTCCGCCGCCACCGCGAGGCCCAGACCGCCAAGGTGATGTCCGCCCGCGACCCCCGCGCCGGGGCATCGTCCCACTAATCGCCCCCTCGCCGCATACCCTCGTCCTCACCAGCAACGGGAGGCAGCGGCCCATGCTCATCGGCATCCTCGGCGGCGGACAACTCGCCCGCATGCTCGCGCTCGCCGGCTACCCCTTCGGGTTCCGCTTCCGCGTGCTCGACCCCGCCGCGGACTGCCCCGCCTCGCGCTGCTGCGAACTGGTGCAGGGGGCGTACGACGACCCCGCCGCGCTCGAGACCTTCGCCGCGGGCTGCGATGTGATCACCTACGAGTTCGAGAACGTCCCCGCCATCGCGGTGCGGCGGCTCGCCGGGCACGCGCCGATCCACCCCAGCCCCCGCGCTCTCGAGGTCGGTCAGGACCGACTCTTCGAGAAGTCGCTCTTCAAGGAACTGGGTCTGGGCGTTCACGACTTCGCCGCGGTCGAGACGCATGATGAGCTCAGAGCCGCGGCGGAATCGCTCGGTCTCCCCATGGTCGTCAAGACCCGCCGCATGGGCTACGACGGCAAGGGGCAGATGGTCGTCCGCACCGCGGCGGATGTCGAGCGCTGCTGGCAGATGCTGGGCGGCCGGCCGCTGCTGGCCGAGAAGTTCGTGCGTTTCGAGCGCGAGGTCTCGATCATCGCCGCGCGGTCAGCCGCGGGCGAGATCCGCTGCTACCCGCTCGCCGAGAACACGCACGAGGACGGGATCCTTCGGCTGTCGCGCATCCCCGCGAATGTGCCCGACTCGCTGCAGCAGCAGGCCGAGATGCACATCGCGAAGGTGATGGAGAAGCTCGACTATGTCGGCGTGCTGACGATCGAGTTCTTTGTCGTGGCGGGTGCGAACGGTGCCGAGCTCCTCACCAACGAGATGGCCCCACGCGTCCACAATTCCGGGCACTGGACGATCGAGGGCGCCCACACCAGCCAGTTCGAGAACCACATCCGCGCGGTCGCGGGCCTCCCCCTCGGCGACACCACCGCCCGCGGCCCCGCGGCGATGATCAACCTCATCGGCCGCGTTCTTCCCGCCGCGGAAGTTCTGAAGGTGCCCAACGCTCACCCGCATCTCTACGACAAGGAAGAGCGGCCGGGGCGGAAGGTGGGACACATCACGGTTGTGGGGGGTGATAGTGCGGCGGTTGATGCGAGTGTGAAGCGGATGACGGCGATGATCGGCGGCTGATCGTTGGTCAAACGTCCTCCGCCTCCCACTCCATCATGTTCAAGAACTCAGTGAACGAGGCCGCGACAAAGAACAGTCCGGCTTCGGGATCGTCGGGGTCCTCTTCGTCACCATCGAGTAGAAAGATCTGGCCGGCTCGCTCGCCCCGCGTGCCGAGCACATACCACGCGTGGCCAGCCGTACCACCGATCACGACGAAGCCATCGGCCAGGCGATCGCCGAGCGTGCGCGTCGACTTGAGCACGCCTCCCCATACCGCATCGTTGTTCACGCTGTAGATGCAATCGACAAGCGCGCTGGTGCCGCCCGGGTAGCCGACAACCGGGACCGAGTAGTCGCCGGGTAGTCCCCGCGCCGTTGCGCCGTTCATCTCCAAGAGCAGGGAGACAAAGTCTGCTGGGAGCTTCACGCCGAGGGCTTCCTCGGTCGCGCGAATCACCTCCGGCGCAGCCGGTGGCAATGCACTCTTCCACTCGATCTTGTTACGACTCATCCAGTTGTCTCCGCGAGCATCCCGCCCATGATCCCCGCCCCCTCGTGCCTCAGCAACCGCTCCTTCATCTCCAGCCCGCCCCCAAACCCGCCCAGCCCGCCGCCGGTCGCGATGACCCGGTGGCAGGGGATCACCAGCGGGATCGGGTTGCGGCCGTTCGCCGCGCCTACCGCGCGGGTGGCGTTGCGGTCGCCCGCCGCGATCGCGAGGTCCCGATAGGTCCAGGTTGCGCCGAAGGGGATCGTCGAGAGCAGCGACCAGACCTTGCGCTGGAACTCGGTCCCCGCGGGCGCCGTCGGCACCGTGAACTCGCGCAGCTCGCCCGCGAAGTACGCCGCGATCTCCTCGCGCAGTTGCCGCGTCAGGTCGTTTCCGCCCGCCGCGGCCCCCGCGATCGGCTGGCCCAGGAGGTCGAGCTTCCGCACCGCGGCATCGTCCGCGGCGAACGTCAGCGGGCCGATGGGGGTGTCCATCGCATCCATATAGACGGTGCCCCGCGGCGGGATCTCGCACGAACCGGGGCAGGAATCGTCAGGTGCGCGTTTGGTCATGCGGCCAGTGTACCGATCAAAGACCATTCAGATGGTGCCAAAATCGGCCGGTCAGAAGAAAATCTGTCAATCTCGTTGACTCAAAGATTGTTTGAACAGATACTGTGGTGTCCGCGTACTGATGGCAGCACCATGACAGCGACCCGCTCCAACTCGACCGCCGCGGCCCCCGCGAATCTCCAGGAGGAGATCCAGAAGCGGCGGCCCTTCGACCTGATCGAGGAGGAGGTGCACCTCAACCTGATCCGCACCGCCCAACAGCAGCTTGACGCGGCGGAGGCGATCCTTAAGCCGCACGGGCTGTCCGCCGCGACGTACAACACGCTCCGCATCCTGCGGGGCGCGCAGACCAACGAGGGCGCGGGGCACGGGCGGATGTGCAGCGAGATCGGCGAGCAGCTGGTCTCCCGCGTGCCGGATGTGACGCGGCTGGTCGACCGGCTCGAGGCCGCGGGCCTGGCGGAGCGGGCCCGCTGCGACAGGGACCGGCGGGTGGTGTATGTGCGGATCACCCAGAAGGGCCTCGATCTGCTCACCGAGCTCGACCCGGTGATCCGGGCGCATCACAAGACGACGCTCGCCCATCTCTCGAAACGGGACATGGACGAATTGAACCGACTGCTGTTCAAGGCTCGCCACCCGGAGGCGTGAATGCCGCGGGATTGGTACGAGCCTTTCCTTTGACCCTGAAACCTGTTGAAACAACCACTGAGGAGACAACCATGAACGCCGCGAACCTGATCAACCGTCTGAACACCGCATTCGTGAGCCCGAGCGCCGGGCTGCTGGCCCTCCGCATCTGGGTCGGCGTGGTTGGCGTCTACCACGGGGCGCAGAAGCTGTTCGGCGCGTTCGGCGGCCCGGGGCTGGACGGCTTTGCCGGGTTCCTCGAATCGCTGAGCGTGCCGATGCCGTACGCGAACGCCGTCGCCGCGGCCTCGGCCGAGTTCTTCGGCGGGCTGCTGGTGGCGGTGGGAGTCCTGCCGCGGCTCGCGGCCGTGCCGTTCATGATCACCATGCTCGTCGCCGCGTTCATGGTGCACGGCAAGGCGTTCAGCGCGCAGAACGGCGGGCTCGAGTACCCGATGACCCTGGCGGTCATGCTGCTGGCGATCATCGTGGCGGGCCCGGGCCGCTTCACGCTGGACCGCGTGCTGTTTGGGCGCGGCGCGAAGGCGGGGGCGCTGCGGCCCGCGGCCGCATAATCCGGAACAGGGACACGAGACGAACCGTGAGTGCGCGGAATGCAGGGCGCACCACACCAAAGGGGAACAGTCATGATCACGATCCGCAAGAGCAGCGACCGGGGCCACTTCGACCACGGCTGGCTCAACACGTATCACACGTTCAGCTTCGGCGGCTACCGCGACCCCGCGCATACCCGCTTCCGCACGCTCCGCGTCATCAACGAGGACTTCGTCAAGCCGGGCATGGGCTTCGCGCCCCACGGGCACGACAACATGGAGATCCTCACGTACATCGTTGAGGGCGAACTGGCGCACAAGGACAGCACCGGGAGCGCGGCGACGATCCGCCCCGGCGACATCCAGCGGATGAGCGCGGGCAGCGGCATCCAGCACAGCGAGTTCAACCCGTCGCGCGAGAACCCGGTTCACTTGCTGCAGATCTGGATCTTCCCGGAGAAGAAGGATGTGCAGCCCAGCTACGAGGAGAAGCACTTCGACCGCGAGTCGCGGCGGAACCGCTTCCGCCTGGTGGCCTCGCCGGACGGCGCGGAGGGCTCGGTGAAGATCGGGCAGGATGCGCGCATGTACGCAGCGGTCCTCGATGGCGGCAAGAGCGTGGCGCACGCGCTGGGCGCGGGCCGCGGGCTGTGGGTGCAGCTGATCAAGGGCGAGCTGAGTGTGAACGGGGAGAAGTTGGCCGCCGGTGATGGTGCCCGCATCGAGGATGAGGCGGAGGTGACGCTCGCCGCGGGGGCCGGGGAGGCGGAATTGGTGGCTTTCGATTTGGGATAAGGCGGAGAGCGTACATCGGGAAGAAAAGCTTACAGCTCACAGCTTACAGCTGACATCGGAAATGGGAACACGAACACAAGGAGTACTGGATATGGCGACGACGATCGAGAATGCGCGCAAGCTTCAGGAGCACATCCAGTCGGGCAAGATCATCGAGGCGATGAACGCGTTCTACGCCCCCGATATCGCGATGCAGGAGAACGGCAACCCGCCGACGATGGGGCTCGAGAAGAACATCGAGCGCGAGAAGCAGTTCCTCGCGCAGGTCAAGGAGTGGAAGGGGTACACCATCAAAGCGCTGGCGGCCGATGGCGACCGCGTGCTGGTCGAGAACGTGATCGAGTTCATCAACCAGCAGAACCAGCCGGTGCGGATGGAGCAGGTCGCCGTGCAGACCTGGAAGAACGGTAAGGTCACGCACGAGCGGTTCTACTACGACAGCGGCGCGAAGTGATCGGATTTCACTGAGTCGTGCCACAGGCTGGCTGCTCTGAGACAGCCTGTGGGTGAGGCGCGGGATCCTCTGTCGAATCAGTTACTGCGGTGAACCCACAGGCTCGTGCAAAGCCACGAGCCTGTGGCACGCGCCCGCGGCTCTGCGGTTCGCCGCGTGATGGGCGATTTCCCAGAGATGTTCGGCGTGCCACAGGCTGGCTGCTCTGAGCCAGCCTGTGGGTTGGGCGCAACATTCGCGCACGATCCAGCAGCTGCGGTGAACCCACAGGCTCGTGCAAAGCCACGAGCCTGTGGCACGCGCTGGGCCTGTTGCGGTGTCGATTACTCGGCGGAGACCAGCGGCTCGGTCTCGATCCCGGCGTTGACACCCAGCCCTTCTGCGGGCAGCAGCACGCGGAGTTGCTGCGATGCTCGATCATCACCGAACGACATCGACAGCCGCAGCGGCGCAGCGCGCTCGCGCCCAGCCTCGCCATCGAGCTGATACGCGGGCGTCCCCTCGCCCTCGGCGACCAGCTCCACCCGCGCGCCCTGTGTGTAGATCACGTGCTTGTTCCGCGTGTGCCGGCGCAGCCGCGATGACAGCAGCCACGCGCCCGCGGCGAGCGCGTGGCGGCAGGGGAAGAAGACGACATCGAGCAGGCCATCGTGCATCGACGCCCGCGCGGCGGGGTCGATGCGGGTTGCGTACTGCCGGCTGTTGGCGATGATCGCCATGCCGCGCATGCCACCCACGACCTCAACGCCATCGACCCGCAGCGTGATCCGCGGCAGGTAGGGATCGCGCAGCTCGCCGAGGATCGGGAGCGCGTAGGAGAGATGGGAAATCGGACCGGTGCGCACCGCCGCGAGTCGACGGACGACCGAGGCATCGGGACCGACCGAGCACATCAGGACGAACGGCGTCTCGTGCGAGTCGCCGTTGCCGCCGGTCTCGACCCGCAGCCGCGGCACATCGACACGCACCACCCGCCCGCCCTCGACCGCGCGCAGCAGCCGCGGCACATCGCGGTTCATGCGGAACTGGCGCGAGAACAGGTTCTCTGTCCCAAGCGGGAAGTGGTAGATCGCCGCGCGCGAGCGGACCAGGCGCGGCAGCAGGCTGTGGACCGTGCCGTCGCCGCCGGCGACAACCGCGACATCCGCCGCGTGAAGGGCATCATCGAGGCCCGCGCTGCGCACCGGAACGCGGACGACGCTGTGCCCCGCGCCCGCCGCGGCGGACTCGACCTTCGCCGCCGCGGCAGCGCCCGCGCCGCGGCCGGATGCTTCGTTGTAGACGAGCGCAATCTTCACAGGGGCCAACGCTATCCCCTTGCGCGAGGCGGAGTGTTCAGATCGTGTGACGGCCGCGGGTGGAGCGGGGGTGACGGGTATGGCGGGGGCGGTAGCAGGGCGCGGCCGTCACTTGTGGTCGTGACCATCGTGCTTGTGATCATGACCCGCGTGGTCGTGATCATGACCGTCGTGGTCGTGATCGCCGTGATCATGCCCGTTCTTGCCATCGGGCTTGCGAACGAGCGTGTAGAGGCCGAAGAGGTCTTCTTCGAGGTTCATGGGCCGCGGCCCCTGGTTCCACATCAGGGCATCGCCCAGGCGGCGGGCGGCCTTGGAGTCGTCGACATCGAAAGCGATCACCTCGAAGCCCGCGGCCTCGAACATGCCCTTGGGGAACGGGCAGCGGCCATCGGCCCAGGGCATGTACTGCTCTTCTGACTGTTTGGGGCTCAGGTTGTAGATCAGGAACAGCCCGCCGGGCTTGAGCGCGGCGAAGACGGTCTCGACGAACTCGCGCTGCTCGACGCCCAGGTGGACGAGGCGGCGCGGATCGACTTCCTTCTCGGGGTTGAGGTAGCCGTTCTTGAGCGTGTTCTTGCTGAGGATCAGGTCGTAGCCGCCGCCGATCTTGTCTTTGACGACCTCGTCCGCGGGCCACTTGCCGAACGCGAGCGTGAGCGTGCCGTCGGTGACATCTTCGTTGAGGCCCATCTTCTCGACGAAGCCGGTGTCATCGGGCTCGCTGTAGAGCTTCTCGAGGATCGGGTCGACCTCGACGCCGCGGACATCGGCCCCGAGGCTCGCGAGCATGCGGAGATGGCCGATCGAGCCGAAGCCGAAGTCGAAGATCTTCGTGCCCTTGAAGACATTGCCGGACTTGCCGCGGCGCTGCATCTCCGCCGCGGCGATATCGAGGGGGCGGGCGTAGGCGAGGGGGGTGCCGTAGCCGGTGTAGTAGAAGTAGTGATCATCGAGCTCGCGGGCCTCGTAGCCGGCGCGGGCTTCTTCGGGGAGCTGATTGAACTCGGCGTCGGTCAGGACCTTCTGCTCGGCGCGGTTGATGTGCAGCGTGCGCGGTGCTGGGACGGGGAGGAAGCTGGTGGAGAGGAGAAACATCCGCGCTGCGGCGGTATCGAGCATGGGCATGACCCGCGCGGCTTCGAGGCGCATCTTTTCGACGGAGATCGGCTCGTAGCCGTCCATGCCGGGCGGGGGCGGGTTGTCCTGCGCGAGGGCGGGGACGGAGCCCGCCGCGGCGGCGAGGGAGAGGATGCAGGCACGGATCAGGCGGTTGGGCACGGGGGGCTCCTTCTCGAAAGCGACTCTGCGGAATGTTAGAGCCGCGGAGGTCCTCCGGACCCGGGGCAAGGCCGCCTGCATTTGAATGGCTCGGTCCGGTAGACTGCCGGACGGACCGAAGGGCGCTCGCGCTTGAGCACTCGACCACGCGGGCACTCGAGCACTTCCTCATGCACTGCAAACTCTGCAACTACCCCCTCTGGAACCTCACCAGCCGCCATTGCCCCGAGTGCGGGCAGGGCTTTGAGCTCGCGGACTACACCTTCGCCCCCGGCTCGGTTGTCTTCGCCTGCCCGCTCTGCGCCCACGAGCACCGCGGCACCTCGCCCAGCGGCCATATGGAGATCGCCCGGTTCGAGTGCAACGGCTGTCACCAGTTGATCGCCGCGGCGGATATGGCGGTGTGCCCGGTTGCGCCGCCGACCGACCGAACCGATGGCGGCGAACCCGGGGCTGGGGCCGCATGGGGAGCCGGCCTCGGTGGGACCCGTGCAGCAGGCCCTGTCATCGAGATGAATCCTTGGCTGGGCGACGCGCCGCTGCTCCAGCGCTGGGCGCGGACCGCGCTCTACAGCATCACGGCCCCGATCCGGCTGATCAGCGCTACGCCGACGCTCGCCAGCCCCCTCCCCGCGCTCCGATACGCCGCGATGAGCCTTGTCGCCTTCTGGCTGGTCATGATCGTTGTGACGATGCTCTACACTGTCGGCTTCACATCGGTCTTCGTTCCCGGCGGTGGACCGCCGCCGATGGGCTTCGATGCCGACATGCTCGGCTTCGTGGCCGTCATGTACAGCGTGTACTTGGTGCTGACGCTCGCGGTCTGCCTTCTCTGGTCGCTTGTCACCCACAAGCTCCTGGCCATGAGCGGCCCCGTATCCGGGCCGTACCGAACGACGATCCAGTGTTTCGGGTACGCCGCGGCGGGCTTCGGCATCAGCATGCTCGCCTGCCTCTACTACGCGGGCTTCCTGCTCTGGGGCGTGATTGCCGCGGTGATGATCTGGCGCGTCCACCGGACGACGCCGCTCCGCGCGGCGGTGTGCGTCGGCGCATCGCTGTTGATCGTCGGCGTGATCGGGGTCATCGTCATAACGGTCCTGGGCCGGGCCATGATCGTCCCATTCCTGCTACGCGGACTTTAAAGCCGATACGAAACCCAGACGCCCAGTCCTCAGCACTCAGTCCTCAGCACTCAGTCCTCACCTCTCATGCACTGCCAAACCTGCGACTACCCCCTCTGGGACAACACCGCCCGCATCTGCCCCGAGTGCGGCACGCCCTTCTCGCTGCACGATTTCCAGTTCCGCCCGGGCGCGGTGCGATTCTGCTGCCCGCACTGCCGGCAGAACTACTACGGCACCTCGCCCACCGGCCATCTCGAGCCCGAATCGTTCGCGTGCGTCCGCTGCGCGCGCGACATCAGCATGGAGCAGATGGCGGTTGTCCCGGTCGAGGGCATCGGCAGCCCGCTGCAGGACGGCGGGAGCAACCCGTGGCTCACGGACAAGACCGGGATCTGGTCCCGCTGGTGGCGCACCCTCCGCACCGGGTTCGCGCGGCCGAGTGATCTGGGCCGCGGCACCTCGCCGTCGTCGACGGTTGGCAGCGCGATCGCGTACGCCCTGGTCAACTTCGCCATCGTCCTCACCGCCGCGTTCATCCCCGCGTTCCTCATCAGCGGCGTCCTGGCCGGTTTCATGGTCGGCGCGGGCGCTGGTGGTGCGGGCGCTGCGGCCATCCTCGGCACGATCGCAGCGCAGCAGGCGGTGAGCTTCGTCACGATCTTCATTGGCATCTTCCTCTGGGCGGGCGTGGCGCACCTGGTCCTGCGCATGACCGGCGAGCATCGCGGCGGCTTCGTGCTCACGCTGGGCGCGGTGTGCTATAGCTCGGGCTGCTACATCATCGCGCTGGTTCCCTGCATCGGGGCGATCGCCGCGGTCTACTGGGTGGTCGTGTCGGGGATCATGCTGGCATCGGCGCAGCGGGTGTCCGGGGTCCGCGCGGCGGCGGCGACGTGCGTCGCCGTCCTCCTGCCGGCGGTTGTCTGCATCGGAGGGTCGCTGGGGATCGGCGGTATGACCGCGCTCACCGGCGCGATGCGCGGCCCGGGGTTCACGGTGCCGGCGGCGCCGAACCTGCCGATGGATCCGGCCTCGCGGGCTGCGCGCATCCAGTCCGCGATCGAGAGCCGGTACACCCAGACCGGGTCTATGCCCGACCACCCGGGGCGCTTCCTCGCCGATCAGACGCTCGAGGCCGCGGACTTCGCCGCGGACCCGATGGTCGAGAAGCTCTCGGGGCTCACGCTGACCGAGTTCATCCTGGCCTCCGAATCGGAGATCGACCGCGCGATCATGGATGAACGCCGCGGCGGGCGGACGGACATCGGCGATGTCCTGTTCGGGCCGCTGGGCGATGAGCCATGGCGCGTGCCGCTCGACACGAGCACCGAGGATCTCTGGCTGTTCATCATCACGCCCGAACTGGGCCGACCGCTGACGCGGCCGATCATCGTCGTGACATCAAAGGGCCCGGTGACTGTGCAGCCGGAGCGGTTCGAGAGTCTCCGCGCGAGCCAGAATGCGGTGCGCGCCGGTCTGAAGCTGCCGCCGTTCCCGGATCCGACGCGGGTGATCAGGCCGTGATCGATCAGCGGGACGACGAATTCAGATACCGCGCCTCCGCCTGCCGCCCCGGGAACTCGATCACCGGCCGCGGCGGGCCGCCCGCGAGATCGATCTCGTAGATGTCCAGGTCCTCCTGATCCTCCGACACCGCACGCGTGAAGATGAGCCGCCGCCCATCGGGCGACCAGCGCGGGTACCAGTTGAAGCCCTCGGTGAGGACCGGCCGCGGCGGACCGCCATCGATCCCGACGATCATCAGCCACGAGGCCGCATCATCGCTCGAGTAGTACGCGATGTAGCGGCCATCGGGCGAGACGACCGGTGTGCCGTTCGACCTCGCATCGCGCACCAACTCGCGACGGTCGGAGATGCTTGCTGCCGCGGTGTCGATGGAGGCGATGGAGATGCTCGAGTCGCCGTTGGCGTGTTTCATGCCAAAGACGATCGACCGTCCATCGGGCGTCCATGTCGCTCCGGCCGAAGTTCCCAGCAGCTCAGCCATGAGCCGCCGCGCGGTGCCGCCCTCCGATGCGACCAGGTACAGGTGCGGCGCGGGCTCTAGATCGCCTTCCTCGAGACGCCACGTCGTGAACACAATCCAGCGACCATCGGGCGACCACGATGGCAGATACTCGTGCGCGGGGTGGCTGGTGAGCCGCCGCGGGTTCGATCCATCGATCGCGCACCGCCAGAGGTCAAGGTCGCCGGCGTCCGAACGTCGCTGGAAGAGCAGGTGCCGGCCGTCGGGCGATGGTTCGGGCCAGTTCGCGCGAGCTGTGATCAGGATCGGCTTACTCTCGGTGGTCGTCTGGTAGATGCCGGGCGCTTCATCAATCACGCCGTAGAACACGATCGGCTCGTGCCGCGAAGCATTCGCGGTATGCTGCCGCTCGGGGCTGGCCGTGCACCCGCTCATGCCTGTGAGAACGAATCCGAGCGTTGCGATCGCGATCATCCTGCCGGCAGGCATGCGACCCCCTCCTGCAAACCTCCCCTGCGACCCCTCCTGCAACCCTCCGCGGAGCAGCGACAGCGGCGACCCGCCGCATCAGCGTGTGATCGTAACAGTAATCTCGCGTGCGGATTCATCGACCCGCGGCTCGCCGGCGCCCTCGACCCCCGCCAGCACGCCCCGCACCAGTTGCAGCAACGACTCCGGCGACGACTCGGGCGCGGAGATCGCTCGGAGTTCATCGCCGCGGCGTGATGTGCTCCACGAGCCCGGGTTGTCCGCCGCGCTGCGGTAGTCGCGGAAGGCCGTGGTGAGCGCATCGTTGAGCGCTTCATCCGCGTTCTCGATCCGCACGATCCAGATGCGGTCGGCGCCGTAGCGGGTTTCGATCTCTGATCGCCGCTCTTCGAACGTCTTCATCGGCGGCCGGTTGCCCGGGCTGAACCGAGGCGGGCCGCTCCCAGCGGGCGCTCTCGGGCCGGTGTATCCGGGCCCTCCGCTCATGTGCGGCGGCGCTCCGACCGGATTGGTTGGCGGCGTGTACGCCGTGTTCGGCGGCGGCGGGCTCGGCATCGACCGATTCTTGCTGAGCAGCCATCCGAGCACGAACATGAGACCAAGGCCGACAACTAGAACGGCGCCCGCGGCCGCCGCCATCATCCGCAGCCGGATCCGCAGCAGCGCCGGCAGGCAGAGCACTCCTCCCACAACGATCAGGCCCCACGCCCCCGCCGCGGCGTTGGGGCCGAGCCTCTCGAGCTTGCGGAACTGCAGCCCGAAGTGCGGCAGGATGAGCGCGGCGACACCCATCGCCGCGCAGGTCAGACCGATCTTGAGCCAGAACCGCTGGCGGTCGGTCATCGGGGTCGACCAGCGGGCGGCGAGGCCGGTGCGAGTTGCCTTCTGCTGCGTCGATCTCATGCCGCCAGAGTAGCGATCGGCACGATGCGGCCGTTGGCGGCTGCTGGTCGAAGAAGCGAGTGGGCTCGCGATCTGTCGATGGGCAGCCCCGCCTACACTCGCCCCCCATGCGCGCAGCCACCATCATGACGCCACCCTGATCGCGGGACCGCCGCGGCCGAACGCCGCCGAGCCCTCCCTTTGCGCATCGTCTCGCGCCCGCATCATCAACGCCCATCCCTCCCACCGGACCGCTCCCGCGGCCCGGCCGTTCTCCGTATTCACCGACGAGCCGCCATGTCCCAGATCACGATCAAACTCCCCGGGTTCATCAAGGCCCGCCCCCGCATCTTCGACCTCCGCAGCGCGCTCAGCGGCTCGCCGCGGGCCGACATTCTCTCGGGGCTCACCGTGGCGCTCGCGCTGGTGCCCGAGGCCGTCGCGTTCGCGTTCCTCGCGGGCGTGCCGCCGCTGGTGGGGCTCTACGCGGCGTTCATCATCTGCCTCATCACATCGATCCTCGGCGGGCGGCCGGGCATGATCTCGGGCGCGACCGGCGCGATGGGCATCGTCGTGGTGTCGCTGGTAGCAAACTACGGCATCGGCTATCTCTTCCCGGCCGTCGTGCTCTGCGGCATCATCCAGCTGGTCATCGGCTTCCTGCGTCTGGGGAAGTTCATCCGCATCGTGCCGCACCCGGTGATGCTCGGCTTCGTCAACGGCCTGGCGATCGTGATCCTGCTCGCGCAGCTGGGCAGCTTCAAGACGCTCAGCGCGGCGGGCACAATGGAGTTCCTCCGCGGCGAGCGGCTCTACCTCATGCTCGGTCTTGTCGCGGTCACCATGGCGATCATCGCCTTCCTGCCGCGGCTGACGCGCGCGGTGCCCAGCTCGCTGGTGGCGATCCTCGTGATCACGCTCGGCGCTGTCGGGATCAACGCGACGGCGAGCCCCGGCGCCACGGACCTGACGCCCGGAAAGGATGCGGCCGCTATCGCGGAGCACGAGAAGCCGGTGCTCACCGTCCGCGACATGCTCGTTGATCGCACCCGCGCTGAGGCCGTCGTCACCGCGCAGCGTGCGAAGGATGCCGCCACACTCGCGGCGGCTCAGGCCGCGCTCCCGGCCGGCGTGGCCGCCTCGCCTCAGGACGGCATCATCGCGCCGCTGACGCCTGAAGAGACCGCCGCGGCGATCGCTTCGGTCGATGTCGCCTCGGTCGGCATCGCCGGTGGCCTGCCGCGGCCGGCGTGGTGGGACTTCACGCTCCCGCCCTTCACCCTCGCCACGCTCTGGATCATCCTCCCCTTCTCGCTCATCCTCGCCGGCGTGGGCCTGATCGAATCGCTGATGACCATGACGCTGATCGATGAATTGACGGAGACCCGCGGCAGCGGCAACCGCGAGTGCATCGGTCAGGGCGTCGCCAACATCGCATGCGGCGCGCTGGGCGGCATGGGCGGCTGCGCGATGATCGGTCAGTCGCTGATCAACGTGAAGTCCGGCGGCCGCGGCCGCCTCTCGGGCATCACCGCGGCGGTCGCGCTCCTGCTCTTCATCCTGTTCCTCGCGCCCTACATCGAGGCCGTGCCCATGGCCGCGCTCGTCGGCGTCATGCTCATGGTCGTCATCGGCACCTTCGAGTGGACCACGCTCCAGACCTGGCGGCGGATCCCCCTCGCCGAGGTCCTGATCATGATCTTCGTCGCGGCGTACACGGTTTTCATGCACGACCTCGCCACGGCGGTGATTCTCGGCGTCGCGCTCTCGGCGCTCGTCTTCGCGTGGAAGAAGAGCCGCCATCTCATGGCCGATACTCACACCAACGAGCACGGCAGCCGCATCTACCAGCTCCACGGCGTGCTCTTCTTCGGCAGCGTGGCGCGATTCCGCGAGCTCTTCGACCCGGCGAACGACCCCGACGATGTCGTGATCGATTTCTACTTCAGCCGCGTCTACGACCAGTCCGCCCTCGAGGCGATCAACGCGCTGGCCGAACGCTACCAGAAGCTCGGCAAGCGGCTGCACCTGCGGCACCTGAGCGAAGACTGCCGCCGCCTGCTGGACCGCGCCGGCGACCTGGTCGAGGTGAACATCAGCGAAGACCCGCACTACCACGTCGCCACCGACCGCGCCCGCTGGGTCCGGTAAGCCCCCTGTGGCATCGGCATCCTGCCGATGGGAAGACGCCGCTCGCGCCGGCCCGCGCACCGCGGACGGGGGCGAGATCGGCAACCCGGTTCGACAAGCAGCCGTTCTGCTACGCTGGCTCTTCAAGAGCCACCGCCGTGCACTGCCAACACTGCCAATACCCGCTCTGGCACCTCAGCGCCCGCCGCTGTCCGGAATGCGCGACCCCGTTCTCGCTCCGCGACTTCCACTTCCGCAAGAACTCGATCACCATCCGGTGCCCGCACTGCGCGGCTGGGTCGCCCGCGCCGATCAACCCCGCGGATCTGGACCAGTCCGAGCTCACCTGCCCGCACTGCCACGGCATGTTCGATCCCGATGCGGCCGCGTGCGAGCCGGTGGACGGCGCTGCGCCGCCCGTTCCCCGCGAGGGTGAGCTCCCGTGGCAGCCCGAGAATGAGAAGGGCGTCGGTTGGTGGGCCTCCATCAAGATGAGCTTTGACCGCCCCGACTTGCTCGCGCTCGGCGGCGTGCGACGCGGGTCTCCATCCCTGGCGTTCTCATTCTTGCTGACGAACGTTCTGATCGGCACCGTGCCGACACTGCTGGTCGCGATGTTCTTCGCCGGACGCAACGTCGGCGGAGCTGCGCTTCTTGCCGGCATGCTGAGCGCGGGGGGCTTGCTGCTGCTTCCGGTGCTCTGGGCTGCGGTCTCGCATCTGCTCGTCGCCGCATCTGGTGCTCACCGCGGTGGTTTCAGCGCGACATGGGTCGCATTCGCGTACACCTCCGGGGCCGTGCTCTTCCTCTGGCTCCCGTGCGCCGGGCTGCTCCTGGTGCCACTGATCTGGGCATCGCTCGCGGCCGTCGCTCTGGCGGGCGTGCACGGCATCTCGTTGCCCCGGGCCTCGGCGATCACTTTCGCCCCCGTGGTGCTCTTCGTCCTTGTGTGGATCGTCATGATTGTGGCGACCGCGCGCTGAGTTGGGCGACAGCCTCGCGACCCGCCTGCGGTACCATCAGTCTCGTTCGTATGCACTGCGTCCACTGCAACTACTCCCTCTGGAACCTCTCCACCCGCGTGTGCCCGGAGTGCGGCGAGCCGTTCGCGCTGCGCGACTATCACTTCCAGCCCAGATCAGTCACCTACACCTGCCCGGAGTGCGAGCGAGCGGTGAACGGCCCTGAGAAGCCGACCGATTTCGACGGGCGCGAGATGCGCTGCAGCGTTTGCCGCCTTCTTATCCCGACCGCAACACTCGCGCTCCAGCCCGCCGCGGGTTGCGGCCGTCTCGTCGAGCGTGGGCAGGGCAATCCGTGGGTGACCGCCGGCACAGGGCTGGGTCAACGCTGGTGGGACGCCGCGACGCTGGTGTGGAGCCGGCCGGCACAACTGTTCATCGGTATCAAGAAGCGCGCGGCGACGACCGCGGCGGTGACATTCGCTGTGCTCACCGTGGCGCTGCTCGTCGGCAGCGGGGCATTCATGACCAGCGTGCTCGCGAGCGGATTCCGGGCTTTCACGCGTGTCCCTGAGTTTGTTGCCGTCGTCGTGACGACCGCCACGGCGGTCGTTGCAACGCTGGCGGTCACGGCGCTCTGGGCGGTGCTGGCCCACCCCGTTCTCCTGGTCACCGGCGGCGCCAGGCCCTTCGGCCACACGCTGCAGGCGATGTGCTACAGCACCGCAGCGCTCGCACCCGTGCTGGTGCCCTTCATCGGGCCGCTCGGCGCGATCGTGACCTGGCCGACCGCGGCCGTCATACTCCTCGCCGCAGCGCACCAGGTGCACGACCTGCGCGCGCTGGTCGCCATCCTCTGGTTACCGGTGAGCGCCGTCGCGACCGGACTGATGCTCTGGGCATACTCCTGAATCCCCTTCGTGCCTTTGTGCCTTTGTGCCTCCGTGCCTTCCTCTTACTTCCCCTTCGCCACCAACCCCATCTCCCCCGCCCACTGGCCCAGGTCCCGCCCCCGGATCGCCGCGGCCATGAGCTCGGGGAATTTGTCGGGCGTGCACGCGAAGCTCGGGACACCCATCCCCGCGAGCGCGGCGGCGTTCTTCTCATCAAACGATGGTGCGCCGCCGTCCGAGAGCGCCAGCAGCGTCACCATCGTCGCGCCAGCGCCCACAATCGCCGCAGCGCGCTTGAGCATCTCCGCGTTGTTCCCGCCCTCGTACAGATCCGTGATCAGCACGACGATCGTGTCCCGCGGCCGGGTGATCAGGCCCTGGCAGTATCCCAAGGCCCGGTTGATGTCCGTCCCGCCGCCGAGCTGCACACCCATCAGCACATCCACCGGGTCCGACATCTTCTCGGTGAGATCGACGACACTGGTGTCGAACGCCACGACGTGCGTCTTGAGCGCGGGCATCGAGGCCAGCACCGCGCCAAAAACACCCGAGTACACGACCGATTCGCCCATCGAGCCCGACTGATCGATGCACACGACGATCCGCTTGAGCTCCGCTCGACGCCGGCCGAAGCCGATCCGCGTCTCGGGCACGATCGTGCGGTACTCGGCCTGGTAGTGCTTCAGGTTGGCGCGGATCGTGCGGTTCCAGTCGATCTCGCTGTGCCGCGGCCGGCGCGTCCGCGTCGATCGGTTGAGCGCGCCAGCGACCGCCTGCCGCATCGGCGAGTCCAGCCGCTTGCGCAGGTCCTCGACCACCCGCGCCACGATCTGCCGCGCGGTCGCCTTTGCCTTCTGCGGGATCACACCCGAGAGCGACATCAGCGTCGTCACCAGATGGATGTCGGGCTCGACCGCCTCCATCATCTCCGGCTCGAGCAGCAGCCGCTGCATGCCCAGGCGATCGATGGCGTCTTTCTGCATGATGCGGACGACGGAGCTGGGAAAGTACTCGCGGATATCACCCAGCCATCGGGCAGCGTTGGGCGCTGAGGCCCCGAGCCCGCCCCGCCGGCCGCCCTTCCCGCCAGCGCCGTCCTCGCCGTACAGCGCCTGCATCGCGCCGTCCATCGCAGCAGCGCGGTCGCGCAGCGTGATGTTGATGCCGTCGGCATCGCCGCCGCCCAGCAGCATCCGCCACCGCTCCAGCCGCTCGCTCGCATCGATGTCGCTCACGCGCCGCCTCCATCCGCAAACCGCTCGCCCACGAACCTTTCACCCAGGATCAGCCGCAGCACCGGCTCGACCAGTGCTCCACGCTCCGCGTTGTACCCGTCGCCCGCCCGCGCCTTTGACGGGCGCTGACCGACGCCATCGCCCTCCAGCCCGCCGCGCTTCAGCCGCTCCCCGATCTGCCGACGCTCGGGCGCTTCGAACGTCGCAAAGGTCCGCCGCCCGATCGGGCACACCCGCTCGAAAGTCTCCCGCGGCAGCGAACACACCCACTGATCGACAATCCCCAGCAGCCGCGCATCGTGCACCAGCACCAGCCCGGAGCCGGTGAGAAACCCTTCGAGCCAGGCCGATGCCGCGGCCGGATCCGCGCCCGGCGACAGCGCCAGCGCGAGCCGCGTTGCCGCTTCTTCCGGCTCCGCGCCGGTGTCGAGCAGCAGCCGCCACGCCCGCCCCGCCACCAGCCCGTGCACATCCGCATCGCCGACCTTCGCCAGCGTCTCGCGCCACGGATCCGTCAGCTCCGCGCGACCAAGCATCGTGAGCGCACTGTGCACACCCTCGATCCGCCCCCGCATGATCGCCGCGGCGTCGTCATCGAGTGATGCGCAGCCGGGGAGCAGCCCCGCGCAGATCCGCGCTGTCAGCCCGGCCACGACGGGCTCCACAAGCGCGGCATCGGTCTTGCGCACGTTCCCGTACCGCAGGATCGCCGCCAAGGGCGGAAGCGCCTCCATCAGGTGACCGACATCGACACCCACCGCCGCCATCGCCGCGATCCGCGACACCAGCCGCTCGACCGCGGCGGGCAGATCCGCGAGCATGACGTGATCGAGGAGCGCGGTGAGTTCGGCGAGCGATCCCGCCGCGGCGGCCTTGTGCGCGATGAACCCCGCCGCGGCCTCCGCAACGGTGTTGCCCCAGCGGGCCGCCTCCATCAGCGCGATCGCGAACTCGGGCTTCCACTGCAGCCGCCAGACTTCGTGGAACGTGCTCGTCCGCTGCCGCTGGTCCAGCTTGAGCTCGCCCCACGGCACATCGAGGATCGCCAGCCGGTGCAGCAGCCGGCTCCGCGCCAGGTCGATGTCCTTGCGCTGATCAAGGTCGAGCTCGACATCATCCGCCGAGACCTTCATCCGCAGTGACTTCTGTTGCGCGAGCAGATCCCGCTGCAGCGGCACCATCGGCGCGGAATCGGGCACTTCACCGAGCCGGCGGCCGACGATGAGATCTCGCTCGATGACCGCGAGCGGCATGCGGTCGCCGTGGCAGAGAATCGCGAGCGTCGCCTCGCCGAGTTCCTCGAGGCTGGGAGTGCGCCGGCCGCGGAGCGCGGCGAGCGATTCGGCGAGCCGCACGGCTTCGATCACGCTCGCGGGCGATGCATCCAAGTCCGCCTCGCGCATCAGCCGCGCGACGCGCGTCAGCCAGCCCTCGCTGATGCGCGAGGCCGCGGCGGCGTGATGGATCCACAGATGCTCGTACCACCCGGGGCTCGCAACGCCCGCGCCGTAGCCGGAGAACATCGACAGCCGGTCGTAGGTCCAGGGGATCCACGTCGCGGCCGTCTTGCGCTTGGTGAGACCTTTGAGCGTCGCATCGTCCGCCTTGGTGGTGTGCTCCTTGAGCGCGGCCTCGGTCAAAACCGGCGCGTGCCATGCGCCGCAGATCACGGCCACAGCGCCATCGGTCTCCTTGACCGCAGCGCGGATCATCTTGCGCATGTGCGCTTCGCGAGGCGCCTCTTCGGGATCGCGCGCCCGCCGGATCTCACGCCGCGCGGACTCCATCGCACCGCGGATCGCATCGAAGACCCCGATCGGATCCTCATCGCCGCGGTTCTCCTCGATCATCCGCCCCCACCAGGCCTCGCCATCGGCGAAGCCCGCGGCGACGGCGAGCGCATCGAGCGGGTCCTCGCGGGGATCATCGCTGGGTGATGCAGCGGCGGTAGCGGTGGGGGCGGTGGGGGGGTCGTCGCCATCGTGCGCGCTCTCGTTGCCGTCCCCATCGCTCGACCCCGGCGAGTTCTCATCGTCCTCCGCCCGCTGCTTCGCCCGCATCCCCAGCGGCAGATCGATGAACCGCACCTGCTTCCCGTTGGCCAGCGCCCACCGCAGCGCCTGCCACTCCGGCGAGAACTCCGCGAAGGGGTAATACGCCGCGGCCTGCAGATCATCGGGTTCATATACCAGCAGCGCCACCGGCGGCCGCATCGCGCGATCGGCGGCGAGCGCGACGACTTCAGCCGCATCCGGCGGCCCCTCGATCAGCACCACCTCCGGCCGCACCACCTCCAGCGCGCGCACCACCATCCGCGCCGAGCCGGGCCCGTGATGCCGAACGCCCAGGATGTGCAACGCGTTCGCCATTCACTCATCCCGCTTCGAGGCCACCGAAAGACGCAGTCCACCCACGATCCGCCCGACCTCAAGACACATCTCGTACAGCTGATCGAACTCCGCCTGCGAGATCAGCCCGTCATCAAGCAGCGCATACAGATCCGACCGCAGTTCCGCGCAAGACCCTTTCGCGATGACCAGAAACCGGTGAAACTCGCGCCGGCTTGCCCGATCAAATCCTTCCGCGATATCCGCCATCACGGACTGTGACGACCGGCGCATCTGATCACAGAGCGATCGGTCTTGGCTCAGTGGCGATCGTCGCGTCAGTTCCCTGATCCGACGACTCAGCTCGCGCGCCTTCTGCCACGCGATCAGATCCTCAAATCGCTCGACGCGCCGCCCCATGCACCCAGCCTCCGTCCGCACCCACTTAGTCCTCAGTCCTCAGTCCTCAGCACTTTCTGCTTACAGAACCTCCTTGCACGCCCGGTACAAATCCTTCCACCCGTCCCGTTCCTTGATCACCGTCTCCAGATACTCCTGCATCACCACCTTGTCCTGCACCGGGTCCTTCACGATCGCCCCCATCATCCCGCTCGCGATATCCCCCGCCCGCAGCACACCATCCCCAAAGTGCGAAGCCAGCGCCATCCCGCTCGTCATCACACTGATCGCCTCCGCCGTGCTCATCGTGCTCGAGGGCTGCTTCAGCTTGTTCTTGCCATCCACCGTCTTCCCCTCGCGCAGCTCGCGGAAGACCGTGACCACGCGGCGGATCTCCTCGATCGCCGGCACCTCGCTGGGCAGCTCGAGCGCCCGGCCCAGCTGCGCCACCCGCCGCTGCACGATCTCGATCTCCTCCTCCATCGAATCCGGCACCGGCAGCACCACCGTGTTGAAACGTCGCTTGAGTGCGCTCGAGAGTTCGTTCACGCCCCGGTCCCGGTCGTTCGCCGTCGCGATGATGTTGAACCCCTTGACCGCCCGCGCCTCATCGTTCAATTCCGGCACCGGCAGCGTCTTCTCCGACAGAATCGTGATCAGCGTGTCCTGCACATCGCTGGGCACGCGTGTGAGTTCCTCGACGCGGACCACCTTGCCATCGCGCATGCCCCGCATCACCGGGCTGGGCACCAGCGCTTCGGGCGTCGGCCCCTTCGCCAGCAGCAGCGCGTAATTCCAGCCGTAGCGGATCGCTTCCTCGGGCGTCCCCGCAGTGCCCTGCACCAGCAGCGTCGAGTCGCCGCTGATCGCCGCGGCGAGATGCTCGCTCACCCAGCTCTTGGCCGTCCCCGGCACACCCAGCAGCAGCAGCGCCCGGTCCGTCGCCAGCGTCGAGACCGCGATCTCGATCAGCCGCTGGTTGCCGACGTACTTGGGCGAGATCTCCGTGCCGTCCTTGAGCTTCCCGCCCATCAGATACATCACCACCGCCCACGGCGAGAGCTTCCACCGCGGCGGCCGCTCGCGGTCATCGACCTTCGCCAGCGCGGCCAGCTCCGCCGCGTACTGCGATTCGGCCGTCTGCCGCATCACCTCGACCACGCCCGCCGCCTTCTCCGCTGCCTTGCTCACGATGCCAGCTCCTTGTACATCTCCGCCCGTGCCCGCACACGATCCACACTCCGGCGCACGCTCTCCGTCAAATCACTCCCGAACGCCTCTTCCGCCAGCTTCTCAAACCCTTCCGCCTCCGCGGGGTGCAGCAGCACCGACATCCGCTCCAGCGTCCCGCGTCGCTGCCACTCGCTCACGGTTTTCGTGCCGCGGAGCTGCAGCAGCCGTGCGATCACCGCCGCGGAGAACCCGCGCGACCACCGCGCTTCCGCGCTCTCCAGCAGCATCCAGCACAGTTCCGGGCTCGCCCCGCTGTGCCCGATCACGCTCAGCATCACCTCTTCGGCCTCGCGCGGCGCCAGCCGCTCCCACACCCAGCCAAAGCCCACCGCTTCCTTCTTCCGCTGCTCCATCCCCACAGCGCACAACGCCTTGGCCCACGCAACATCCGGCCGCCGCATTACCGCCAGCGTCATCCCCTGCACCGCATCCTTGAAGTGATCGTCGTCCTTGAGCGCTGCGAGCACGGCCTCGGGCGTCGCCTTCTCGACGGACACGCCCGCCGCGACCAGCGCCTCAACCCAAAGCGAAAGCCCCGCCGCCCCGACCATCTGCACAAACCACCCCGCCCGCGTCTTCTTCCCGAAGTACTCCTCCTCGATCCCGTCCCGCACCCACGCGGCATCGAACTCCTTCGGCAGCGAGATGGCGAACACCCGCTTCACACTCAACTTGCTCTTCTTGACCTCCAGGCACGCCCTCACCAGTTCCGCCATCCGCTTCGCGAGTGCGCTCCCCGGCAGCCGCGCCAACACCTCCGCCGCCGCGGCCTTCACCGCCTTGCTCCGATCATCCAGCGCCCGCTCGAGAAACGCCTCATCCGCCAGGTTCAGACCGACCTCCAGCGCCTCGACGAACTTCGCCCGCTCCGCCGCCCCATCACCACCCCACGCCGCCTCCACCATCGCCAAACCCGCCGCGGCATCCACACCGCGCACCCGCCGCAACACCTCGACACGCGCTGCGGTCTTCCCGGTCTCCCAGATGCGCTGCGCATCCCCGAGCGATCCCGCATCGCCGACCGCTACCGCTCCCAATGACGCCCCAAGCGCAGCGCTCCACGCCGCGTTCAACCCCGCCAGCCACCGCCCCCGCTCACCCGTCACCGCGATCACCGCCCGCCCCGCATCGCGCCTTGCCACACTGCCCGCCCCACCCCCCCCCCCCCCCACCCCCCCCCGCCGCCCCGCCCCCCCGACCCGCCCCCCCCGGGCCGCCCCCCCCGCCCCA
>JBDZUZ010000263.1:0-2726 GCA_040255445.1 Planctomycetaceae bacterium | reverse complement strand
ACCCGCGGTTGCGCGAAGATCCCGGTTCGCGGGCGGGTTTTTCAACGCCCTGCTAGATGACATCATCGCGGTACCGACGATGTTGCAGATCGACGGGGGCCTGATCGTGGATGGTGCACCGGTGCAATCGCTCTCTCTGCTGGACCGCGGCGGTTTCATCGAAGCGTTTTCTGCCACGCTGCGCGAGCCGAATCGGGTCGTTTCGAGCAAGAGCGACTGGAAGAAGCGGATGGTAGCGTTCTCGAGCATGTTCGCGGATTGCCCGCGCAAGCACAGGGAGTCGTCGCTTCAGCTCATCGAGGTCACGGTTCGCGAGGAACCCAAAGTCGCGGAGATCACTCGGATGGCGCGTCTGAGTGACCTCGGTCGCTTCCGTGATTCACAGTGTGAGAAGATGCCGCTCGTAGGGCCAGAATGGCACGAGGATGTTGCCGATCGGGTGTTTCAGATTCTTGTCGAGGCAAGTCCGAGGGTTCACGGATCGGGCGGAGCGCCGTCGGATTCTAATCTCCCTGTTCTGCGGTTGCTTGAGCGCATCGTGCGCGAGATCGTCGAGGCACTGGCTCGTCGTGAGTATCGCGAGGTCATTGATCGCTGCGCGCCATCGTTCATGACGGCGGACACGTTAGAGGAGTTGGTGATGGAGTACGGTCTTACGCTCGTCGTGCCTCCGGCCGATGCCTACAGCGATCTTGATGCTGTCCGGATCGACGATGCTTCGCGCGAGGCTTGGTCGGTGTGGGCGCCCTTGTGGACGCGGGAGGGACGGTCGGATCTGACTCTTGAACTGACGATTGAGGTCGAGGGGGATCGGGCACGGGTCTGGTTCGATGATCTGCATGTGCTTTGATGGCCGGTGGGTCTTTCGCGAGCGGGGCTTTTGACGGAGAGAGAGGTCCGCCCTCCGGGCGGAATAGCTCAGGGCGTCGAGCGGGGGCTGGGCCTTCGGCCTGCGCCCCCGGCAACGATCGTTGGCCCCGCGGGCCGGGTCTGGTGCGGGGCGGGGGTGCGGGCGGAGGCGTGCGCTGGGCCACGGCTGCTCGCTTCGCGGAGCCTTCGCTCGGAGCCGTGGCCCATCGAGTTCGAGGTGCGCGTCCCGCCCGCGTGAAGACTCGTAGAGTGGGCTGCTGGCCAGCCTTATCAAAGAGTCAGCGGGGGGAGTCCGCACGAGCGCGGAGAGCCGGAGGTCGTGTTGGCAAAGAGCAGGAAGGTGCCGAGAGAAGGCATGGACGGCGGGGTGTGGGCCGCGTTGTGCGCGGGCGGGCCGTTTGATTCGTTTCCGCGGCATGAGGGGCGGGTTGATCTGCGGAAGCGGCTCGCGATCCCGCCGCCGATCGAGAAGGGGCCGGAGGGGCCGCCGCCGGTGAAGTACCCGATCCGGGATCCCTCGCTCCGCAAGGTGGAGCTTGAAGACATCGACTTCAGCGGCTGTACGGTGCGCAACCTTAGCACAGCGCAGACGTCGATCCGCAATTGGGTGTTCGACAAGGTCGACTTCCGGCAATGGGGGATGTGGTCGACGCGGCTCTCGGATTGCTCGTTTGTCGGGAGTCGGCTGACCGATGGACAGTTCGGCGCGTTGCTGCCGGATGGATGGCAGAACCGCTTTGAGCGTGTGCGGTTCAAGGACTGCCGGATGCAGTATCTGGATTGTGCCGGCGCCGTGTTTGAGGACTGCGTCTTTGAGGACATCAACTGGTACGAGGCGAGCTTTGGCAGCTCGTGCACCTTCAGGCGGTGCGTCTTCCGTGGCATGATCAATAATGTCCAGTTCGGGATGCCGGTGCTCGTGCCCGACGATCAGCGGCGGTTTCTTGAGCCTTTCCCGCAGGGCGTCTTCGAGGATGTGGACTTCTCCGATGCGACCTTGATCGCGGACTTCTACGACGTCCGGGATCAGGGCATCAAGTGGCCGGATCCTTCGACCCATGTCGTGCTGCCCCGGTATCGCTCCAGCATCGCTCGACTGCTGGAGGAGCTGCCAGGTCTTGCCGTCGACGAGAGCGTGTCCCGGTTTTTTCGCGCGTACCACGAAGCGCTCCGCGAGCACGAAGGTATCGGCGTGTTCCATAAGCCGTGGCTCGTCGAGGCCTTCGGCGAGAGGGATGCGGCGCTGCTCATTCCGCTGCTGGAGCGTTTGCGGGGGTGAGCGGTTGATTCGGAGAGAGGTCCGCCCTCCGGGCGGGGAGGGGTTGAGGCGGCATCCGGGGGCTGGGCCTTCGGCCTGCGCCCCCCCACTCCCGGCAACCATCGTTGGCCCTGCGGGCCGGATCTGGTGCGGGGCGGGGGTGCGGGCGGAGTCGGGCGCCCGACCACGGCTGCTCGCTTCGCAGAGCCTTCGCTCGGAGCCGTGGCACATCGAGTCGAGCCGCACGCGGGGTGTGGGGGTACCCGAGGCGGCGGGTGCGGAGGGTGGATCTATTCAGGTCTCCGGAAGCGGTCGGGGTGGTTGCTCATGTAGCGGAGGAGGAGGAGCTCGAGCCGTTCGCGGAGGCGGCGATGCGGGCGCGGGGGGTTGATCGATCCGACCCTGCGGGTGCAGTTGCGTGATGGACAGGGGCGGCCGCGTCTCTGGCAGGCGGAGGGCGGGTTCGACCGGATTGTGCGGGACGCGTCGGAGCTGGCGCGTGAGATCATGTACATCCACCCGAACCCGGTGAAGCGCGCGCTCGTGGAGCGTGCCGCGGCGTGGCGGTGGTCGTCGGCTGCGTGGTACGCTGGCGCGG
>JBDZUZ010000100.1:0-14147 GCA_040255445.1 Planctomycetaceae bacterium | reverse complement strand
GGGATCGATGGTTTGGTTTTGATTGGGTGCGACCATGCGGGGAGCGTACCGCGTGGGGCGGGGTGTGCAAGGGGGGCGGTTGGATTTTGGGTGGGGGCACTGACAGGGTGTTGTCAGTGGGAGTGGCGCGACCGCCGCGTGCGGAGCCTGGGCTTCAGCCTGCTGAGCGCGGGGTGCAGCTCACGGGCGTGGTCGCCGACGCAACCCGTGGAGGGCGCGGGGGGCGGGGGTGGCCAGTTCGGCACTCCCGCTCTGGGGCGGGATGGTTGAGGCACAGGTCCGGCGTTCAGCGGCGGCGGATGGCGCGGAAGCCCGCGAGGCCGGCGAGCATCGCCAACCCTGCCGCGGCGGCCGGCGGGAGCGGGATGACGTTGATCTGACCGGTGAAAGGCGACTGGTTGAACTGGAGGTGGCCGGTGAGGCTGCCGGCGACGAGCTGGCCGTTGAAGTCGCCGTAGTTGGTCTGGACGGCGGCGCGGGGGGCGAGCACGGAGCCGTTGAAGCTGCCCTGGATGGTGAGGCCGGTGGCGTTCACCATGTTGTAGAGGACGCTGTTGCGGGTGACGCCGGTGAACTGGTGGCCGATGTTGGGCAGGTTGACGGAGCTGCCGGTGACATTGATCAGGACGGTTGCGCCGGCGGGGGCGTTGACCTTGATCTCGCTGATACCGCTGAAGGCGGAGGAGGCGATCTGGAAGACGTTGAGGCCGGTCTGGGTGCCGGTGAAAGTGAGCGAGCTGTAGACCTGAGCGGCGGCGCCGTTGGTCGCGAGCGCGCCGTACTGGGTGGAGAGGGACTGCAGCTGCGTGCCGGTCGTCGTGAAGTTGATGGGCGACTGCTGCGAGGCGCCGCCGGTGACGTTCGCGTTTGCGATGGTGGCGGAGGTACCGTAGGCGGCGGCACCGTAGATGGTGCCGTTGGTGAAGCTCAGCGAGGTGCCGAAGACGCCGTTGGTGCCGGCGCCGCCGATGGCGAGGCCGATGGCGTAGTTGGTGTAGCTGGCAGCGCCGCCGACGGCGACGCGGCCCTCGATATCGGAGTTGCTGGCGGTGTGGGCACCGAGGACGTAGACGTTGTAGTCGGCGGCGGGTCCGAGGGCGGTGCTGCCGGCGAAGGCGGTAGAGACAGCGACCAGACCGAGGACGGCGGCGGCGGTACGGATCATGTTGTTCGGGCTCCCTCTTCCGATGTGCGTGGCCGGTTGAACACCGGGCCCCTGATGGGGGCTTCTTCCCCGAGAGTGTGGGACGATCGAAGGCGGTTGTCAACCGGGTGGTGTCAAAGCCGGCCGCGGTTCGGCGGTGCGAGTTGCACGGGCGCGGGCGCCGCATCGGAACCTCGCGGGGCGGGCGGTGCCGGTTCGGTTCCGATAACGGCCAGACCCTCGTCCTGCGTGGGGCGGGGGCTGGTTCGAGGGTGGGCAACGGCGTGGTACCTTGACACCCCATGGGCGCGCTGCTGGCGGTGCTGCTGCTGTTCGTCGGGGCGTTGTGCCTGATGTTCGGCGTTCTCGGGCGCCGGGTCGGGGATGAGCCGCGCTGCCGCGGGTGCCGCTTTGATCTGACGGGGGTTGGTGGCGTGTGCCCAGAGTGCGGCGCGGAGCTGGGCGGGCCGCGGTCGGTTGTGCACGGGACGCGGCGGCGGCGGCCGGTGCTCGCGAGCATCGGCGCACTCGTGCTCCTGGCGGGCGTCGGCGCCGGGTGGCTGGCGGTCGCCACGGTCGACCTGAACACGTACAAACCGACATGGTGGCTGGCGCAGATGGATGCGCGGCGGCCGGCGGGCCCCGAATTGGACGCGGCGATGAACGAGCTTGTTGCGCGCATCGCGGCGGGCTCGGCCTCGGAGCGGGCCGTGCGCCCCGCGATCAAGACTGCGCTGCGGCGGCAGGGCGACCGGACGCTGCGGTGGAGTAATTCGCTGGGTGATGTGTTCGAGGCCGCGTGGACGGCGGGCTGGGTCGATGAGGACGACCGTCTGCTCTACCTGAAGCAGGCGGTGGCGATCGAGGTCTGGGCGCTGTTTCCCGAGTTGGGCGGCGAAGCACGCATCAGCATCGGGTACGTCCGCGATCGCGCGGCTACCTACCCCGATGCCAGGATCGGAGCGCCTTTGCAATTCGTTCTCGAGGGGGGCGAGATCGTCGGCCGCGATGGAGGCTCGACAGCGCTGCCGCCGATGCAGTTCGGCATGATCGCCAGCGGCACCCAGGGGCTCGACATCAACGCGCACAACCTGTTGAGAGTCGGCCACTTCACGCGCGGCCTGGTCGTGGCGAAGGACCTTCCCCCGGGCGCCTACACCGTACGAACCCGGTGGAAGATGCGCATCGACCTGGGCATCGACAAGCCAGATCCGGGAACGCCCGGCTGGTCCGCGAACTTCAGCCCGGGACAGTTCCTCACGCCCGATGCACCGGGCGGGAGTATCGAGTGGGTGCAATCGTTCGAAGCCGCGACGTCTGTCTTCGCGCCGGCGAAGCCGCGGTTTGTCGTGCTCGACGATCCCGCGGTCGAGCCGGAGGTGCGGCGATACCTGCGGATCACACGGGTGTCGAAGAGACATGTGGTGATCACAGGCACGCTCGTCGCCGATGCACGAAGCGTGCCGGTGAACCTCGACCACTATCTGGTGGTCCGTCAGGGCGGCCTGGAGTGGGAGCTGAGCGGTAACGTGTTCCTGGCAGCGCGCGATCCTTCCGAGATCGGCGGGCCGGCACGAGCATGGGTCAGCGCCACCGTTGTCGGCATGGACGCCGACAAACCGTTCGACCTGATGCTCCGGCCCAACCCGGCGATGCCGACGCACGCGAATCTGCAGTTCCGCAAGGGCCCCCCGCCCCCGCTCTACGGCCGCGATGTGGTGATCGGCGAGTCGCTTCGTGTCGATTGACTGTGATCGTGCGGGCGGCGCCGAGTGGCGTGAGGCGGCGCCAGGGCGGTGGCGCTGTAGAGCGCGGACGCTGTGGTCGCAGGGCCTTCCTCCTGCGAGGTGCGATCGAGCGGGATTGACGCCATCGCGGCTGTCGTTCCCGATCAACCAAAGCGATGGTCCGGGCGCCAATTGGGACAGGGACGCCCGGACCTCGCACGGCCGCGGGTTAGAAGTGCAGCGAGAAGCCGAGGATCGGGCCGTGCTGGGTGACGTCGAACGTGAACTCGTCGTTCCCGGCGCCATCGGAGTAATCCCAGCCGATGGCTCGGTACCCGGCCAGGACGGTCGCGGACTGACCGAAGATCTCGAAGTTGTAACCGAAGGCGGCGGTCGTCGACCAGGTGAGGTCGGACTCCACGCCGAAGCCGCCGACATCGCCGTTGGCCTGGAAGTGCCAGCGGCGGGAGATCGGAAGCACGAGCTTGGCTCCGATGATCGGATCGAACCAGTCCTTGCTGCGGGAACGGGCATCGAGGTTCGCCGGGTCGACCTCGAGCTCGATCGAGTTGAAGCGGACACCGCCGTAGAGGTCCAGCGTGGTGTTGCGGCGGTTGTTGGCGGCATCGCCCGAGGGCTCCCAGTCGCCGATGCGGTACATGAGCCCGAAGTCGACGATGCCCTGCTTGAAGGCGACATCAACATCGGCCATGCCGCCGGGCCCGGTCTGGTCCTCGGCGCCAAGGTCGGCGTAGAACCCATCGATGAAGCCGGCGACGCGGCCATAACCGACTTCGAGGTGGCCGGAGAAAGCGACGACGGAGTCGGAGGCGTCGAGAATGTCGCCGAAGTCGGCGCTGACATCGGCGGTCCGGCCGCGGGCGCCGACAGTGCCCTCGACGCCGACCATCCACAGCCAGGTGTTGAAGTCGACGCGCCATTTGGGCGAGGAACCGTCGGTCAGTTTGCCGGACGATGCATCGGACTCGGGCGGTTCGGCTAGGGATGCATCGACAGTGCGGCGGACGGATGCGGTGTTGAGGTTGTTGCTGTTGGACTCGTTCGCGGCTGGGGCGGCGGGGGCCGAAGCGCCATCGACGGCGAGAGCGGTCAGCGGGAGCCCGAGGGCTGCGGCGAGGGCGAGACGGGAGCAGGTCGAGAGCTGCACGGGTGGTCCTTTCGTTGGTGTGTGTGGTTGCGTGCCGGGAGATCGGCGCGGGTGTTGCGGTGACGAGGCGTCGTCTGGCCAGCGCGGTTCAGATCCAGCCCTCTTCCTTGAAGCGGGCTTCGAGCTGGTTGGCGATTTCCTTTGCGGTGGCCGCTGCGCGTCCCTGGATGGTGGCGCGTCCGGATCGCTCGCCGGCGATCTTGGTGCCGCTGCTGACGATGAGGCCGACGGGGTTTGCGGTCGCGGCGAAGGCGACAGCGCCCGCCGCGGCGCCCGGCGTCTTGTTGCTGCCGGCCTGGACCTTGCCATAGCCGAGATGGCGGAGGCCGTTCTCGGTCATCTGCAGGCCCTCGACGGCGGTCTGCAGTTCGGAGGCTCCCGAGCCGAAGCCGATGGTGACGCGTTTGGCCTTGCTGCCCTCGTCGACGGAGACGAGGTAGCCGCGGATGACCATGTCATCGACCTGCGGGGTGATGGGGCCGGTGACGTGCACGGCTGTCATGCCCATCTCATTGATCTGAGCCGCCAGGGACTTGGCGATCTGGGAGCCGAGCGCTTTGGCGGCGGCGACATCCTCGGGTGTCTGGGGCTCTTTGTCGATCGCGAAGTTGCGGGTGAGCAAGGAATCCGCGGGCACATCGGCGGGTGTCGCGGCGAAGTCGTAGACGAAGATCGTGGCCGGGCGGGCGAGTGGCTCGTTCACATACCGCTCGCGCTCGGTGACTTTGGTCGATGAGCACGCGGCGGCTACGAGCATTGTTGCGCCGCACAGGACGGCGGAGAGCATCGAACGGGACATCCAACGGGTCATGGTGACACCTGCCTTTCCGGTCTTGGGATCTGCAACTGTCGCCCCACGCTCTTCTGGCGTGTCGGCGCCGTCCGGACACACACCGTGCCGTCCGGTTGATTCGGGGCTTCCAGCAATCTGGCGGACGCCGCGGTCATCGCGCTTCCTCCGCTGTGCTCGCCGCTTCGGCGGTGTCGGAGCCCGGCGGCGGCGCATCGGCGACGCACCGGAACCCGGCGTTGGCGAGGCCGGTATCGGGCGAGGACGCCATGCGGGCGCTGGGCCGGTAGCTGGCGCAGTAACTGTCGTTACAGAGGAAAGAGCCGCCGCGGAGGACGCGGAGCTCTGGTTCGTGCGGATTGCGCGGGTCGAACGACTTGTCGGGACCGGCGGGGTTGGAGACGACGACGCCGGGTCCGGCGGCGCGGAGTTGCAGCGTGTAGGTGTCGGGTCGGTACAGATCGCTGCACCACTCCCAGACGTTGCCGGCCATGTCGTACAGGCCGTAGCTGTTGGGCGCGTAGGACTTGACGGGGGCAGCGGCGATGAAGCCGTCTTCGCGGGTGTTGCTGACGGGGAACTCGCCCTGCCAGGTGTTGGCGCGGGTCGGGCTGATCGGCTCATCGCCCCAGACGTTGATCTTGCCGTCCAGACCGCCTCGGGCCGCGAACTCCCACTCCGCCTCGGTGGGGAGTCGTTTGCCCGCCCATTTGCTGTACGCGAGCGCATCTTCGTAGGCGATATGGACTACCGGGTGCTGCTCGCGGCCGTCGATCGATGAACCGGGGCCCTCGGGATGTTTCCAGCATGCGCTGCGCACCCAGCGCCACCACTGCAGGTCGCCCGCAGCGCTGGTGGGGGCGGGCATCACGAACACCAATGAGCCGCCCGCGAGTTCCTCGGCGGAGGGCTTGGGGGTGCCCGGGGGCACGTGCTTGCGGAACTCTTCCCAGTCGACCGGGCGTTCGGCCACGGTCTTGTACCCGGTTGCAGCGACGAAGGCGCGGAACTGGGCGTTGGTGACTTCGGTCTGGTCCATCCAGAAGCCGTCGATGCGCACGCGGTGGACGGGGGACTCATCGGCGCGGGCCAGCGGGTCGGTCGATCCCATTGAGAACTCGCCGCCGGGGATCCAGATCATTCCTGCGGGAGCTGATGCGTTGCTGCGCGGTTTGGGGCCGGATGCGCGGCAGGTGGCAGGATCGCCGAGCAGTGACGTGCACAGCGATGCGGACAGCACCACGCCGGACACGCCGAACGTCACGCGATCGGTTGACGCTGATCGACGCCGCGACATGGGCGGCCGTGCGCTGTGCATCAGCGGCCCTCCGCGGCGTGCTGCGCTGCCGATCCGGTGCGAGGGTCCGCGGCGGTGGGTGCGGCGATCGGCGCCGATTCGAAGTAGGGCGGGGCCTTCTCCCACGGGTACCCGTTCACAGCGCGACCGCGGCCGACCTCGAAGAGCTCCGCCATGTAGACCGGATCGAAGGGCTCGCGGGCCCGGAGGTTGAAGCTCGGTGGGATGAAGGCCAGGTTGAAGTCGACGCCGTCACGCTGGGCGCCCACGTAGATCCGGAAGAGGTCGCCAACTCCCTGGGTCGCGATGAGCGAGGAGATGGCGCGCTGGGCGATGCTCAAGGTCCGACGCTCGACCTGGGACCATTCGGGGTCGATGCGGGCGTTGCGGATGATGTAGATGTGACGCTCCCGCTGGATCTGCTCGCGCTGGGCGACATCCGCCAGTTTGAGCGAGGGCGGATAGACGAAGACCTGTGTCATCGCGCCGCCGTCGACGTGCATCTCCTGGAAGCGGTTGCCATCGACCTCGACATCCAGCATCACGGGCGGGAATGCTCCGGGGATCGATGCGGAGGCAACGAGGATGCTGCGGACGAGGGGCAGGCGATCGGGGGCATCGCTGGCGGCGATGGCGCCGATGTTCCAAAGGACGGCGCGGCGGGCATCAAGGTTGGTTGTCCCGATGACGAGGAGCCTCCCCTTGCGGTACTCGGCGGCGATCTCATCGAGCATCGTCTCATCGAAGTACCGCTCGAGGAGCTTCCAGAGTGGGGTGGTGTCGGCCATGCCGTCGCTGAGGATGCCGCCGAGCAGGCTGCGCTCGTTCATGATGTCCTTGGTAGTGGAGCGCGTGTAGACATCGCGGAGCACGTAGTCGTATTTGGGGCCCAGGAAGGCAAAGGGCGCGATGAGGGCGCCGGTGCTGATGCCGGTGACGAGCTTGAAGGTGGGTCGGTCGCCTCGGGCGGTCCAGCCGCAGAGAAGCCCCGCGCCGAACGCGCCGTCCGCGCCGCCCCCGGAGATCGCGAGGAAGTTGGCGGGCGGGAGCGGGCCGGTGTGCCCTTGCGCGGCGAGGTCTGCGCGTTCGCGGGCGACCGAGTCGATGACCGCCGCGTAGAAGTCCGGATTGAGCTCCGCGGCCCAGGTCCGCGCGGCGGGCGTGAACCCGGGGACGAGAGCGCGGTCCTGCAGTTCGTGGGGGACGGCGGGCCCGCGCTGCGGTGTGCCGCAGGCGGGGAGCAGGAGGAGCGCGAGGGCGAGCGGGAGCGCATGCAACGCGGCGGCGAATCGGCCGGGCCGGAGCACGATGCCGAAGCGGCGGTGCGTGTTTGCAGTCGGGTTGCTCATGTTCCGTCTCCCTGGCCGGCCGGGGCGATCGCGAACTCGATCGCCCGGACGAGCACAGTCCCCTCGACCGGCTTCCTGAGATATCCGACGACGCCGAGCTGCTGGACGCGCTCCCGCGACTCGGGTGTGTCGCGGCCGGTGAGGACGACGACGGGGAGTCGCGGCGACTTCGGAGCAAGGTGCTCGAGCACCGCGAACCCATCGCCATCTGGCATGTGCAGATCGAGGATCACGCAGTCGGGTCTCCGATCCTGGAGCGAATCGAGAAACTGGCGGCCGCTCGAGAAGCTCTCGACAAGAAATCCCGCAGCGCGGAGCAGGCGTGCGAGCGCACGCCGCACCGCGTCCTCATCGTCCACCACGGCGACGGACGCATGGGTGTTTGTCACGGAGGGAAACGTACCGCGGGGGCGTGTGGTCGCCTATTGGACTTTGGTCCCATCACCAGCGCGATCGTGCGGCTGGGACTGCACGCGGTCGGCGAGCCGGACGAGTTCCGCGAGCGAGCCCGCGCCCATTTTCTCCATGACACGGGCGCGGTGGACCTTGATTGTCTTCTCGGCGGTGCCGAGCTCGGCGGCGATTTCCTTGTTGAGCTTGCCCGACGCGACCAGGAACAGGACTTCACGCTCGCGCGGCGTGAGGGCGGCGAAACCTTCCAGCGCGGCGGCGTCGTCGCGTTCGCGGCGGCGCTCCTCGGCGTCGTGGGCGATGGCGCGGCGGATGGCCTCGAGCAGCGGCGCGGACTGAACGGGCTTGGTGAGGAAATCGACCGCGCCGCCCTTCATCGCCTGCACTGTCGAGGGGACATCGGCGCGGCCGGTGAGGAAGATGATCGGTCGCGTACGCGGGGGATGGCCGGGCGTGCGCATCGCGGCGAGGCGGTGCTGCAGCTGCAGGCCGGTGATGCCGGGCATTTGAAGATCGAGCACAGCGCAGCCGGGCGTGTCGGGGTCGTGCTCCTGCAGGAAGCGGTGCGGGCAGTCGAACGTGCGCGTCCGGAAGCCGGAGACGGCCAGGAGCCTGGCGACGCCGCGGAGCACCGCCGCATCGTCATCGACGAGATACACCACCGGCTCGAGGTCAGTCACCGTCTGGGCCTCCATCTGCAACGGGAAGATCGATCGTGAAGCTCGCGCCCCCCTCGGGTTGGTTGCGGGCGGTGATCCAGCCGCCGTGGGCTTCGATGATGGTGCGGCCGACCGAGAGGCCCAGGCCCATGCCGCGTGCCTTCGTTGTGAAGAACGGATCGAAGAGGCGATCGAGGACATCGGGCGGGATCCCGGGGCCGGAGTCGCTGACGCTGACCTCGACGCGCGTGCCCGCGGGGCGGACCTCGATCGTGAGGCGGCGGCGGTCGATGGGTTCTGTGGACATCGCTTCGCAGGCGTTCTTAACGAGGTTGATCAGCAACTGCTGGATCTGCACGCGGTCGCCGCGGACCGGCGGGACATCACCGGGCTCGAAAGTTGCCTGGACGCCGTGCTCGATGAGGTCGCTGCGGAGCACGCGGAGGACGTCACGGACTGCTCTGCACACATCCATCGCCACCATCTGTGATTCGCCCTTGCGGAGCAGGGCGCGGAGCCGGTGGATGACCTCGCCGGCATGGATGTTCTGCTCGACGATGTCGGTCAGAATCTCGCAGAGCTCGGGGACATCGACAGGCTCGCGGACGATCAGTTGCTGCGCGGCCTGGGCGTTGCTCAGGATCGCCGCGAGAGGCTGGTTGAGCTCGTGGGCGAGGGCGCCGGACAACTCGCCGAGCACGCTGACCCTCGATAGATGGACGAACTCATCACGCTGGCGCCGCAGCTCCAGATCACGTCGTCGCTGTTCGGCGACGTTGACCATTGAAATGAGTGTGCTCGCGCCGCTCCGACCAGGGACCTGGCTGGTGGCGATCTCGAGTGGGATCTCTTCCCCGCGACTGCGGATGCCGACGACCTCGCGCATCGTCGATTTCGGGGCCGCGCCTGGGTCTGTATGGTCGGAATCCGCTGGTAGGCCGCCGCGGATGAGTGTCTCGATCGGCATCCCGATCAGTTCATCACGCGGCCATCCGAACTCATGCTCGGTTCTGGAGTTCACGAGGGAGATGCTCCCGGCCCTGTCGACCAGCACGATCGCGCTTGGGGCGGCCTCGACGACCAGTCTGAATTGCTCATCGGCGCGGCGCCGCCGCTCGACCCGCGCCCGCGTGATCCACCAGGCAGAACCGGCGCCGATACCGAACATTGAGAGCACGCCGAGGCTGGCGAACCACGCGGTCTGCCAGATGTGCGGCGTCATCACGATCGGCAGCTCTGCCGCGGCCTCGCTCCAAACGCCGTCCTCGTTGGCGGCACGCAGCCGGAACGTGTAGTCACCGGCGGGCAGGTCGTAGTACAGGATCGACCGGTTCGAGCCGACGTCATGCCAGCCCTCATCCAGGCCATCGAGCCAGGCTTCAAAGCGGACCCGCGCCGGGTTTGCGAAGCTCGGAGCGGTGTAGCGGATCTCCAGTCTTCGGCTGCCGGGCGGGAGGGTCACGCCGCGCTCGAAGGTTGAGGCCGTGCGCTCGCGGGCGCCGCTTCGGCCCGCGGCCGGTTCGAGGTACGTTACCTCTTCGATCAGCACCCGCGGCGGCGACGTATTGACCTCGAAGGCGGCCGGATCGACGACCGAGACGCCTTTGAGCGTGGCAAACCACAGACGACCGTCCGGGGCCACGCCGCACATCGGCTGTCGTGCCGCAGAACACTCGATGCTTGCGAGCCCGTCCTCGACGCCGAGCTCCGTGTACTCGATCCGCGATGCCCGCCCATCAGCGACGGCCTCCAGTTGTGCGTGGTCGGTTCGCAGGACGCCGCGGGTCGTGGCGAGCCAACGGCCGCCGCGGCGATCATCGATGATCCCACAGATCGCCGCATCGGGAAGACCAGCGGCGGCGCCGATCGTCGTGAGTCGGCCGGCGCGGTACCGGTGCACACCTCGCTCTGTCGTGCCCATCCAGATCGTCCCATCGGGATCGACCTTCAGACACAGGACATCTGCGAACGTCGAGCCAACGGGCGGTGGCAGTTCTCTGAAGGCCTCGCCATCGAAGCGGAAGACGCCGCGGAGGCTGGAGACAACGATCCCGCCGTCGGGATCCTCGGCGAATGCGCACACGTTCGAGAGCGGCTGGCCCTGATCTGCCTGCGTGTAGACTTTCTGCGATCCGGACGCCACAACCGCCACGCCGTTGCCGCCGGAGACCCAGACACGGCCGATCGAGTCTTCGAAGATCGCGATGACGTTGGTGCCGCCGAGCAGGTCTGGACCGATGTGTGATGTCCGGTCGTCCAGGGTCATGAAGAGACCCTGGCCGTAGGTGCCGATCCAGGTCCCGCCGGTGCTGTCTTGCATGATGCTCTGGGCAATGGTCGAGGTGGCGGTGCCCGCACGGACGTTCAACTGCCGCGCGACCCCTCCCTCGAGGCGGTAGGCACCGCCGCCGTAGGTCGCCACGAGAACGCCGCCGTCCTGCTGCGGCCACACAGATTTGACATTCCTGTCGCTCAAGCCCTCCTTGTGTCCGAAGGTGCGGGCGCGGGCGGCGCGGAAGCGGCTCAGCCCGCCGCCGCTGGTGCCCACCCAGATGTTGCGTTCGCGATCCTCGAACACGAAGCGCACACCGTTGTGGGGCAGGCCGTTCCTGGTGCTCCATTGCTCGACCGACCCGACGGGGTCCATGCGGAACACGCCCTGTTCGTTGGTGGCGATCCAGACATTGCCGCGCGAGTCTTCCGTCACGGCCCAGACAGGACCGAGTTGTTCGGGCAACCGCCGCGAGGACTCGATGGCCTCCCCCGCGTACTTTCGGAGTTCCCGTCCGGCGACTACCCACACGCCACCATCGCGGGCGGGGCCGCAACCGTTCGGGAGGTTCGTCGGGAAGGACACCACCTCACTCCAGGAACCTGCGGCGGCGTCCCAACGGCAGATCATGCCGGCGGCGCTGACCCACCATCGCCCCTGTCCATCCGCGGTGACGACCGCTGCCGGCCTGCCCGCGGGGCGGACAACCTTGTCGAGTGTGTCACCGCTCCAAGTAAACACGTTCCCGGAGAAGGTGGTGAACAACAGTGCGCCGTCGGGCCGCTCCGCGATCGATCGGACCGGGCCGAGTTCGCCGCCACCGGGGGCCGCGATGCGCCGCCATCGATCACCTTCGCGGACAGCGAGGCCTTTCATGGTTCCTGCCCACAGGCGGCCGGAACGATCAAGGTGAAGGGCGACGACGCCGCGGCCGGGCAGGCCGGGCGTGTTGTCCGGCCGGTACACGCGGAAGCGGACACCGTCGAAACGGACCAAGCCGTTGAAGGTGCCGAACCAGAGGTAGCCGTCCTCTGTCTGCACCATCGCGGTGGCGGAGTTTTCGGGGAGGCCCTGCTCTATCTCCCAGGTCGTCATCACGTACCCGGACCCGGGCGGCGTCGCCGCGGCGAGGCGCGGCGCGAGGCATGAGGCGAGCAGCAGGAACCACAGCGGCACGCACCACCGAGCGGTGATGCGCGGTCGTGCCGTGATTGGCAATCGGTCAGGGATTGCTGCGGCGCTGCGCGCGAACCACGCCATGAGCCGCAGTATACAGGCCGGCCGGTGGCGTTTGTGGCGGCCGAAGGGATCGACGTGATGGACCACGCGGGGATTGGACCAAAGTCCAATACCAGGAAACAGGGCGGCCGACTACGTTGCCATCCGTTGCACACCGACGCCCCGCCCCCGGCGCACACACTGCCGCGCCGGATGGTGATCAGAGGAGAATGCCGACATGACCGTGACCCGCTTGATGTCTATCGCACTGGTGCTCGCGTATCTGCTGTTCGCTTCGGCCCCGGCATTCGCGCAGGGCCAGCCCGCGCAGCGCCCCAACATCGTGCACATCGTGGCCGATGATCTTGGCTGGCGTGATGTCGGGTTCAACGGCTGCACGGACATCAAGACGCCGAACCTGGATGCGCTCGCCGCCGGCGGGGCGCGACTGACGCAGTTCTATGTGCAGCCGATGTGCACGCCGACGCGGGCGGCGCTGATGACGGGGCGGTACCCGTTCCGCTACGGCCTGCAGACGGCGGTCATCCCGTCGGTCTCGACGTACGGGCTGGACACGACCGAGTGGCTGATGCCCCAGTGTCTGAAGGAGTCGGGGTACAAGACGGCGATCATCGGGAAGTGGCACCTGGGCCACGGGGACAAGAAGTACTGGCCGAAGCAGCGGGGCTTTGATTACCAGTACGGGGCGATGATCGGCGAGCTGGACTACTTCACCCATGACGAGAAGGGTGTGCTCGACTGGTTCCGCAACAACGAGCCGGTCCGTGAGGAGGGGTACACGACCACGCTGCTCGGCAACGACGCGGTCCGTCTCATCGAGAACCACGACCGCTCGACGCCGCTGTACCTCTATCTGACCTTCAACGCGCCGCACACGCCCTACCAGGCGCCGCAGGAATACATCGACCGGTACAAGCACATTGAAGAGCCCACGCGGCGGGTCTACGCGGCGATGGTCGCCTGCCTCGATGATGAGATCGGACGGGTGGTGGCCGCGCTGGACAAGACCGGGATGCGTGGCAACACGCTGATCCTCTTCCACAGCGACAACGGCGGCACCCGGAACGCGATGTTCGCCGGCGTGATGGCGGACATGTCCAAGGTCGTGATCCCTTGCGACAACAGCCCCTACCGCGAGGGCAAGGGCATGCTCTACGAGGGCGGAACGCTGGTGTGCGCGCTCGCCAACTGGCCGGGCAAGATTCGCCCCGGCACGGTTGACGGGATGATGCACGCTGTGGACATGTACCCCACGCTCGCCGCGCTGGCCGGAGCGAAGATCGACAAGTGCAAGCCGCTCGACGGCGTCAATGTCTGGGACACGATCGCACGCGGCTCGGCATCGCCGCGCAACGAGATCGTCTACAACATCGAGCCGTTCCGCGGCGCGGTGCGTCAAGGCGAGTGGAAGCTCGTGTGGCGGGCCCTCCTCCCGAGCAACACCGAGCTGTTCAACATCGCCAAGGACCCTTCGGAGACGACGAATCTGGCGGCGGAGCACCCGGAAAAGGTCGCCGCACTGCAGGCTCGGATCAACGAACTCGCCGCGGAGAGCGCCAAGCCGCTGTTCCTGCTCGACCAGTTCAAGGTGATCATGACGAACATGCACGGCGAGCCGGTGATGCCCTTCGAGGATGAGGCGATGGGGTATGTGCCGGATTGAGCGAGGTTGTCAAGCGGCGCTGGCTGCCGGCGGATGAGCGGCGCGTGCGAAGCGCTGCCGAGTTGACGGTGGCATTGGCATCGTCCTTCGCGATGGTGGCGAGCTCGCTCTCGAAGCACGCACGGACGGGTCTGGAGGAACTCGCAACACTCTGACCTGTGCCATGACTGCAAGGGTCATCGATGCGAGTTGATGCGGCGGCGGGTGGCGACTTTGCCATCCGCCGCTTGCGCTATTGAAAGCGCCGATTCGCGGATCGCTCCGGGAGCGCGCGGAGCGCGGCCACGGCACAGGGGACAGGTGGGCGAGCCTGCCGCGTCGACCTTGTCGACAAGGCCGAATGCGCCGACAGGCGGCCGGAACGGGAATCCAAAACGACAACGGCGGGCGCGGGGTGGGCCCCCCGCCGCCCGGTTGGGAAGGGGAGG
>JBDZUZ010000262.1:0-2760 GCA_040255445.1 Planctomycetaceae bacterium | reverse complement strand
GAACGCTCCCGGCATCCGTGCGGCACGCCGCGCTCCTCGCACACGACCGACTCGCCGGGAGGTCGGGCGGTAAGATCGACCCCGATATGCCCGTCGCCGCCGCCAACACGACCCACACCCGGCCGCCCGAGGCCCGCAGCCCGCGCGGCCTGCTGGGGCTCCAGGGCATGAAGGCGGACGCCATCCGCGCCCTGCTCGCCGATGCGAAGCGCATGGCCGCGGGCGATCCCTCGCCCCGCCCGCTCGAGGGCCACATCGTCGCCAACCTCTTCTTCGAGGACTCGACGCGCACGCGGATGAGCTTCACGGTCGCCGCGCAGCGGCTGGGCGCCCGCGTGCTCGATCTGCTCGGATCGACATCGAGCGTCAGCAAGGGCGAGACACTGATCGACACCGCGCGGAACGTCGAGTCGATGGGCGTCGGCGCGATCGTCGTCCGCGCCCGCCAGAGCGGCGCGGCGGAGATCGTCGCGCGGCATTCCACCTGCCCCGTCGTCAACGCCGGCGACGGGCGGCACGAACACCCGACGCAGGGCCTGCTCGATGCCTACACACTCGCCGAAGCGCTCGGCCGCCTCGACGGGTTCGATCTTTCGGGTCTGCGGATCGCGATCGTCGGCGACATCGTCAGCTCGCGCGTCGCCCGCTCCAACATCGCCTGCCTCACCGCGCTGGGCGCGAAGGTCGTCTGCATCGGCCCGCCCGCGCTCGCCCCCGGCTCGCTCAAGCACCTGGGCTGCGAGGTGTCGCACGATCTCGATTCGGTCCTCGGCGATGTCGATGCGGTGATGATGCTCCGCATCCAGTTCGAGCGCCACGATGGTGCAAGTGGTGGGGGGGGAGGAGGCGAGAAGAAGGTCGCATCCATCGCCTCCATCCGCGAGTACCGCGCTCACTATGCCCTGACGCCCGAGCGCGCAGCAAAGCTCAAGCGCAGCGCCGTCGTCATGCACCCCGGCCCGATCAATCGCGGCATCGAGCTCGACGCCGCCGTCGCCGATGGCCCGACCTCGATCATCCTCCGCCAGGTCGAACGCGGCGTGATCGTCCGCATGGCCGTGCTCGCCCGATGCTTCGAATCATGACCAGCTTGATCAACGAGAGTGAAACCGCAAGCGTACACCGCGGATCCCTGATGACCCCAGACCCCTCGCACCGCCTGCCCACCGACACCGACGACGGACTGCTGCTGATCATCAGCGGCCCCAGCGGCGTGGGAAAGACCACAGTCACCCGCGGCGTCGAACGCGCCCTCCCCGAGAGTGTCTTTTCCGTCTCCGCCACCACCCGCGAGAAGACCGCGGCCGATGTCGAAGGCGTCGATTACCACTTCGTCACCGACGAGCAGTTCGAGCAGATGAAGACCGCGGGCGAGTTCCTCGAGACCGCCGGTGTCTACGGCCGTAAGTACGGCACACCCCGCGCCTGGGTCGAAGCGCAGCTCGAGCGCGGCCGCGTCGTCATCCTCGAGATCGATGTGCAGGGCGCGATCCAGGTCAAGAAGGCCATGCCCGAGGCCTTCGCCATCTTCATCCTCCCGCCCAGCGAGGAGATTCTCCTCGGCCGGCTCCGGGCGCGCAAACGCGAGGACGAGGACAGCATCCAGAAGCGCTTCGGCAAGGCCCGCGAGGAGATCGCCGCGGCGAAGGAGTGCGGCGTCTACGACGTCTTCCTCACCAACGAACGCCTCGATGATGCGATCCGCACCGCAATCACGCGGATCCAGGACGAGCGCAACCGCCGCCGCGCTTTGTAACCGCCGCCCCATCCACAGAATCCCACGTTATCGAGAATTCAGGCTCCCCTCCGCCCGAGCCCCAGGTACGTTAGAGCTACAGCCCGCCCCCTCGACGTGGCGCGCCCCGAACCGCAACCTCCCCCGAAGGAGGCACCATGACTGTGCCAGCCGATTGGCACGAGGTCCAGGACACGCTTACCGCCGCCGCCGCCCGCGTCGGCATCTCGGCCTCCGTCGTCCGCAGTGTTCTCGCAGAACTGCGCGCCCTCGGCGTCGCGCCGCCCGCCGACGTCCGCGAGACCACCAACGGCCCGGTGCTCGAGTGGCGGATCGAAGAGCGCCGCACCGAACTCACCTTCGATCGCCGCCACGCCGTCGATCTCTGCGCCTGGCACGGCGCATCAATCACGGCACTCGGCTCGGTTGCGCCCGGGTCCGTCGGCACAGCGTACGCACGCTTCCTTCCGGCGCCTCTCGCCCCGACCCCCGGCGGTGCCCCATGAACGGTGCAAGCTGGGAACGTCTCGAGGAACTGCTCACGTCGTGGACAGACCTGCCGCCCTCGAACACCCCGCGCGACGGGTGGACCAACGCGTGCACCGATGCCGCCGCCGCCTTCGGCCGCTGGCGCACCCGCGCCGATGTCCCGCCCCCCTCGCTCCTCGAGCGCACCGACTCCGGCATCGTCTGCGAATGGTGGATCAAGAAGCGCGGCTGGCGCCTCGCCTTCCAGTCCGCCGGGAACTTCAGCATCGTTGGTATGGATGCCGGCCGCATCCTTCTCGCCCTCTGCGCCGACTTATCGACGCTGCACGAGGTCGAAGGCCGCTTCCTCGAGCCCATGGTCCGCGCAGCGGCGCTGGGCGTCTCCAACGCGCCCGGCGCCGGGCCCGACGCCGGCGATGCCCCCTGCACCGACGGCGACTGATCCCCTAGGGAGCAACCGCACCAAAAGGAAACGCACGCGGCCGGATCGGCCGCGGGCGTCTCAACATATCGCACAGAAGGTTTCACGATCGCGT
>JBDZUZ010000099.1:0-14590 GCA_040255445.1 Planctomycetaceae bacterium | reverse complement strand
GGTGGTCGGGGCGGCCGCGGGATCAGCGGCGGGCGCGGAGTCGGTCGGCGTGGTATTCGGCTGCGCGGGCTGGGACTCGGAGGGCTGGGCTTCGGCCGGCTGTGCCTGCGCGGCGGGCGCGCCGGCGGAGGCATCGGTCGGCGTCGCCGGGGTGTTGGCGGTGCTGGCCGGCGCCGGAGGGGTGGTTGGGTTGGGGGTGTAGAAGATCCCCAGCGCGATGAAGATGCCCGCGACGATCAGCACGATCGGAACGACGATCCGGGCGACGGTGTTCTTGGGTTGGGGCATGTTGATCCGGCGGAGGGGTCAATCGGCCGCGGCAGGGCCCGCAGCGCGGTGGGATTGGACATGAAAACGGCCCCGCGGCGACGGGCCCCAACGATAGCGCGGGCGGCCCGGGGCTACGCCGGCGTCCGCGATAGAACGTGGCCCAGGTCTTGAGTGGGAAGTCCGCCCCGGGGGTTGCAGGCGTCTGCGCCGCTCAGCGTCCCTGGAACAGCCGCTCGGCCAGTTCATCCGAGAGCTGCGGGATCGAGCGGATCTTCTTGGCCGTGGCGTCGATGTCGTACTCGACGCGGGCGAATTCGACCTTGTCGGCGTGCAGGATCGCGTAGCTGGCGCGGGGGTCGAAGTCGCGCGGCTGGCCAACGCTCCCGACGTTGATGATCACCTTCTCGTCGTCCTGGAAGGTAAAGCCGCCGGCCCCGATCTCGCCCGGGGCGTAGAAGTCGGGCTCGTTGGTGAAGACGCCGGGGACATGGGTGTGCCCCACGATGCAGACCTTGGGCACGCGGTCGAAGATCGACTCGAGCTTCTCGGGCGAGTCCTGGGCGTCCTGGGCGAAGATGTATTCGTTGATGGGCCGGCGGGGAGAGCCGTGGACCGCGAGGAGGGGCAGCCCCTTTTCCGGGTCGGCGGGGTCGACGGGTTCGGCGCCGCCCGGGCCGATCCGCTCGACGACGCGGACCTTGAGCCGGTTGAGGAACTGGTAGCGGGAGGCGCGGAGCTCGGCGTTGGGCTCGCGGTCGAACTCATCGCGGGTCCAGAACGCGGCGGACTCGGCGTAGGTGTTGAAGTTGGTGGGTTCGTAGAGGACGCCGTAGTCGTGGTTGCCCATCAGGGCCCAGGCGCAGCGTTCCTTGACGAGGTCGACGCACTCGAGCGGGTCGGGGCCGTAGCCGACGGTGTCGCCCAGGCAGACGATCCGCTTGATGCCGCGGCTGTCGATGTCGGCGAGCACGGCTTTGAGGGCCGCCGCGTTGGCGTGAACATCGCTGATGATGGCGGTCGGCACGGTGGGTCTGGCCCTCAAGTGAACCCAAAGCCGCCGGCAGAAGCCCCGCTCCGGGAAAGGTCAGGATGCTAGTGGACCGCGGCGGCCCGAGCAATCGTGGAGTCTGGGCGGCGGGGTGGGGCGGGGGGTCTGGGCGGATGGCCCCGGTCCGGGTGGTGGCGGCGGCCGGCCGCGCCGGCTTCCCTAAAGCCCTATTGGGCAGCGACCTGCGATCTTTGCGCCCGCAGGGCCGTGTTTGGGTTGAATACCGAGGGCGGGACGGTCCGATCACCACTGCACGCACGCCTGTGCACGACAGGCCCGGCCCGAACGGATTCCCGATGGATCGGGCTATCATCGGGCCGGTTTCCCCAGACTTCCCAGAGGACGCAGCCAGCCACGGCTGTGTTGCTGTGGGGACCGACATCCGGGCCGATCCGCGGCATCCAACCCCGACCGGGGCGGACCGCCCCGGCCCGACCGCGAACCTCACCGCGCTCCATCCGTCAGCGAGCGCTTTCAGGAGTGACCCACCCGATGCCGGCCGCCAGCGTCACATACCAGCGCACCCGCGAGATGACCATCGACGAGCTCTTGCTCGAGAACCGCGTGGTCTTCCTGATCGGGGAAATCAATCACGCCTCCGCCGCACGCGTCATGATGCAGCTGCTCTATCTGGAGAACCAGAAGCGCGGGCAGGACATCAACTTCTACATCAACTCGCCGGGCGGCGTGGTGGATGACACCCTCGCCCTGTACGACACGATGCGATTCCTGTCGAGCCCGGTCTCGACCTACTGCATCGGCCGGGCCTATTCGGGCGCGGCGGTGCTGCTGGCGGCGGGCGCGAAGGGCAAGCGGTACATGCTGCCGCACGCCAAGGTGATGATCCACCAGCCGTTCGGCGGCATTACCGGACAGGCGGAAGACATCCGCATCCAGGCCGAGCAGATCATCCGCGCCAAGCAGGAGCTCACCGAGATCCTCGCCCGCCACACGGGCCAGGAGGTCGAGCGCATCAAGACCGACGCCGAGCGCGACAAGTACTTCACCGCCAAGCAGGCCGTCGAGTACGGGCTGGCGGACGAGGTGCTGACCGAGCCGCCCAAGGAGGCGGCGGGGGTCATGGCGGGCGTTCGCTGATCAAATGAACCACGCGGCGGGCGCGGCAGGGCCGCGCCGCCGAACACGGGAAGAACCATGTCCGGCTACCTCGTCCCCATCGTCATCGAAAAGACCGCACGCGGCGAGCGGTCCTACGACATCTACTCGCGCCTCCTGCGCGACCGCATCATCTTCATCGGCGGCCCCGTCACCGACGACCTGGCCAACCTCGTCGTCGCGCAGCTGCTGTTCCTCGCCAACGAGGATCCCAAGCAGGATGTGCACCTGTACATCAATTCGCCGGGCGGCTCGGTCTCGGCCGGGCTCGCCATGCTCGACACCATGCGGTTCCTGCAGTGCGATGTGGCGACCTACATCGTGGGCCAGGCGGCCTCGATGGGCTCGGTCCTCGCGTGCGTGGGCACCAAGGGCAAGCGGTTCGCGCTGCCCAACGCCCGCAACCTCATGCACCAGCCGCTCCTGGGCGGTGTGATGGAAGGCCAGGCGACCGACCTCGAGATCGAGGCCCGCGAGATGCTCCGCATCCGCGAGCGGCTCTACAACATCTACGCCGAGGCCACCGGCCAGCCCTACGAGAAGATCGAGCGCGACTGCGACCGCAACAAGTGGCTCGATGAGAAGGAGATGCTCGAGTACGGCCTTATTGATGCCGTGCTGGAGCAGATGCCGCTGACCACGCGGAAGAAGGACCTGGACGACTGATCGTCGGGTCTGAGTATTGAAGCAAGACCAACGCCCCCGGCCCCGCGCCGGGGGCGTTGTCGTTCCCGACCCCCAGAGGGGGTCGAGGGCTGTGACCACGGGTGGAGCGCGAGCCAGCGCAGCCGGCACATGCGCAACCCGTGGTCAGAATCACCCCGCGCCTCCTGTGCTGAAGGGGGAGAGGAATCGAACGCGACATGCACGACATGCGCCGAATCACCACCTCGCTCTTCGACGAAACGCGCCACCATCACAACAGGCGACCACTTCACTCGGGCACCATCCCCCGCCCCTACCCTCCACCACATGAAGCCCGCGACCCTCATCCCCCTCGCCGCGCTCACCGCCGCACTCGCCGGCTGCACGATCGGCGGCTCCTCCTCCGCGAGCGCCGAGAACGACCGGCTCCGCAAGGAAGTTGCGGAGCTCAAGACCCGCATCACCGAGCTGGAGCAGCGCAACGCCGAGCTCGAGGCCAAGCTCGCCGCGGCGGAGGGCGGGCTGTCGCCCGAGGCGCTGGCCGCATTGCCGGTGTGCGCCAAGATCGAGATCGATCCCTTGAGCCGCGTGGAACGCGGCGAGTCGCCGCGGCTGACGGTGTACCTGAAGCCGCTGGATGGGCGGGGGCGGTTCGTGCAGATCGTGGGGGAGCTCTCCATCCACCTCCGCGGCGTCACCACGACCGAAACCGACATCGGTAGCGGCGCCGCGTCAACGCCCGGCCCCGTCGTCCCGATCGCCGACACCACGCTCCGTTCCACCGAACTCCGCGAGGCCTACCGCGCCGGCTTCATGGGCACGCACTATGTCGTGCACCTCCCTGTCGACGCCGCCGCGCTTCCGCCCGCGGACAGCTCCATCAGGCTCGAGATCCACGCGACGTTCACCGATGCCGTCACCGGCCAACGGCACGAAGCGGTGTACACGCTGCCGAAGCGGTGAACGTTCTCGTAGCACTGCGGATCAACAGCTGTCGAGCCGCCAGCGCAGCCTGCTGCAGACCTGACACTGAAACACATACACCGCCGGCGAATCGCCTCGTTCTGCCGTGAGGAGGTACTCCTTCCGCCCCGGCTCAGACCACTCGAACTCGTCTGAGGCAAGAAGCTCCGCCGCGACTGCCGCGAACCGCTCGGCGTACCCCTCTGCATCGGCCTCGCCCACATAGATGCACGGCCGGCCGCAGCAGGTGAGCCATTCGAAGTCCTGCCAGGTCTCGAAGCGTGGGGTGCGTGAACGGATCTCTTCGGCTTCAGCACCGATGGCCGGATCGACGTTGTTGAACCAACCACCCCACTTGGCAACGGCGGACCCATCCGCAACACACCACGGACAGATCGGCTCTTCATCCTGCGCCGCCGAGTACATCCGCGTCGTCGACCACTCGCGCTGCTTCCCGCAGCAGCCACACACCACCCGTCCCGGCTCGAACGCCTTCTCGCGGATGGGGTCGGGGAAGAAGCGGAATGTCGGGAGGTCGTCCATGGGTGCTCAGGATAACGAGCGGCTTTCAGCGGTCTCTCGCCCCTCGTCATCCTATTCGCCGCACATCCTGCAGTGATTATCGGTGCCATTCACCGCACGCCCTCCCACCGCGCCCCGCCCGCCACTCCCCGGCATTACGAACCCCGCCGCGGCAACCAAAATCCGCCCCCGGGCGCATTCTCCGCCCCGCACGCCCCGCCATCTCGCCCCGATTCCCCCACGCGTGCCGGTCGCCCCTCAAACCCGCTCCGCGTTCGCCAAACACCGTTCCGCCGCGGCCGGGATGTCGATGCACTCCCCGCCGGCGCGGTGTCGATCGTGACACGCCCCGGATGAGGAGCGTGGTCGTGACAACGCTGCACCTTGGTGATCTACTCGTCAAACACGGTGTCCTCACGTCGCAGCAGCGCGATGAGGTGCTCAAGGCGCAGCGCAGCCGCGGCGGGCCGTTCGGCCTGATCGCGGAGGAGATGTTCGGCGTGAGCCCCGCCGCGGTGGAGCGTGCGTGGGCCGAGCAGTACGCGCTCTTCGCGCCGCACATCGATCCACGGACCTATCAGGTGCAGCCGCGTGCTATTGATGCGATCTCGCGTCGGCAGGCGTGGCAGTTCCGCGTGATGCCGCTGGCGTTTCAGGGTGACGACCTGATCGCGGCGACGACACAGGAGCACCTGGTCCGCGCGCTCAAGTTCGCCGGGTGGCGCCTGGGCCATTCCTGCCAGTTCCTGCTGGCCGAGCCGTTGGCCCTGGGCGAGGCGTTGATGCGGCACTATCCGATGTCGGGCATGCACCCGGGGATGGTGTCGGATGCGACGCTGGTGTGACCGGCTTCGTTGAGCACGCGGATTCGCGGCGGGGGCGGTGCGGGGCGGTGAGGGCCCGCGCGGCCCTCGTCGCCGTTGACGGGCGCGGTCGTGTCCGGGGGCTGCCCCGATTAGGGAAGGTGCCGGGCGTGGCGCGGCCGCGTGCCGGGGCGTGCCCATCTATCCTTCCCTTGTGCCCAACCCGACCACAACTGATGCTCCCGCCGGGGTTTCCGACGCCGCGACCTCTCAGGTCGCCTCTGTCTCTCTGATCAGCCTCGGCTGCCCCAAGAACCTCGTGGACTCCGAGAAGATGCTGGGGCTGCTCGCCGAGCAGGGCCTGGCGCCGATTTCCTACGACCCCGAATCCCCCGGTTTCGGTGGGGCGGATGCGGTGGTGGTCAACACCTGCGGCTTCCTGGAGGCCTCGAAGGACGAGTCGCTGGGCGTTATTAAGGAAGCGATCGCCGCGAAGGGCCGGGGCGAGGTGAAGCGCGTGGTGGTGGCGGGGTGCCTGGTGCAGCGGCACCGGGCCAAGATGCTCGAGTGGGCGCCGGGGATCGACGCCATGATCGGCGTCTTCGACCGCGACAAGATCGTCGAGGCGGTGACGGGCGTGGCGGTCGAGCGGGCGACGCTCGCCGAGGCCTCGGACAAGCCGAAGTACTGGATCGCCGGCAACGCGCTGCAGGCCGCCAAGGCCCGCGGCATGAACACCGTCGGGCTCACGGTGCAGGGCAAGGACGGCAAGGGGCTGGGGTATTTTGAAGATGATTCAGCGCGGCTGCGGCTCACGCCGCGGCACTACGCGTACCTGAGGGTGAGCGAGGGGTGCAACCAGAACTGCGCGTTCTGCACGATCCCTTCCATCCGAGGCAAGATGCGGAGCAAGCCGCTGGAGCGGATCGTCGCGGAGACGCGCGAACTCGTCGCGGACGGCGCGCACGAGTTGCTGCTGATCGGTCAGGACACAACGAGTTACGGCGACGACATCGGCATGGGCCTGGCGCAGGGCAAGGGCCTGCCCGCGCTGCTGCGGGCGGTGTCGGATGCGGCGGGCGAGACCGCGGGGCACGCGTGGATCCGCCTGATGTACGCGTATCCGACGAACTTCAGCGATGAGATCATCGATGCCTTTGCCGAGCTCACGCAGAAGGGCAACCTGCTCAAGTACCTGGATATCCCGCTGCAGCACGCGAGCGACCGGGTTCTGAAGCTGATGCGGCGGAACGTGACGCGGCAGCAGCAGGAAACCCTGATCGAGAAGCTCCGCGACCGGATCCCGGGCATGGCGATCCGCACGACGTTCATCTCCGGCTTCCCGGGCGAGACCGAGGCGGACCACCAGGAGTTGCTGGAGTTCATCGAGCGGATGCAGTTCGATGCGGTGGGCGTGTTCGAGTACAGCCACGAGGAAGGCACCGTCGCGGGGACGATGGAGAAGGACGCCTCGCTGGCGGTGTCGCCCGAGGACAAGAAGCGGCGGCGCGATGAGGTGATGGCGCTGCAGCAGGAGCTGGCATTCGAGCAGGCGGCGTATCTCGCCGAGCAGTTCGATGAGCAGAACCCCGCGGGGAGCGGTGTGCAGTTCGATGTGGTGATCGATGAGGCGATGCGGTCGGCATCGCTCGAGACCAGCGGCGTGACGCAGGGCGGGCGGCTGTATCAGGGCCGGACGTACTTCCAGGCGCCGCAGATCGATGCCACGACCTATGTGCAGTCGCGGGAGCAGCTCGCCAAGGGCGAGGTGGTGCGGTGCACGGTGGTCGCGAGCGATGGCTACGACCTGATCGCGCGGCCGGTGGCGGAGCTGGAGAAGCGGCGGTCGTTGACAGTGCTGCGGTAAGCGTCTGGTCGGCGTGCCACAGGCTCGTGGCTTTGCACGAGCCTGTGGGTTGGGCTTGCGCACGTCTGATGACGTTGGTCTCTGACAGTTCACCACAGGCTGGCTCAGAGCAGCCAGCCTGTGGCACGACGGGCCGCGATATCGGCCGAGAAACGCTCACGATCCCTTAGGGTCGTCTTCCTCACGCTTCATCTCTTCCGGCTTGTCGCCCTCGTTCGCTTCATCGGGGCGCTCGGGTTCGGGATCGGCGTCATCGGCGAGATCGGCGAGCTCGTCGTCGTAGACCTCCTCTTCGGCGTCCAGATCCGCATCGCTGGGTTCCGTGGGCTCTGGCGCTTCCCGCTCGAGCTTCCGCCGCTCCTCATCGCGCTTCTTCAGCCGCTGATAGTCGAGGTAGTGCAGGTTCGCCTGAATATTCTGCGTGTTTGAGTAGACGTACGCGAGGAAGAATTCGGTGACGGTGGCGCTGCGCATCAGCAGCTCCTCGGCGAGGCGCAGAACCAGCGCGAGGCGGTGTTTGTTTTCTTCCTCGAACGCGAGCCACCACTTGCGGGCCGAGCCGGTGGTGTCGGCCCACGCGAGTTGCTCGCGCACGGTGTCCAGTCGCTCGCGCACCTGCGCTATCGTCATGCCCGTGGTGTCGGTGATCTCCGCCCCCGCTCCGACCCCCACCCCCGCATCCCGCGGCGGGCGGTTCCGCTTCGCCGCGGGTCGCAGCGCGCCCGCGCGGAGTGTCTTGGCCTGCGTGACGCGGCCGGGTTCGCCGCCGCGGTCTTTGTCGCGTTGCATGTTCGGCTCGGCCCCATCCCGCACCGACTCAACCGTGAACGTGATCCGCGTGACGCCCTCCGCCGCGAGCTCGGGCAGGCGGAAGTCGACCGAGTCCATCGCGCGGAAGAGAGCCCGCCGCAGACCCCGCGCACCGGTCCCCAGCCGCGCTGCCTCATCGGCGATCGCGGCGAGGGCTTCGGGCCGGAAGTCGAGGTCGATGCCATGGAGCGCGTAGAGCGCCCGCTGCCGCGGGTAGAGCGAGCCCTCGACATCCGTGAGGATCCGCATCAGGTCCTCGCGTCCCAGCGGCCGAAGCGCGCTGATCGTCGAGAACCGCCCGATGAACTCGGGGATCATGCCGAACTTCACCAGGTCCGCGGTCTCGATGCGGTCGAGCAGGTCCTGCGGCGACATCTCGCTCGGCGCGATGGTCCGCGGATCCTGCTTGCCGCGGTCCGCGGCGGCCCGGCCTCCCGAAGCGAACCCAAAGCCGAACCCTGAGGGACTCTGCTCGCACAGCCGCTCCCGCGCGATCTCCTCGAGCCCGACGAACGCCCCGGCGCACACGAACAGGACCTTCGATGGATCGATCGCGGCGCTGCGCGGCCCGTCCCGCCTGGCCATCCCGCCGCCGCCATCAAGCAGCGTGAGCAGCGATGACTGCACGCCCTCGCCGGAGATATCGCGGCACGACCCTCGCTCGCGCTTGATCTTGTCGATCTCGTCGATGAACACGATGCCGCGGTGGGCCCGCTCGACATCGCCGCCGGCCGCGCGAAGCAGGCCCGCCAGCAGGCTCTCGACGTGATCGCCGACGTACCCGGTCTCGACGAACGAGGTCGCCGCGGCGAGAACGACGGGGACGCCCAGCATGTCGGCCAGCGTGCGGATCAGCAGCGTCTTCCCGCTGCCGGTGGGGCCGAGCAGCAGGACGTGCTGTCGCTCGAAGTCGATTGCGGGCGCTTCTGGCAGCTCGCCGCAGCGCGAGCCGAGGTAGTGCTTGTACACCGCCACGGCGAGCTGGCGTTTGGAGCGATCCTGACCGAGGACGAAGCGGTCAAAGTGTCGGATCATCTCGGTGGGGGTAGGGAGCATCCCCCGCGACATCGATGCATCATCGGCCGGGCAAACCATGCGTGAACCTCGGTTGTGTGGGTGCGTCGTCCGAGTCTACTTGTCGAGCGCACCGACGCAACGCGATTTGTGCGCGAATTGAACGCGGCGCGAGGTAAGTCGCGCGATGATGAGCAGTTGAGCACCGCGCGTTTTGTCCAACAGGTTTCGCGCCCGCGTGCCACAGGCTCGTGGCTCTGCACGAGCCTGTGGGTTGGGCGCAGCAGAGCGGGCGAGCGGAGCGTGGTGCCGTTCCCCACAGGCTGGCTCAGAGCAGCCAGCCTGTGGCACGGGTCGCATCTCGCGTGTCCGGCTCTGTAGAGAATTGCGCGTCACCCCGCCGATAATCCCCCCAATGCTCCGCGCCGGTCATGTTGTCGCTCTCTGCGTCCTCGCCCTGCTCACCCTGGGCGTGCTCATGGTCACCAGCGCCAACATGAGCGTGAAGACCGTCGAGGGGCCGCAGCAGTCGTTCGAGACCAGCTTCTCTTCGATCCTGTTCTCCAAGACCACCGCGTACATGGTCCTGGCGCTGGGCCTGATGCTGCTGGGGTCGCGGGTCCCGGTCCGGGGGATCGAGCGCGGGCTGCCGACGGGCTCGGCGAGCGACCCGGCCCGCGGCATGGGATTCCTGATCCTCTGCACCATCGCCCTGGTCGGCTTCTGCGGCCTCGTGTACGTCCCGGGCCTGAGCCGCGTCATGAACGGCGCGCACCGCTGGATCAGTCTGCCCGTCCCCGGCCTGCAGGATGCGCTCTCGGTCCAGCCCAGCGAGATCGCCAAGTGGGCGATGTTGCCGCTGATCGCGTGGTACGCCGCGGCCCGGTCGATGTGGCTGCCGCAGCTCGTCCGCGGCCTCTTCCCCGCCCTGGTCGCGATCGGCGCGGTGTCGGGGTTCATCGTGCTCGAGGACCTGGGCACGGGCATGCTCATCGCCGGCGTGGGCGTGCTCATCCTGCTCGCCGGCGGGGCCCGGTTCTGGCACTTCCTCGCGTTCTTGCCGATCGCCCTCGCGGCGCTCGCCGCGGCGATCATCACCGAGCCCTACCGCGTGAACCGCCTGCTCGCCTTCGCCGACCCGTACGCCGACCCCGAGGGCATCGGCTACCACACGATCCAGTCGCTGGTCGCGGTGGCCAACGGCGAGGGTTTCGGCCGCGGCCTGGGCCACGGTCTGCAGAAGTTCGGGTACCTGCTCGAGGACCACACCGACTTCCTCTTCGCGGTGATCTGCGAGGAACTGGGCATCCCCGGCGCCGTCATCGTCGTCCTGCTCTTCCTGACGCTGATGTGGGCGGGGTGGACGATCGCGTGGCGTGAGCGCGACACCATGTGCCGCCTGTGGGCCTTCGGCATCGTGCTGACGATCTCGCTGCAGGCGGCGATCAACATGTTCGTCGTGACGGGCATGGCGCCCACCAAGGGCATCGCCCTGCCGCTGCTCAGTTCTGGCGGCACGGGCTGGATGCTCACGGCCTTCTCGCTGGGGCTGCTGATCGCGATCGACCGCACGCAGGACCAGGAGCGGGTGGTCTTCGCCGATGCACCGGCCGCGGCGTAAACACCTGTGAAGACTGGACACGATGTGGCGACGGACCTGACCATCCTCTGCGCCGGCGGCGGCACCGGCGGGCACCTCTTCCCGGCGCTGGCTGTGAGCGAGGTGATCCGCGCCCAGCGGCCCAACGCCCGCATCCGCTTCCTCTGTTCGGACCGGGCGATCGATGCGCGGATCATGTCCGCGGCGAAGCTCCACGGCGAGCCGGTCGACTTCGAGCCCGTGCCCGCCAAGCCCTTCGGCGTGCGGCCGCGGGCGGCGTGGCGGTTTTTGAAGGGCTGGGGGGCGTCGATCCGCGCCGGGCGGAGCGCGATCCGCGCGGCGAAGAAAGACGGGCCGGTCGTCGTTGCTTCGTTCGGCGGCTTCGTCGCCGCGCCGATCGTGCAGGCAGCGCGTGCTGAGCGCATCCCCGTGATCGCGGCGAACCTCGACGCGACGCCGGGCCTCGCGAACCGCTGGATCGGCAAGCACGCCGATCGCGTGCTGACGACGATCCCAGCGGAGGGGCGCGATTGGGAGGTGATCGGGCCGATCGTGCGTGCTGAAGCTCGTGCGCCGGGCACGCCCGCCGCGTGCCGCGAGCGGTTCGGGCTCGACCCCTCGCGGCCGACGCTGCTGGTGACGGGCGCAAGCCAGGGCGCGGGGACGATCAACGACCTGATGCTGGCGTTCCTGTCGCGGCACGGCCCGCTGCTCGCGGCGGGCCAGTGGCAGGTGATTCATCAGGTTGGTCCGGCGAGAACCGGCCCCGCGAAAGACAACCGCGACCCCGCCGCGGAGCTCGCCGCGGCGTACAAGGCCGCATCGGTCCCGGCGCATGTCGCGCCGTTCATCGATGCGATGGGCGCGGCGTGGGGCGCGGCGGATTGCGCTGTCAGCCGCGCCGGCGCCGGGAGCGTGGCGGAGGCGTGGGCCAACGCTGTGCCCACGCTCTTCCTTCCCTATCCCTTCCACCGCGACCAGCACCAGAAGAAGAACGCCGCGCCCCTGGTCGATGCCGGCGCAGCGCTGATGTGCGCCGACCTGATCGACCCGGCCCGCAACATCGAGGACGCCGGCGAGGTCCTCCGCGGCATGGTCGCCGACCCGGCGGTCCGCGAGCGGCTGGTTGGTAATCTGGGCAAGCTCGGGGAGGCCCGGGGCGCGGAGGCGATGGCCGCGGCGGTGCTCGCCGCGGCCGCGTCCTGACCCGCCGCGCAAGAACTGCTTCCGGATCGCAAAGCCTGTTAGAATCCGTGGATGCGCGAGAGCCGCACGGAAAGGCCCGGATGCCGATTCCGGTGTGTGATGTGGACGCCGCGGGGCCGTGTGCTCGATGCGGCGTTGCTCGATGCGCTCCGCCGACGGCAGGACCTCGAACTGGTCATCGCCGAGAGCGTCTACACGGCGGTGGGGAGTGTGCTCAAGGTGGTGCGCGAGGCCGCCGCGGGCATGACGCCGGTGCTGCTGCTGGTCGAGCCGCGGCTGCTGGCCGGGGCGTCGGAGGCGGTCGCGGCGGTGCGGCAGGCGGGTGAAGAGCGGGGCCGGCGGGTTCCTGTGTGGGTCTATGAGCGGCGTTCGCGGGCGTACGTAAGAGCGTTGCGGAGCGGCGAGGAGTCGGCGTGGTCGCCGGCGCTGGCCGCGGTGCAGCACGAGCCGAAGCCGGCGAAGACGGGTGCACGCCCGGCCGGTTCCGCGGCGGGCCCGAAGGGGTCGGCAGCGCGGGGCCAGGCAGCGGGTGATCTCGCCGCGCGGCTGATGGAATCGGCAGCGCCGATGATGGGATCGGAGGGGTGGCGCGAGGGCCGGCCGCGGCTGCGGCTTGCCATCGATCCGCCCTCGGAAGCGGTCGGGGAGGCGCCCGTAGAGGCGCACGGAGAGGAGTCCGCGGCGGAGGACCGCGGCGATGGCAAGGGAACGTCCGAGAACGCGATGAGAGACGCGTCCTGTTCGGTCCCGGATCGAGAAGTTGGGCAAGCGCGGGTGACGGGGATGACCCTGACTGATGAGGAGTTATCCATGTTGCTCGCAAAACGCCCGGAGAGAGGTCAGGATTCGCGGTGAGCAGTGGGCGCCCACCGCGCGGCTCCGTGGTGTGACGGGGTTGAAAGGTCGAGCGGCGTCCGAGCCAACGGGTGGTCGGTGGGTGGATCCCGCGCCCGTGGTTGTGCTGTGCATAGAGGCGTCGCCGAGTGGGTGGTCCGCAGCGTGATTTCGAGATGCGTGTGATCCTCGTCGGCCGGACGGGGCTGGACGCCGCGCTGCGCCTTGATGAGACGATCGAACTGATCCGAGTGCGCACCGCGCTGGAGGCCCTGGGCGAGCTGGCCGCCCCGATCGAGGGGCACCGGGCCGGGGTTACGACCGTGGTCCTCGGGCCGGATATCGTGCAGCGGCTGCGGGAGACGGCCCCGGCGGGGCTGGACGAGGTCGCGGCCTTGGAGGAATTCGTCATCGGCCTGCGGCATGTCGATCCTGATGCACGCGTGATCGCCGCGAAATCGGGCGGCGGGGCGGACCTGCCGCCGGCGGTGGACGGCGTCATCGATCCGGTGGGGACTGCCGAGCAGGTGCGGCAGCGGCTGCGGGAATTGAGCGGGCTGATGCGGCCGGGGATCCCGGGGGAGGAGATGGGCACGGTCGAGGCGGGCGGGAGTGGCGATGCCGGCGGCGCGGAGATCGTGGTGCCGGGCGGGCCTGGCGGGGCGCCGGGCGATCTGGCGCTGGTCACGCTGATGCTGCGGGGGCGCGAGGTTGCGGAGGCGTGCCTGGCCATCATCCGCGAGCGGACGGGCGATGCGAGCGTGATGTACCACGCGACCGAGCCCAAGGGCGGGGCGGAGATCCGTTGGGATTCCGCGACGCTGGGTTGGCTCACGGCCGAGAAGGTGCCGCACAAGAAGCTCGAGCAGCACGCGCGGTGGATGGCGGGGTGGCTGTGGCTGCGCGATCAGCAGACGCAGCTGCGTTCCGCGGCGTTCACCGACCCGCTCACGGGCGCGTGGAACCGGCGGTACTTCGATCGCTTCCTGGGGAGCGCGATCGAGCAGGCGCGGAACACGCGGCGGTCGTTCACGCTGATGGTCTTCGATATCGATGACTTCAAGCAGTACAACGACAAATTCGGGCACGAGGCGGGCGATGAGATCCTGACGGAGACGGTGCGGCTGCTGCGCAGCTGCATCCGCCCGACCGACCGCGTCTGCCGCATCGGCGGCGATGAATTCGCGGTGATCTTCCACGATCCCGAGGGCCCGCGGCAGGAAGGCAGCAAGCCCCCCGAGAGCGTGGCGGAGATCGCGCAGCGCTTCCAGAAGCAGATCGGCGAGCACACGTTCCCCAAGCTCGCGGGCACGCCATCGACGCTGACGATATCGGGCGGGCTCGCGACATTCCCGTGGGACGGCTCGACGCCGGAAGAGCTTCTCGCTCGCGCGGATCAGCTCGCGCTGCGGAGCAAGCGGCAGGGGAAGAACGTCTTGACGTTCGGGCCGGGGTCGCAGCGGGCGGAGCGGTAATCGCGCGTGTCTGATGCCTTTCTGCCCCGGTCAGGGGCAGCGGGGTGTAGCCACGGGTGGAGCACGATGAGCGGAGCGAACCGTGCGGAACCCGTGGAGGCGGGCGGTGCGTTCTTCCTTGGTTCCTGGGTCTGCTGCCCCTGAGGGGCAGAGGAGTTGGTGCGCGGGCAGAAGTTCGATTCCTCTGCCCCTTCGGGGCAGTTGATGCTGCGCGACTCCTTCCACGGGTTGCGCACACCGGGCTGCGCCCGGCGTGCTCCACCCGTGGCTACGCCCCTCGACCCCTTTCGGGGTCGGGAGGCGTTCCGTGGCATCGGCATTTTGCCGATGTGTTGGGCGCACGTGGCGCAGCGCCGGATCGTTCGGACGGCGGCGTGCGGTGATTGCGCCGCTGTGCCTCCTACCGCCGTCCGGGCG
>JBDZUZ010000261.1:0-2848 GCA_040255445.1 Planctomycetaceae bacterium | reverse complement strand
CGATGACGGCGACGGGCTGCGCTCGGCGCTTTCGTTCGGCGCCACATCGGCCCGTCCGCCGGTGGGCACTGGCGCGCCCGGCAACGGCCGCGACGGCGATCTCTTCGCCGGCAGCTACTACCTCGCTCTGGGCAACTTCAACACGACATTCAACGACTTCAACTGGGACGTGTTCAGCACCGCGACCGCGGACAACTTCTTCGACCTGGTCTTCACGGTCGGCACCCCGCCGCCCCCGCCCCCGCCCCCTTCGAACGACGATTGCTTCAACGCGATCGAGATCCCGTCGAACGGGCCGTTCCCGTTCCTGACCGCGCCGGTTGATATCTCCAGCGCGACGCCGGACTTCCCGTCCTCGTGCACCACCTCGAACGCTTCGGTGTGGTACAAGATCACCGCCGCGCAGGACGGTATCGCCCGTCTCTCGACGTGCACTGCTGATGCGCCGCAGTGCACCGTGGGCGACACGGTGCTCGAGGTGTACGAGGCCTCGGACGGCACCTGCAACTCGCTGGTCTCGATTGCCTGCAACGACGACGCCTGCGGTCTTCGCTCGACGATCGACGTGCAGATGACCGGCGGCCGCACCTACTACATCTACGCCGCGAACTTCGGCTCCTCGCAGCCGGGCCTGGGCTCGAACATGCAGATCTCGGTGACCGGCCCGACGCCGCCCCCGGCGGACCGCTGGATCGAGAGCGGCGATGCCGGCGACCTGCCCACCTTCGCGCAGGTCCCCTCGGGCTCGGGCAGCCTCGGCAGCATTCAGGGCGTCATCGATCCCAGCGATGCCGACATGTACCAGATCGAGATCTGCGATCAGTTCGGCTTCTCGGCGACGACGGTCGGCACGACCTCGATCGACACGCAGCTCTGGCTCTTCGACCAGAACGGCATGGGCGTCGCGTTCAACGACGACGCGCCTCCCGGCGGCCTGGGGCTGCAGTCGACGCTGACGAGCACGTTCGTCCCCTCTACGGGCACGTACTACCTCGCGATCTCGACGTACAACAACGACCCGAACGATGAGTTCGGCCAGCTCATCTGGGCCAACACGCCCTTCAACACCGAGCGCGCTCCCGACGGCCCCGGCGCCGCCGGCGACATCGCCTCCTGGACCGGCGGCGGTTCCTCGGGCGCCTACACCATCAACCTGACCGGCGCGTGCTTCCCCGGCGGCACCGGCTGTGCTCCCTGCGCGGCGGACTTCGATCAGTCCGGCGGTGTCGACGGTGATGACATCACCGCCTTCTTCAACGACTGGCAGGCCGGCGCGCCGTGCGGCGATGTCGACGGCTCGGGCGGCGTCGATGGCGACGACATCCCGTTCTTCTTCGAGCGCTGGCAGGCGGGCGGCTGCAACTAAGCAGCAGCGAGTCTGATGCGTCCCTTTCGGGGGCCCGCCGTCTTGGCGGGCCCCTTTTTCATCTAGGCACGGTTCGCGCCAAGCAGCCTACGCTCCCACCTGTTCGCAATTCGCTCGGATCTCCACGAGCGAAATTCACGTGAGTTCCCCGGCCCGGGCAGGTACGGTGTCAAACTGGGTGATCTCCAAGGGGGGGATCCATCGCATCCTGGCCGCCGCGTCCGATGGACGACATCGGGCCCCTGGCGATGCGGCCAGAGGCCACACATTCAGGAGAAGATGATGCTGAGGCCACGAATCGTGATCGGCGCCGTGGGTACCTGCGCACTCGCCGCGGCGGCGTCCGCGCAGCCCGCCGCGATAGACCTTGGACAGTTGACACCGGGAGAAACCCGGCTCAGCGGTATCGCCGTCGACGGCGGCGCGATCGTCTGGTACCAGTTCCACGTTCCGAACGTGTCCGAACAACCGCGGCGGTATCTCGACATCTGGACCGAAGCATCCGTCGGCGACAGCGAGATCGGGCTCTATGACGCCGCGGGGAATCGCATCGCCGACGACGATGACGACGGCCCGGGGCTGCGCAGCGCGATGTCCTTCGGCGCCACATTCCCCTCGCGTCCATTGCCCGGCGGCGTCGACCACGACGGGCGGGACGGCGAACTGCCGCCCGGCGACTACTACCTCGCGCTGGGCAACTTCAACACCACTTTCAACGACACCAACTGGGATGTGTCGAGCACCAGCACCGCCAACAACACGTTCGATCTCATCCTCGTCCGCGATACCGTGCGGCCGCCCGCTCCCGATGAGTGGGTCGAGCCGCACGATGCGGGCGATCTTCCCGCCACGGCCCAGAGGCCCGGAGGCGCCGGCACGCTCAGGCTTCTGCGCGGCGTGATCGAGACCTCGGCCGATGTCGATATGTACCAGATCGATATCTGCGACGCCGCGAACTTCTCCGCCACGACTACCGGCACCGGCACGACGATCGACACGCAGTTGTGGCTCTTCCGGCCCGATGGCACGGGCGTCACGCACAACGACGACACGCCTCCCGGCGGCCTGGGGCTGCAGTCGACGCTGAGCAACGCGCTCATCCCAGGCAGCGGGACGTACTACCTGGCGATCAGCACGTACAACAACGACGCCAACGATGGCTCGGGGATGCTGATCTGGAACAACATGCCCTTCGCCGCTGAGCGTCCGCCCGACGGCCCGGGCGCGGCCGGCCAGGTCGGCTCATGGACCGGCGGCGGCTTCAGCGGCGGCTCCTACACGATCATGCTCACCGGCGCATGCTTCCCGCCCTCGACCGGGTGCCCGCCCTGCGCGGCGGATTACGATGAGTCCGGCGGTGTCGACGGCGATGACATCAGCGCGTTTTTCAGCGACTGGCAAGCCGGCGCGCCGTGCGGCGATGTCGATGGTTCGGGCGGCGTCGACGGCGACGACATCCCGTTCTTCTTCGACCGCTGGCAG
>JBDZUZ010000260.1:0-2851 GCA_040255445.1 Planctomycetaceae bacterium | reverse complement strand
GGCCAGAGGACTTCCACCTCCGGGTGATCGAACATGCTCGGCACACCACGAAAAAGGCCCCGGCGCGGGCGCCGGGGCCTTGGGGGGCTGCTGGGTTGTCCGCCGCGGCGGGTCAGTAGCTGTAGGGCACTTCCTTGAAGAGCACGACCTGGCCGCGCTGGCCGCGTTCGGTCACGTTCGACCGGTCGATGACCATCATGAAACGGCGGGCGATCGAGGGGACCATCGGGTCGTTGGGGCCGAGGTTGTTGACATCGGACTCCTGATACCCGTGGACCACGAAGTAGACGGCGAAGTAGTCGGAGCGGGTCGTCACAGAGTTCGCGACGCCGTTGAAGACCGCGAACTGCTCGGTGTAGTCGTCGGCCAGTTCGTCGTAGACGGTCGCGGGGTTGCCGCCCTGCGCCGGGTTGACCGCGGAGGTGACGCCGACGCGGTCGAGGTTGCGGTTGTCATAGCCGAGGTAGTCGATGTTGATCGGCACATCGAAGTTGAAGCCGTTGCGGATCTTGACCAAGAGCAACTCGCCGACAGTCCGGAAGCCGGGCTGTTCGTTGAGGCCGGGGATCAGTGTCGAGGCATAACGGCCGCTCCAGGTCGCGGCGTCTGACGGATCAACGACTCCACCGCCCACGACGGCATCGCTGAATTGGAACGTGATGATGCCGCCGATGGCGCTCTGCGGGCGCACGTCGAAGTCGACGCGGTCGCGGTAACCGAGGACGGCCGCGGCGATGTCAGCTCGCTCGTCGAGCTGCCCGCCGGCCCACCACCACCAGGGCTGGCCGGTGACATCGTTGTTGGGGGGCGGGCTGAGCATCGGCAGCGCCCGCGCCACGGGGAGCGTGGCGGTGTTGATGTTGATCTGGCCGGGCACCGCGCGGGTGAGCGATTCGACGCCGCCGGGCGAAGCCGTGAAGTTGTCGAGCACGGCCATGCCCAGCGGGATCGCCAGCCAGCGGCGGACGTCGCTGCCGCCTTCGAAGGGCGCTGTGTAGACGCCGTCGCTGTCGTCGTCCTCGAAGGGCGCGAACGCATCGAGCCGCAGACCGCCGCGGTCGAATGCGATGCGGGAGCTGCCCCCGACCGGCTCGGGGACGAAGAGTCGGAGCGGGTCGAGGGGGTTGAGCGGTGTGCCTTCCTGGTACCCCAGCGCCATCGCGAGAGCTTCGCCCAGCGTGGTGCGGCGGTCGAGTTCCGGGTCGCGGATGTTGCCATTGAGGGGCGTGATGGGGCTATACATCGGCCCCACGCCGATCGGCAGGAGCATGTCGGCGAGGCGGAGCGTCGAGACCCTCGGCGATGAAGCATCGTTGGGGTTCAGCGGCGCTTCGTAGCCCTCGCCGTTGATGTAGATGTGCGGGTAGATCGATTCGTATGGCGTACCGGATGCTCGCTGCGGATTCCCGATCGGGGTGCCGCTGATCCGGCCGGGCGCGCTCGCCACATCGGGCTCGATCGCGCTGATCCGCATCGCGTTGCCCCAGCTCAGGAGCGTGCGGGCGCCGCCGTCGTAGGAGGTGAAGTCGGACGAACTGAGGCTGCCGAGGCCCACTGTGTCGCGCGATCCATCGTTCCAGCCGAACGAGCCCTTGGGCTCGATGCAGTACCCGGGGATGGCGCCCTCGGGCGGCTCCTGGCCGCCGGGCCGCGGATCAGACTTGCGTCGCACGCTCGCCCAGAGGGTGATCGAGTACCCGGTGTCATCGAACTGTGCATCGGTGCCTGTGACATCCTGGTTTCCGGAACTCAGGCGACGGTCCAACCCCGCGCCGGTGGGGACGCGGAGACGGTCGATGAGCTGGTCGTTCTCGGTGAAGTTGCGGGGCGGGACCTCCTGCGGGCGCTGGCGGGGCGATGTGCCGTCCCAGAAGGAGCCCGGCGTCGAGATGGTCTGATCCGCGATGGCCTCGGTCCCGGTGCGGACGGTCCGCCAGAGGTACACGGCCGGATCGCCGCTCGGCACGAGCGTGCGCAGCTCGTTCTGACCGGGCAGATCGATGCGGCCGGTGCCCAGGCTCTCCGGGCGGAACTCGGGGACCCAGTAGACGCCGTGGATGTCAGTCGAGCCCAGGCCGATCTGTCGTTCGATCGCGTTGATGATGGTGCCGCGCATCTTTGCCGCGGGCTGGCTCTGCAGCTGCGGGTCGAGGGGGACGATGCGGTCGTTGAGGATCTTGCGCGGGACCTGGCTGACGGCGTAGCAGACCACGGTCTTGCCCGCGGGGATGACGATGGGGTTGAGGGTGATGATGTCGGGCGAGCCGGCGGGCTGGATGTACATGCCGAACTGCGCGGTGTCGCCGACGGCGGGGAGCCCCGCGCTGCGGGCGGCGGTTGCTTCCTCGTTGGTGACGTAGGTCACTTCCTCGAGAGCCGCGAGCTGGAAGTACTTGTCGCCCCACTGGATGTAGTGGAAATCGGGCGTGTGATCGACCGGGGGGAACTGCCCGTCGGCCGCGTTGTAGTACTGCGAGTCCGTGAACGCCGACTCGCTCAGCTGCACGGGGCGGTTGAAGGGGTTGGTGAGCTTGAACGCGACGACGCGGTAGATCGCATCGGTGTTCGCGTTGGTGAGGTCGCCGTTGATGGTGATCTCTTCGCCGTCGTTCTCGTTGTCGCCGCCCTGCGAATCGGGCGCATCGGTGTAGGCGGTGAAGGGGTTGGTGAGCTTGAACGCGACGACGCGGTAGATCGCATCGGTGTTCGCGTTGGTGAGGTCGCCGTTGATGGTGATCTCTTCGCCGTCGTTCTCGTTGTCGCCGCCCTGCGAATCGGGCGCATCGGTGTAGGCGGTGAAGGGGTTGGTGAGCTTGAACGCGACGACGCGGTAGATCGCATCGGTGTTCGC
>JBDZUZ010000098.1:0-14900 GCA_040255445.1 Planctomycetaceae bacterium | reverse complement strand
AAGCTCTTGCCGATGCCCGTGCCCGCCTCGAGCAGTACGTGCGATCGGTTCTCCATCGCCTCGGCGACGGCGGTCGCCATCTGCCCCTGCTGCGGCCGGGGCTCAAAGTGAGCGCCGAGGCGCTCGGAGAGCACACCACCGGGGGCGAGGATGTCCGCGGCCTCGATCACGGCCTGAGGATAGCAGGGCGAATAGGGCTATGTACGGGTGTGCGAGCGACGGGCGTGCGACGGGCGTGCGACCTTCACGGGTGCACGTGGCCGCTCACCCCGCGGGCTTGCGCTCGAGCTGGAACCGCATCGCGATCGTGGACGGCATCGGCGGAAACTCGACCACCAGCCGCAGGCAGTGGAAGTCGGCCGGTGACCAACCCGCGCTCGCGAACGTCTGGGCGATCACACCGGCGTACTCGGGGCTCAGCGGCGTCGCGACCGAGGCGCCTCGCCCGAGATCGACGATCCGCTCGTTGATCGGCAGCCGCGAGGTCTCATCGGTGCGACCGGCCTCGCCCCACGGCCGGCCGTAGACGGCGGACTCGGCCCGCCGCGCTTCGGGGAGATCGCGGTGCACGAAGAGATCAAAGAGCACGCTCTCGACGGGCATGCTCACCGCCGAGTAGAGCGATGCGCTGGGGTCGGGCGTCCGCGCGTACCGCGGCACGAAAGCGCGGTACCCGAAACCGAAGTAGCAGGAGAACTCGCCGGTGCGGCCGACCGGGCCATCGCCCAGCTCGTAGAAGACGCCGTCGTCGCGTTCGCTGATGTGGATCTGCGGCATCTGGCCGCGGCAGGAGCTGCGGATCAGCCCGGGGCACTCGCTCTCGCCCGGCTCGATCGCGAAGCGTTCGGGAGCCTTGGATGCATCGGCGTACCGGCCGATGCGGAAGACAGACCACCGCGGGATCTGGCGGAGCCGGCGCACCCGCACCATGCCGGCGATCTGCGCGGCATCGAGCATGTCGGGGTTGTCCGCGTTGGGCGCGAGGAACTGTGCAGTCACGCGGGCGGCGGCCTGCACGCCCCAGAGACCGGTGTTGCCGCGGTACGCGAGCTTGCGGCTCTTCTCGAGCTGGCTGCTCGCCCCGCCCATGCTGTCGAGCATGAGTTCGAGCGAAGCGCGGTCGCCGACATGGATCTCGACCATCCGCTCGAAGGCCTGCACCGCGGTGCGGAGGCGGTCCACGGAATCCGTGCTCGCGCCGGCGCTGGCCATGGCATCGATGAAGATGTCGAGCCCGCCCATACCCGGGATCAGCGGCACCGCATCGAAGGCGTCCTCGGTCTGAAGGATCCGCGCGACCTTCCACGTCAGGTTCTTGTTGAGCCGGAAGCGGCGGGCGACATCCTGCGGCCGGGCGGGGTCGGCGTCGACTTCCCGGTAGACCTCGAGCAGCGCACCACGGAGGCCCAGGACGGCCTCGCGGCAGTGTTCAGTGAAGCTCGGGGTCTTGGTCATGGGCATGCGGGCGAATCCCCTGTTCAGGCAACGGTTGTGGCATAATGACCGTTTGGAGCATGGTAGCGGCATTTCGGCCGCTCGCAATTATCTCGGAAATTTTCCCTGGGGAAACTTGCGAGGGAAGTTCCGCCCCGGTATGGTGGCACCCATCAGGATGACAGTCCGCGGCATGGCCCGCCGCACCCACTCCCCCGACCCGCCGCCTTCGCCGTTTCCGAGTCGGCCGGTCGGAACACCAGACCAGGGGCGCAGCCCCCGGCACGCGGGCCGGTCGATCCCGCGACACTGGAGATCCAAGAGATGAAGACCACGACGATCGCATCGCTCCTCGCCGCGGCGGCCATGACCAGCGTCGCCTCCGCCCAGTTTTGGACCGTCAGCCCCAACTTCGGGATCAGCGAAGGTGTGAGCAACAACGGTGTCGTGTCGGGGAGCGCCCTGGCTTCGGGCGGTCAGTACTTCGCGTGGACCGCCAACGGCGGCGCATCGCTGATCGGCGGCGTGTCGGCCGGGCAGGGTGTCGGCGGGCGGGCGACGATCTCCAACGACGGCCGCTACATCGGCGGCACGGTCTTCAACGCCGTGCAGAACTACCACGAGATGGGGCGGTACGACCGCACGACCGGTGTGTGGCAGGGCTTCGGCGCGATCCCGACGATCGGCACGCAGATCGACTCCTCGGTCTCGAGCGGATGGGGTATGTCGGGCGACGGCCGCAATGTCGTCGGCCTCGGCTGGACGACGGAAGGCACGGCCGATGCGCACGCGATGCAGTGGCGCGAAGGCACCGGCGTGATCGATCTGGGCACCGCCACGGTCGGCAACTCCTCGCGGGCGAACGCGGCGAGCTTCGATGGCTCGGTCGTTGCGGGTTGGCAGGACGGCGCAGGTCGCCAGGGCGCGGCCTGGGTCAACGGTGTGCAGGAACTGATCTTCAACGGCGCGAACCCGGCGCAGGAAGCATTCGACGTTTCTGACGACGGTGTCTATGTCGTCGGCATGGGCATCGGCTCCTTCTTCTCCGCGGGCAACGCGTACCGGTACAACACCGTCACCAACACCTACCAGGCTCTCCCGAACCTGGCCTCGGGCGCTGCGCAGCGGATGGCCGCGGCCGCGGTCAACGGGGACGGCACGCTGATCGGCGGCGGCACCTGGGGCACCGGCCCGGCGACCTTCGGGCGCGGCTTCATCTGGGCCGAGGGCGTGGGCACGATGAGCGTGGCGCTCTTCCTCGAGGAAAACGGCGTCGCGTTCGACCCGAACTTCAACTTCTCGTTCGTGAGCGCGATCTCCGCGGACGGGCAGTGGCTGACGGGCTGGGGCAATATCGGCGGCCCGGGCAACACGCAGACGTGGGTGGCGCGGATCCCGGCGCCGGGCACGGCGGGGCTGCTGGCGCTGGGCGGGCTGGTTGGCGTGCGTTGTCGCCGCTGAGTCGCTGACCACGACGTAACTGTGAATGGATCAGGAGCCCCGCGGCGCACGTCGCGGGGCTCTTTCTTTAGCGGGGTGTCTGTGGAACGTGCGCCCAACCCATCAGGGTCCGCGGGAGCGATCCTCGCGGATCGGCGGTGGGGCGCGGTGCGGACCCTGATGGCACGGGAAGTATCGTCTCGTGCGCGGCTACTTCTTCGGCGCGGCTTTGCCCACGCCCAGGGGTGACCGCTTGGGCTCGCCGTCGCGCCGGGGGTAGAGGCGCGGTGTCGCGGAGCGCTTCTCGAGCACGACGATGCGGCCGGTGGGTGTGTCGACCGTCCCGGCGTGGACGAGTTTGAGTTCGTGGAGCGCGGCCGCGGCTTCCTCGAGTTCTTCCGCGGCGGCCTGGCCCTTGATCAGGAGCAGGCGGCCGTTGATCTCGGCGAAGCCGGCGGTGAGTTCGGCGAGGGTGGCGAGGCGGCCAACAGCGCGGGCGGTGACGAAGTCGAAGGCCTCACGCATCGCGCCCGTGCGGCCTTCGTGCGTCTTCTGCCCACGGTCCTGTGCTGCGACCTCCGCGCGTTCGACGACGACGGCGACGTTGGTGAGCCCGAGCGCTGTGGCGGCCTGGCGCAGGAACTCGGCCTTCTTCTCGGTGGCTTCGAGGAGCGTGAACTGGTGTGTCGGAAGCGCACAGGCGAGAGGCAGGCCGGGCAGGCCTCCGCCCGAGCCGACATCGATCACGCGCGGCGTCGTGCCTTCTTCAACTTCTGCCAGGTAGGGCAGCAGTGTGAGGCTGTCGAGGATGTGCTTCTCCCACGCCGCATCGATTTCCTTGATCGCCGTGAGATTGATCGCCTCGTTCGCGGCGAGGAGCATCGCGAGATAGCGGCCGAGCTTCTCAAGATCGCCGGCATCGAACTCGATGCCCATCGCCGCGGCGGCCTCGATGAAGGCCTGCGGCGCCGGGATCGGCGCGAGCGCGGCGAGGTCGGGCAACGGAGATGGCCGCGCGGGCTCGCTCCGTGACGGTGCAGAACGCCGCGTAGGCGCTGCGCCGGGTGCGCGGGGCGATGCACCGGGCGCGGGCGGACGCGACCGTTGCCCACCGCGGGGACCCATGCTGCGACCATCACCCTTGCCGCCACGCCGTTCACTCATTCGTCGTCACCATATTCAAAGCTCTTGCGCAGCGAGTAGCTGGGCCGGTGCAGCGCCACGTTCAGGATCAGGCCGCACATGATCCACACCGTGACCATGCTCGAACCGCCGTTGCTCACGAAGGGGAGCGTAATCCCGATGATCGGGGCGAGCCCGAGATTCATGCCGACATTGATCGCGACCTGGGCGGCGATGAACCCCGTGAGCCCCACGCAGATCAGCCGCCCGAAGGGCTCGCGGCACGCCGCGGCGGTCCCCAGAGCACCGATGAACCAGACCAGGTACAGCCCCAGCACCGCCAGCCCGCCGACGAGGCCGAAGCGGTTCACGATCACCGCGTAGATCATGTCGTTGTGCCGCTCGGGCAGGGCGTTGAAGTGCAGGAGCACGCGGGCGTGCTCGTCGCCCACGCCCTCGACGCCGCCAGCGCCGGCGAGCCGCTGGGCGCCGACGCTCTGGAAATTGATGTCCTGCGAGCTGCTCTCATCGCCGGTGAACTGCTTGATGAGGCCGACGAAGCGTTCCTTCTGGTGGGGTTTCAGGATCGGGTACGCCGCGGGCGCGGCCATGGTCGCGATCAAGACGATCACGGTCAGGTGCTTGAGCTTGGCGCCCGCGGCGACGAGCACGGCGAAGAGCGCGGGGATGAAGAGCGCGGCCTGGCCCAGGTCGGGCTGCAGCGTAATGAGCGCCACGGGGATGCCCGTGATGATCGCGGGCGGCAGCAGGCCGCCGATCGTGCGGTGGTTCTTGCGGAAGCGCAGGTACCACGCCAGCAGCAGCACATAGCCGATCTTGGCGACCTCGGAGGGCTGGAAGTCCATCGGCCCCAGGTCGATCCACGCCCGCGCGCCGTTGCGCGGCCGCACGATGCTGGTGGGCACGAACGGGATCAGCAGGAAGATCAGCAGCACAACGCCGATCGCGAAGAGCACGCCCGATGCATAGCCGTAGACGCGGTAGTTCGGGATCGCGACGGTGATGCAGGCGATCAGGCCCACGGCAAGATAGATGAGCTGCCGCAGCGCGGGGCCGGAGAGCTCCTGCAGCCCGGTCGGCTCGAGCTGCGTCGCGACATCGATCGAGTAGATCCCGATCAGCGACAGGGCCATCGCCGCGCCGACCGCGAGCCATGCGAACCCGCCGCGGCGCGCGGTGTCGACCGCGCCGGTCACCAGGCGGACCAGCCCCCAGTCGCCGCTTCCCTCCGCGGTCGCCACTAGAGGTACCCCTCCGCGATCAACGCGTGGATGATCTGGTTGGTGATCGGGCCGCTGACCTTGCCGCCGCTGCCGCCATAGTCGATCACGACGGCGATCGCGTAGCGCGGGCGGTCGCGCCCGGCAAGCACGACGAACCACGAGTGGTCGCCCTTCTTGACGGTGACCGGCGGCTGCGGTCCGTCGCCGTCGGGGTCGATGCGCAGATCAGGAGCCTCGGCCGTGCCCGTCTTTCCCCAGACACGAACGCCCGGGACATTGAAGATCTTCTCGCGCCCGGCCTCGAAGGTGATGTGGTGGCCGGTGCTGTGACGGTCGTCGTTGACGGCGCGGTACAAACCGTCCATCGCCATGGCGATGCCGCGCGGGTCGAGCCCCAGGTCGACGGGCTCAGATCGCTCGCGGCCCATGACGATCCGCGGCGTCATCCGCACGCCGCCGCGGGCGAGCGTCGCGTAGGCATCGGCCGCGTGCAGCGGGGTCCACGCCACCGGCCCCTGACCGATCGCCATCTGCATCGCATCGCCGACGGCGAGCTTGGAAGGGTCGTTGTCTGCCCCGATCGTGCCGGGGAATTCGAAGTCACCGATGCCCAGCCCCCACCGCTCGCCGACACCGAACTCGCGGTAGACCTCGGTGATGCCGTCCACACCCAGCCGCCGGCCCAGCTGGAAGAAGAACACGTTGCAGGATGCGCAGATCGCATCCGACCCGTCCAGGTCGTTCCCGAACGTCACAGAGTGCGTGGTGCTGTAGCGCTTGTAGATCCAGCAGCGGAACATCTCGGGGTTGTTGGGGAAGGCGTGGCCGGTGCAGGCGATGCGCTGCGCGGTGCTGTAGTTGCCGCGGTCGATCGCGCCCGCGAGCACGAGCGCCTTGATGATCGAGCCTGGCGGGTAGGGCTTGCTCACCGCGCGGTTGATGAAGGGCAGGTTGACGCGGTCTTCGAAGATCGAATCGGGGTTGTTGATCAACTGGTCGCGCGAGTAGGTCGGCGTCGAGACCATGGCGATGATGTCGCCGGTATCGATATCGAGCACGACCGCTGCGCCGTTCAGCGCGGTGCCGGGCGGCTGCGTGTCGCTCTCCTGGCCGTGCCACGGTTGCACGATGGAGAGGCCGACCTCCGGTGACATCAGCGCCTGAACACGGGCCTGCAGCATGGCATCGACCGTGAGCTGCACATCGCGCCCGGCGACGGGCTCGAGCACTTCCTCCTCGCCGGTATCAAGACGGCGGGTGCGCATGCCGCGGAGGCCGCGGAGGTGGTGCTCCTGCGCCTTTTCGAGCCCCGTCTCGCCGATGCGGTCGCCGTCGCGGTACGCGCCCCGATCAACACCCGATGCGAACGCCGCGGCCTTCACCGCCGGGTGCTCTTCGAGGTAACCCTCGCGCGCTGCGGCGTCCTCGCGGTACACCCGATCACGGAACCGGCCCAGCATGTGCAGGCCCACACCATCGACGGTGACCTTCTGCGTTGCGGCGGCTCGGAGCAGGCCGGGGAAGCTCGACCGATCGATCTCGACCGTCACGGTCTCGAGCGGGTAATCGCGGTCGCCGCCGTCCCAGACCTGCAGCCCCGGCAGGAGCTCGACACGGTCGACAACATCCATCCCCGCGGTATCACGCTCGGGAAGCTCGAGCTCGGCCTCTTCACCAACCAGGAGCTGGAACGCAAACCCAACCGAGTCACCGACGCGTGCTGCGACGACATGCGGGGCCCGCTGCTCGGCGATCGGCTGCGCAGCCCGGCGGTCGATCTGCCGGAGCTGCGCATCGGTGAGCGCATCGCCCCGCGCACGAGCCGCCTCGATCTCGGCGCCCCGGCGACGCTGGGCGATGTCCGCGTGCCGCCGCTCGATCTCGGTCACGATCGCGCTCTTGCGCCGCTCGAGCTCCTCGCGGGGGATCCCCGCGGTCAGCGCGATGCGATCCCACGCCCGCTCCAGATGTGCTTCGTACACCGGCAGGTACCGGTCAACGAGCGAGTCACGCGCCTCGGCCTTGAGCTCCACCCACCCCGCGCCGACCGATCGCCGCGCGGCCCGCAGCGCCCGGTCCCGCACCCAGACGCCCGTCAGCACGCGGTAGTCGACCGCGATGTCATAGCTGGGCCGCTCCTGCGCCAGGATCCGACCCTTGCGATCGAGGATCGTCCCCCGGACCGTGGGTGTCCACTGCCGCCGCACCAGCCGCTGCTCGGCCTCAGCGCGCAGTTCATCACCCCGCACCACGGTCAGGCGGTAGAGCTGCATGGTCAGCGCCACCATCGGCGCGGCCATGACCGCCAGCAGCAGCAGCAGCCGGCGGATGAACATGCTGGGGATCAGTTGCCGAATCACGCCCGTGTCATCGCGACCTTGCCCGCGGCCTCCATACCGCGGCGGTACCTCACCCCCACCCGAGCCCTACCAAGCCCATGCCAAGAAAGCGGCCGCCGCATCTGATCGTACGATCGGCCGCGACGGCCAAGTACCGCGATTTTCCGCGGCGGATCAGGTTTTCGGTCAGGTCTTCAGTCGTGCCCGGGCCATGAAGACCCGCCCGCGGATCAGTCCTCGTCGCCTTCGAGCTCGACGGACTTGTCCCGCGTGATCTGGGCGTAGGCGTTGTGGCTGTGGATCGACTCGAAGTTCTCCGAGTTGATCGAGTACCAGGTCACCCGGTCCTCGCCCTCCAGCCCCAGCGCCAGGTCGCGGACAATGTCCTCGACGAACTTGGGGTTCTCGAAGGCTCGCTCTGTCACCCACTTCTCATCGGGCCGCTTCAGGACCGCGAAGACCGGGCAGGAAGCCGCCTTCTCGAGCAGCTCGACCAGGTCCTCGATCCACATCATGCCCTCGAACCGAACCTTGGCCTCGATCCGGCAGCGCTGGTTGTGGGCGCCGTACTCGCTGATCTCCTTGGAGCAGGGGCACAGGCTCGTCGCGGGGGCGGCGACAGACATGATGAAGTCGTCGGTGCCGTTGGCCGTGCACTCGAACCGCACCTGGTAGTCCATCAGGCCCGGCTGCCCGGTGACCGGGGCGAGTTTCTTGATGAAGTAGGTGAACTCGGCCTCGAAGTGGGCCTCCTCGGCGTTGAGCCGCTTGCAGATGGCTCGGGCGAGCGCCGGGATCTTGTCGGGCGTCATCGGCTCGCTGGTGTGGTCGTTCAAGACCTCCAGGAACCGGCTCATGTGCGTGCCCTTCTGGTAGTGCGGCAGGGCGACGTACATGTTCACCTTCGCGACCGTCGTCTGCTCGCCGCCCTCGCGGGTCTTCAGCCGGATCGGGTAGGTGATCTCCTTGACGCCGACGCGGTCGATCGCGATGCGGCGCTTGTCGGAAGTGGCCTGGACATCGGGCATCCCGGCAACGCGGCCGCCGGCGGGCTTGGAGGCTGCTGAGTCGTTGTTCGCGGCGTGGCCGCGGCGAGTGGGCATGATGCTTCCTTCGATCGAGTCCTGGATCATGAGCGTAGGTCCTCTCGTCGCGAATCGCGCCGCGGCGGCGAAAGGCCGTTCCGCCGACGTCAGCAGCAGTGCTTCGCCGCGGCCGCTGCCGAGGATTCGCAACAGTGGGATGCCGCGTGCATCGCAGAGGAGACGCCGCGCCGCTGAAATCAGGCCGATTTCGGCTGGCGGGCGTCCAGATGGAGCCCGGCGAACGACAGCCCCAGCGGGCCGCCGAAGAGCGCACCCACGACCCAGTCCAGCGGGATCGGGTACGCCAGCGGGACTAGCTGTCCGGCATACAGAGCCTCGCGAAGGCCGCCGCCGTGCATCACCATCGCCGCCACGGGCCCGAGAACACCGACGATCGCCACCGCCGCGGCGATGAGCGCTGGGGTGAGGATCACGCCCTTGGTCCGCACCGTGGACTGGGCGACGAAACCCGCGGCGAGCGCGGCGACCGTCGTCCCCAGCATCGCCTGGCCCTTGAGCGGGCCGATCGTCACGATCCACCCAGCAATGGCCGCGGTCACAACGGCGACCACGAGCCCCGTGCCGAGTGGGGCCGCCGCGGCATCCCCGGGTCGGAGCCAGATGAAGAAGCCCAGCGGGCCGGGCGCCGGCCGCGGCACCCCCACCGCCTTCTCGATCGCCGCCTGCCGCTGCCGCGCGATCTGTTCGATCAGGACCACGACGCCGACGCCGATCACGCCGGTGATCACCGCCTCGATCGCCAGCCAGACGGGCGAGCCGCCACGGCGGATCACATCGTCCATCGTGCCCATCCGCCAACTCGTCCACGCGAGCATGAGCCCGGCCGAGAGCGTGCCGGTCTGGAGCGAGAACGCGGCCGACCCGAGCGCCCCGAGCACCGCCGCGGCCCCCAGCGCGAGGATGGCGACTCCCAGCCCCGCGAAGAGGGGCGGCCCGACGAGCAGCGTCACCGCCTGCCCGCCATCGCCATCGCGAAGGCCCGATGCCGCGTACGCCACCGCCGGCCCCAGGAGCAGGCCGCAGAGCAGGATGAAGGTCCAGCGGAAGGTGGCTTTCCTCATTGGCTACATCATCGGCCGGCGGGGGTGGGGAAGCAAACGGGGGGATTCGGGGGAGACCTAGAATGACAAACACCGATGACCATCAGCTTCAACATCCCGCCCAGCCTCGAGTCCGCGATAACACGGGCCGGTGGCGATCCCGCGGCCGCGATCAAGGAGGCGGCGCTGGTCGAACTCTACCGGCAGGGCATCATTTCCCACGGTGAGTTCGCCGATGCGTTGGGAGTCGCCCGGACGCAGGTGGACGAGATCCTCGCCCGACACAATGTCGTCGAAGATCTGGTGACACCCGACGAGTTCGGGGAGCAGGCCGAGCGGCTGAGGAAGCTTCTGGGCTGATGCTGGTCGTATCTGATACGTCGCCGCTCAACTATCTCGTCCTGATCGGGGAAGTCGAACTTCTTCCTCGCCTGTTCACCAGCGTTCTCGCTCCACCGGCCGTGTTGGAGGAGATGAAGCACGCAGGCTCGCCAGCGGCGGTGCGGGAATGGGCAATCGCTCCTCCGGCCTGGCTGACTATTGCAGCACCCACTTCGGACAGTGTTCGCGTGCAACTTGGCCGCGGCGAGACCGATGCAATCCGGCTCGCCATCGAGCACCAGGCCGATGCTGTCTTGATCGACGAACGGCGCGGAACGGCCGTCGCCCGACAACTTGGTCTGAGCGTGGTGGGCACGCTGGCGATTCTGCAGGCCGCGAGCGAGCGGGCATTGGTCGACCTGCCGGAAGCCATCGGCAAGCTTCGAAAGACCAGCTTCCGGGCCTCGGAGGAACTGCTCCAGTCGCTGCTCCGCCGACGCCACGCATGAACCGGAAGGTTCGTTCCGAGCACACGCCAAAGTACGCCAGGAAGGGCCGAAGGCTCTCTCGTCCCCACTCGACCACTCGACCACGTGACCACTCGACCACTTCCCCTCACCGCTCCAACGCCATCAACCTTGCCACCCGCTCCTTGATCGGCGGATGCGAGCTGAACGCCGAGTTGATCGCCTGACCGCTCTTGCGCATCTTCGACAACGGGTTCACGATGAACATGTGCGCGGTGCCACGATTCGCCTTCTCGATCAATGGCTCGCGGTCCTCCGACAACTTCATGAGCGCGGAAGCCAGCCCCCGCGGGTTCCGCGTCAGCTCCACTGCTCCGGCATCCGCCAGGTACTCGCGCCGCCGGCTGTAGGCCATCTGGATGAACCGCGCCACGATCGGCGCCAGGATTCCCAGCACGAGCGCCACGACGAGGAAGACCACCGCCCCGCCCCCGCCCTTGCCGCCGCGGCGCCCGCCCCGGCCGCCGCTGTGCAAGGCGATACGCCACAGCCCATCGCACACGAACACGATCAGCCCCACCATCGTCGCCATCAGCATCGCGAAGCGCACATCCAGGTGCCGCACGTGCGCCATCTCGTGCGCGATCACGCCCTGCAGCTCATCGCGCGTCAGCCGCTCGCGCAGCCCCGTCGTGATCGCCACCGCCGCGTGCTTGGGGTCCCGCCCCGTCGCGAACGCGTTCAGCGCGGTCTCGGGGATCACATACACCGCCGGCATCGGCAGCCCCGCCGCGATCGACATCTCCTCCACCACATTGAACAGCTCGGGGTCCGCGCTATTCTCGATCGGCACCGCCCCGCTCATCCGCAAAATCGCGCTCGACCCGCCGAACCAGCTCCACAACGCGCCGATGCCCGCGACGATCAACCCCGCCGCGAGCCCCAGCGCAGCGCTGGGCAGCAGCGCCTCAACGCTCCCCCCGTTCGCCACCACCGCGCCCGCGATCACCGCGCCGATCAGCCCCGCCAGCAGGATCAGCCCGATCATCAGGAGCAGGCTCTCCCACCGGTTCCGCCGGATGAGATCCAGGTATGTGAGATCCCCCGGATACGCCTTGATCCGGGCGCGCAGATCCTCCGATAGCCGCGATTCGACCCCGCTCACGCGCAACCCCCGCTTACGAGAAGCTCACCTTCGGCGCCTGCTTCTCCGCCTCGTTCTGGATCGTGAACATCTCCCGCTTCTGGAAGTTGAACATCGCCGCGACCAGCGCGGTCGGGATCGTCTGCCGCGCGTTCTCGTACTTGGTCACCGTGTCGTTGTAGTGCTGGCGCGAGAAGCCGATCTTGTTCTCGGTGCTGACCAGTTCCTCCTGGAGCTGCGCGAAGTTCGTGTTCGCCTTGAGGTCCGGGTAGGACTCGACCACCGCGAACAGCCGGCCCAGCGCGGCCGTCAGCTGGCTCTCCGCCGCGCCCTTCGCCGCGGCGGCCTCCGCGCCCTTGGGCTCGAGGCTGACCGCCCGCGTCCGGGCCGCGATCACGGCCTCGAGCGTCTCGCTCTCGTGCGAGGCGTAGCCCTTCACCGTCTCCACCAGGTTCGGGATCAGGTCGTGCCGCCGCTTGAGCTGCACATCGACCTGCGAAAACGCGTTGTCGCAGTCGATCCGCTTGCGGATGAGCCCGTTGTACATCCCCACCACCGCGACCAGCAGCACCACGAACAGCGCCGCCGCGACCAGCCACATCACCATCGACCCGCCCCTTTCCGCCGGCCGCGGCCGCCATCGGCCGCCGCCAGACACCCGTGAAACCTGTCGTTCATGCCCGGCGCGCAACCCCATCGCCGCCGCCGCTACCCCACTATAAGGAATTCACTACGCTTGATTGCACCGAGGCCACCCGCACAGGAACGCACGCCCATGGCCAGCACGCCCACACCGACGTACCGCAACGCGACGCCCGACCCCGCCAACCCCGCCGACTGGCGCAACACGCTCCTCTGGCCCGCGCTGCTGCGGGCCGGCAAACTCGCCCTCCGGCCCGCCCGCATCGGCATCGCCCTCTTCGCGATCGTGCTGATCGGCCTGATCGGCCGCCTGCCCGAGCTCTGGCTCCCCGCTGAAGTCCCCGCACCGCTCGAGACCTACACGCAGCACGCCGCCTCGGGCGTCGAGCTGATCGCCACCGGGGTCGCCCGATTCGAGCTTCTCGCCATCGTCGATGGCGTCGTCTCGATCACGGCCCGCGGCCCGGCCGCGGCCTTCGCCACGACCCCGTGGAGCTCGATCGCGATCCTGCTCCCGATCGCCGCGATCTGGACACTGGCGGGCCTGGCGGTGAGCCGCTCGGCCGCGCTCGAATTCAGCCTCGATCGCCGCATGCCCTGGACCCGGGCGCTCGCGTTTGGCGTGCAGTACCTGATCAGCGGCATGGGCGCGCTGCTCGGGCCGGTGCTGATCCTCGCGCTGCTGCTCGCGGTGATCGCGCTGCTCGGCCTGCCGCTTGGGTGGGGGTTCACGCAGGTGATCGCCGCGATCCTTTTCGCGCTCAGCCTCATCATCGGCTTCGCGGCAGCGCTCATCGTCGTCGGCTATGTCGCGGGTCAGCCGCTGCTGCTGCCGGGCGTCGCCTGCGAGGGCGCGGACGCGTTCGACAGCATCCAGCGGACCTACGCCTACACCTACGGCCGCCCGCTCCGCCTCGTGCTGTACTTGCTGGTGATCATCGTGCAGATGGTCGTGCTCGCGTTCATCGTCTACCTGATCGCCAACCTGACGCGGACCATCGCCTGGGACGCCGCCCGGATCACACTCTCCGACGACACCGCCGCCCGCCTCCTCGCTGGCGCTACGACCGACAACATCAACGACCAGGCCGCCGGCGAGATCCTCGCGTTCCTGCTCTCGGTCCCCCGCCTCATCGCCGCGGCCATCCTGGTCTCCTTCTACTTCACCGGCTCGACGCTGCTCTACCTGATGCTGCGGCTCGTGAACGACGGCCAGGAACCCAGCGAACTCTGGACGCCCGAATCCGTCCCCGGAACGACGATCCCGCTCGATCCGGATGCAACCGGCGGCGGCGAAGACCTGTAAGCAGCAGCCTCAACCCGCAGCTCGAACCGGAACTCAACCTGTGCCTCAAGTTTCGCCGCCCCAGCGGCGACACTTGAGCAGCTCGCGCAGACCGCGCCCGTCCGCATGCCCCCACCTCACAGGGAATCAACGTTGCCCTTCGCGCCCCCGCTCCGTCCCTGTAGACTGCCCCACCCTCCCCTCAACCTTCTTATGACCCAGCCATGCCACCCTCCCTCCACACCAACCTCTCCCGCGAGCCGGACTACACCATCCGTCAGTGGCTGACTGTCTCGGGCGCGCTCAAGGTCGCGCAGCGCATCATCAGCCTCCCCGACACCTGCCCCGGCAAGAGCCCGCTCCCCACCGGAACCGCCCTCCTTACCGCCACGCCCGACTGGCGCCGCTTCGCCCTCTCCGATGTCGGCTGCGGCATGGCCGTCGTCCGCACGCGCTTCACGCGCGCCGATGCCGCGAGCGACGGCTTCCGCCGCGACTGGGACGCCCTCTGCGACGACCTCGCCGAGCGCCGCAACAAAGGCCTGGGCGATCTGGGCTCGGGCAACCACTTCCTCGACGCCGCGGCCTCGCACACCGACGGTTCGCTCTGCCTCATCGTCCACACCGGCTCGCGCAAAGAGAGCGGCCTGGTCGACGACCTCGTGGACACACCGCGCAAGTTCGACACCGAGTTCGCCCGCATCCGCGCCTGGGCCCGCGACAACCGCGCTGCCGTGCTCGACATCGCCGAGAAGCGCCTCGGCCGCTTCCGCCCGCTCTACGACAAGACCGACCGCATTGACCGCGACCACAATCACACCGAGGAGCTCGACGGCGGCGCCACGCTCATCCGCAAGGGCGTGCAACGCGTCGCCCCCGGCGAGCTCGCCGTCATCCCCTCGAACCTGCTCGACGACCTCGTCATCGTCCGAGCCACCCCCGCCGCGGCGGAGATCCTCAACTGCCTGCCCCACGGCACCGGCCGCACGATGTCCCGCTCCGATGCCAAGAAGGTCGAGTTCGATTTCGCCGACCTCCGCAGCCGCGTCTACATCCCCGATCGCATCGACAACGCCTCGCTCCGCACCGAATCCCCGTCCTGCTACCGCAGCCTCGACGACGGCCTTGACTGCATGACCCGGTACCTCGATGTCGTCGAGCGCTTCACCCCCGTGGCGTACATCGGACAGCTCTGAGCCAGCATGTAAACCCGCCGAGGCACACCCCACCAGCTCCACACTCCACCAGCTCCACACCCCACCGGCTCCAAACCCAACCATCCCGGACCACCGATGCCCATCCTCCTCGACCAGCAA
>JBDZUZ010000097.1:3034-15007 GCA_040255445.1 Planctomycetaceae bacterium | reverse complement strand
AACTCGGCGGTCTCGGCGATCCGGTTCTGCGCACGCTGCATGAGGTAGTCGCGGACGCGGCCCGCCTGATCGCGGGCGGCAGCGCGGATCTGCTCGCGGATCTCGAGCACCTGGGCATCGATCGAAGCGATCTCCCCCGCGATCGCCGCCCGCTGCGACGGGTCGAAGGACCGCGCCCGCACCGCATCAACCCGCTCGCTCGCGGTCGCGAGCGATTGCCCCAGACGATCCAGCGACACCGTCACCTCGCCGGCCGGAGCACGCCGCAGCGCCTCCAGGCCCGTCCGCGCTTCGGTCATCGCCTCATCGATACGCCACGCGGACCGCGGGTCTCCATCGGCCGGCGCTTCCGGCGGGCGCTCTGCTGTCCGCGCCGGTTCGCGAGGCGGCGTCGGCGCGGGCGTCGTGGCGGGCTCGGGCCGCGCCGGCGGCTCGGTGCGCTCCGCCGACCGGGATGGCTCGGGTGTCGGCGCCGGATCCCGGGGCGTGGTCCGGGCGGTGCTGTCCGACGCGGACTTCTGGCCGTTCGCCTGGCCTCCGCCGCCGCCACCGCTCAGGGCGATCAGCGCGATGATCGCGACTGCGGCGAGAATGCCCGCGACGATCAGCCAGGGGTGCATGCCGCCGGCCGCGGCGGGTTCCTTCTCGGGCTTTATGGCGGCTTCGCGGTCCGCCGGGGTGGCCACGCCGCTCCGCCAGCGGCCGATTCGCTGCTGCGCCGCATCGGCGAAGGACGCATCGATGTTGTACGGGACCTGCGTCGCCGGCGGGATCCGCGACTCGGCGGACCGCACGCAGAACAGCGTCGAGGCGTTGGGCTCGCCCACGATCACATCAACATGCCCGTTGCCGATCGGCTCGATGAGCAGGACGGGCGTCGACGCAGTGACCTCGCGTTCGAACAAGGAGAGCCACGCCAGGCACGAAGCACCGGGGTCATCCGAGATCGTCGGAGTACGGATGTGCTGCCCGCGGGTGTCCATGACACCTGACTTGGCGCCCAATCCGCCGGGGCGGAAGGCCAGCATCTCACGCTCGATTTCATAGAGCACGCGGGTCAGCCCGCGATCGACATCGCCCTCCGCGGCGACACGCGGGGAATCGCAGAGCTGCTTGAGTCGAGCGACCCGCTCCGACTCGGCGTTGCCAAGATCAGATGCGCTCACGGCGGCGTCCTCAAGCGACCGGCGGGCCTCACCGATGGCCAGCCGGACGATCTCGGCGGACTGGGTCTCGCGGACCTTGGTCTCGACCTGCGCGAGCCGCGGGAGAGCCTCACGCACCGCCCAGCCCGGCGAAGCGCCGCTCACCAGCGCACAAACCACCATCGGGTACTTCGTGCGGCCCTTGCCGTCGCGGCTCGACCAGAGCCGGCCGACCACGGTCCCGTCCGGCGTCCGCCAGACGAACAGATGCCCGAAGCCCGGCAGCCGCTGCGCATCCTCGAGCCGCTCCCACGCGCCCGAGTCGATGTTGCCGGCCAGGCCCTCGGTGTACAGCACGCGCTTGACCCAGACCAGCCGGTCCGAGTCCATGCCGATGTTCTCGATGTGATCATCCCAGCCGGGATGTTTGCCGAACGCGGCCACATGCACGCGAACGCCGCTCGTTCCGCCAGTCCTGGTCGCCATTGAGCCTCCGGCTTTCCTGCCTCATCGTCGGCGTCCCCCAACGCCACTGCATCGGTCGAGCCGCTTCATCGCGGCCAGTTGTCCGCCTCCGGCCACTCGCCACCGGCCGGCACACCCTTCTCGAACCCGAGCCGGATCCAGAGGTAGTGGTTGCCATCCTCGGTCCGGCCCAGCACCCGCCACTCCTTCGACTCAGCGTCGTACGCCGCCCCGCCGTCCGCGGCGGTCAGCAGCGCACGCACCGGGCCCCAGGCCCCAGGCATCGTGATCACCGCATCGGGCCGCGCCCGCGGATCGGACGGCTGTTCGACGTACAGCGTGATCTGCACGGTCGCGTTGGCGGCCGCGGGGATCTGCGCGACGAGCCGCTCGCGGAGCGCGTCGGGCACCGGCGCGCCGGTGGCGATGTTGTAGGTATCACCCTGCGGCTGACCGTCGATGCGGAGGCCCGCGTAGCGATACCGGTTACGGGCATCGCTCCCGGGAGTGCCCGCGGGCACAGCGGGCGGCGTCGCATCGTACACGACGGTCACCTTCTGCGGCTGCGACATCATCGTCGCGGCCGCTTCCAGCCGCGTGAGCCAGTCGCGCTGATTCGCGGCCAGCAGATCCGCGCCCGACAACTGCCGCAAGAGGTCCGCCAGAGGGGTGCCCGCGGGGGCTGCGCGAGCCGTTGCGGGATCGGCGGTGTTGGAGACCGCGCTGCGGAGCAACGACGCATCACGCAGCACCTGCGCAACCTCCTCCGGGGTGAGGTCGCGGGGGTCCGCTCCGCCGCGGACCAGCGGGATACCGCGGCTCTCGTTGATCAGCCGCGTGCGGGCATCGCGGAGTTCGCTCTGCGTCGCGTTGACGAGGGCGGCCACGCCGGCCTCGGTGAACTGATTCCACCACAGGATCCGCGCTCCCGACGGGCGGTACACGAGGAAGTAGCTCGAATCAGCCCTTCCCTCGCGGATCGCCGCGAGCAGGGTGTCGCGAGCGACGCCTGCCGGCTGCGTCGAGAGCGTGCGCCACGCGTCGAGCTGCTGCTGCGCCTCGGTGTGGAACTCGTCGCGCTCGATCGCGCTGAAGGCGCCCGCCAGCGCTTCCTGCGCTGCGCGGAACCAGGGCGCGTTCGTCAGCGGCGCCGGGATCTGCGCGAGCGCTTCACCCGCCCGCTGCTGGAACGCCGTGAGTTCGCCCTTGACATCGATGCGGGCGCTCCGCGGCACCTTCTCGGCGAACTCGCGCCAGTCCGCCACCGACGGGCGGATCAGCCCCATCGCATCGCCGGACCAGTACCCGGCGTACTGACGCGCGTAGTCCTCCGCGGCGGTGATGCCTACGCGGTACGCCTGCTGGCCGCGGATCTCGTCGCGCCCGATCAGCGGGATCATCGCACCCTGGCCCGAGGACTCGACCGCGCTCCGCAGCGTGAGCCAATCGTTCAGGAACGCGGCGGCCGCCTGCGGGTGGAACTTGATGTCAAAGGTGGTCTCCCGTGTCACGCCCGACATCGGCACAGTCGGAACCGTCCAGCGCGGCATCGAGTTATCCGCCACGGCGAACTCCGCCGCGAGCGAGACCTGTCGCGCGGCGTCGTCCGCCGTCGCCGGGGCCGACTGCAGGAACGCGTCCGCCAGTGTCCGGATCCGCCGGCTCGCCACGATCGCCATCGCGTTGCGGGTCGCCGCGAGTGCGCTCTCCCGAGCCTGCCCGATTGCCGCCGGGTCGCCGCTCGACGCCGGGATCGCCCCCGCCGCCGGCGTCCAATCCGCGAGCGCCTTGATCGCGCCCGCCGGTTCGGAGGACTGCTTGAGGACATCCGCAGTCGCAGCGCCGAACGCCCGCACCTCGCGCGGCGGTTCCGCCGCCGACCGCATCTGCTCGGTCACCGAGCGATACGCGCTGCTGCGCACGACAAACGCCCGACGCTCGGCATCACCGACCTTGCCCTGGGCAAACAACGGGATCTGCTCGTTAAGGCGCCGGCCCAGACCGTCGATCGCTTCGGCGACCGCGGCCCCGATCTGCGATTCAACATCGGAGGAGATAGCCGCGCGAAGGGGCTCGATCTCCGAACCGGCGATCGGCTCGGCGGGCAGCCCGCCGCGCAACCGCGCGAAGACCGCCGCCACCCGCTCGCGCGCCGTCTTCTGCCCGTCCGCGAACACGGCCATGACATCGACCCCGGGAAGATCCGCGATCAGGCCTTCGGCGTTGGCCCGCGAACGGTCGATCGCATCGACCAGTTCGGTGAAGCGGCTCTCGAAGGTGGCATAGCCGTCGTTGTCGTTGGGGCGTGCCGCCGCATCCTTGAGCCACTGCAGCGCCCAGAGCGCCTGCTCGCTGCGGGCAAACTCGCCGAGCGCATCCGAGAGCGTTCGGAGCACGGCGATCGGACCGCCGCTCGCGCCGCCGGACCGCAGATAGTCCTTGAGCGATGCCACCGCATCGGTCACGACCTTCCGCGATGCGTTCGTGCCCGCGCCCATGGCAGCGCCGAAACGCTTGGGCTCCTCGACGCCATCGGGATACGCCTTCGCCACCGCGGCGACGATTGCGCGGCTGTCGTTCTGGTACGCGCGGTACTGATCGTCCGGCAGCACGTACCGGAAGAGCGCTTCAACATCGACCGGGGCGCCCTCGATGTTCGCCGGCGTTCCGCCAGCGGCGTAGGTCTCCACCGCGATCATCTGCGCCAACGCGGCGACCGCTTCCGGGCCCCACTTCTGCTCACCCCGCAGCCGCCGGCCTGTCTCGAGGAAGAGTGGCTCAAGGACAGTGGTCTCCACAAGCGCCCGGTGCGCAACGACCTGCTTGGTGATGAAGCCATCGCCGAAACCGAGCGACGCCGCGACCGGCATCGCGATCAGAGGAGCCTTGATCGGCGTATCCGCCTGATTCCCCGTCTCGACGATCACCGTCGCCCGCTTGCTGATCGGATCGCCCTCGCGCGAGAGCAGATCCGAGTCCGCGGGGAGTGAATCGCCGCCCAGGTACGAGAGTTGACCATCACGGATCCCGATCAGGTCGAGCGATGCGCCGCCGTCCTTGGCGTACTCCTCGCTCACACCCGTCCAGAACCGACCCGGCTTCTTCACGCTGCCCGAGAAGTCCATCCACCCGATAACCGCGATGCCCGCGGCGATCAATACCGCCGCGGCCGAGGCGCCCAGCAGGATCCCCCGCTGCCGCGCGATGCTCTTACCGACGTTGGTCGCCCGCGTGACCAGCCCCTTCTCCTTGAAGGTCTTCTGCACGAAGACATCGCGGAGGAAGTAGGCCTTCTCCTTGTCCTGGGTTGCCTCGCCCGCCACGGCCTCGACATCCACGCCGAGCGCCTGCGCCAGCGTGACATCCAGCGCGTGGCCCTCGCGCATCGAACTGGTGAAGTAGATGCCGCGGAAGAACAGCGGCTTGGGGCTCCACTCGCCGGCGACGAAGATGAGCTCCAGGTACCGCTTCAGCCGCGGCGCGATCCGCATCAGATTGTCGGGCAGTTCGAACAGCTCATCGACCTGATCGGTCCGGCGCTTCTCGGGGTCGATCGTGTGGACCGGGTTCTGAAGCAGACCCATCCGCCGCTTCATGAGCTTACCGCGGACCGAATCCAGGTGCCGCTCGATCTCTTCAGGCTTGAAGGGCTCGTCGAGCCCCGCGGGGTTCGACCATCCCAGGATCTGGTGCTGCATCACCGGATCGGTGATCGTCTCGAAGAACTCGCGGAAGCCGGTGATCTTGTCGCACTTGGTCACCAGCACGAAGACCGGGAACCGCACATCCAGATCGGTCTGCATCTCGCCGAACCGCTGGGCGATCGTTCGCGCCGTCGCCTCGATCTTGTCCGCCGAGTCGGTCAGCAGGCTCTCCGCCGAGATCACCAGCAGCATGCCGTTGATGGGGCAGTGCGGGCGGTGCCGCTTGAGGAGCTTGAGGAACTCGCGCCACTCCTTCACATCCTGCATGAACATGCGGCCGGCGGTGTCCAGCACCACCGCCTGGTTGGTGAACCACCAGTGCATGTTGATCGTGCCGCCGGTCCCCTGCAACGCATCCTGCAGACCCGGCGGGAAGCCGACGTTGCAGTGCCGCATCGCCTCGGTCTTGCCCGAGCCGCTGGGGCCGACGAGCAGGTACCACGGCAGGCTGTAGAGGTCCTTGCCGGCGCGGCGGTAGATATCGACGCCTTCTTCGAACTTCTTGCGCAGGTCGTCGATCTGCGCCTTCATCGCCGCGTCCGCCGCGGCGCCGCCCCCGCGCGAGAGCAGGCTCGCGAACGGGCGGCTCTTGCCCTTCTCCCGCATCTTGAGGAAGAGGACGTACAGCGCGATCGCGATCGCGACGCACAGGATGCCGATGAAGATGATCCGCCAGATCGCCGTGTTGGGATCGGCGACGGACATCACCGCCGTGCCCACCCCCGCCCCGCTGCCGATCAGCAGCAGCACCTTCACAGGGCCGGGCAGATTCGAGAAGGTGTTCGCAACGCCGTGCATCAGACTGATCCTCCAACGCCGCTCGCCCGCGGCGTCCCTCGCTCACTCGCCCGCCGACTCCGCCGCCCGCGTCACACTCTGTCCGATGTCGTCGAGCGAGCCGCGCAGATCCTCGCTCGTCGAACGGAAGAGCTGCACGTACGCCACGATGAGCACCACCGCCATCACCACGACACCGATGACCAGCCCCATCAGGCTCCGACCCGGCGGGCGTGTCAGGTTCCGCGTGTCCGCCTGCTCGTACGCATCGGGGCAGATCCGCGCCGCCGCGTCCGCATCGATGCTGCCGCGCAGCCGCGATGAGATCTCCAGCATCTTGCGGCGGATGACATCCGGCTCGCCCATGTGCTGGCCCTGGAAGCCCAGGCCGATGCACACGTAATAGACGCCCAGCGCCTGCGTCGCGGGATCGCTGGGGTCCCGCAGCTGCTCCTCGAGCAGATCCCAGAACTTCGCCTCGAACGCCATCTCCCGCCGCTCGTGCGAGATCGCTTTCCAGCCGCCGGGGATCTCCAAGGGGCCGTTCAGGATCATGGAATCAACGAAGAAGCACAGCGGCAGTTCGACTCGCTGGTACGCGGGCGACAGGTTCGGCGCCGCATCCGCCTTTGCCCGCATCTCCGCGAAGATCTGGTTGATGTCGGCACGGATCGCGCCCGCATCGGGCCGACCGCCCTTGCGGCCCATGCGGTTGAGCCGGCACACGTACTGGAACAGCGGCTCACAAATCTCGACAAGCGTCATCGAACGCCCCCGGGGCCGCTCGCCCCGCGGAGCGGGACGCAGCGGCCGTGTCTCACGCTCACGGCGTGGTCATGTACAACTGCACATCGGTGTACTCGAAGGCGTCGGCCTCCGGCCACTTGATCGCGATCGACTTCTCCTGCACTGCTCGGTCCCACATCTTCTGGCTCTCGCCGATCTGCAGCCGGAAGTAGTGAAGATCCGTCGCCGAGGGAAGCTCCATCGGAGCGTGCCGCTCCTCCTCGAGCTTCACGCCGTAGACATTGAGCTTGGCCATGCTCCGCGGCATCAGCTTGAACTTGTCGCCATCCTCGACCAGGGTCGCCAGCTTGGTCGGGTCCATCTTGGTCTTGATGCCCAGCAGGTAGCCGTTGGCGTCCTTGATATGCTCATCCGCGAGCGTCGCGACCAGCACACCCGCCTCCTGCGTGAAGGGGGCCTGCATGTACCGCTTGCGGAGCCCGCCGCGGAGCACCGAGCGGATCTTGCGGTCCAGCTCGTCGAACACCGGCCACGGATTGTCGTGGTCGTACGCGGAAGACTCGAAAGGATCGCGATCGGGGCTCAGCGCTGCGAGCTCGCCCAACAGCTCGCGCAGCTCGAGGTACACCTCCAGCGGCGTCACCGAGATCGGGCCGCCGACACCGCCGTTGACGAGCGTCGGCAGGCTGCCGGCGAAGCGGCCCAGCGTCCGCAGTCGCAGCAGGTCCAGCATCGACTGCCCGCGGAGCTGCTCAACGACCCAACCGCCCCGCGTCAGCGACGACACCACATCGCGCCGCGCCGCCTCGACCGCCGCGGCCAGGGCTCGAAGATGGTTCTTCAGCTTCGGCGAGCCGCTGATCGTCAGGCACGGGGGCACGAACCCCTCGTCCGCCCGCGGCAGCGTCTTCTCATCGCCGGCACGCTGGATCCGCAGCAGCGGGATCAGTTCCAGGTCCGTCGTGTCCTCGCCCTCAACAACCAGCCGGGCGTTGACGCGCCGCATCAGCATCGGCTGCGGGTTCTCGCCGGTGTTCTCGTCGGGCGAGTTCACTTCCGAGACGCGGAAGAGACGCTTGACCCGCGCATCCTCACCGCCGCCCGCGGCCGAGCCGTTCACCCCGACGGTGTTGGCCCGGTCCGGCTGCCACAGAGGCGCGGCCAGCGACACCACGAACGACCCCGAGCCCGACTGGAACGCCCGCTTGATGTCCAGCGCCGGCAGATCGCAGTTGCCCGGGACATCAACCTCCAGGCCGCTGGGCATCACCGCCCGCAGCCGGTCGAGCCGGACCAGCATGTTCTCGAGCGCATCGGTCGAGATCCGCAACTCGCTCACGCCGTACGGATAGCCCATCGAGAGCCGCCGCTCGCGGCGCAGCATCTCGCCCTGCGCACGCTGCATCGCCTGCAGGTGGTGCGGTTGAAGAAACAGACCCTCATGCCAGTGCACCTGTCCGACGCTCATGCGCTGCCCCCGTCCATGCCCGCACCGTGCGGACGGCCGCCCGCGGACTCACCGCGGATCACTGGATCACCTGACTCAGCCCGGCATCGACATCCTTGGCGACCAACTGGCACATCCGTGCCTCAATGGCCTCCTCGTCGACGCCTTCCATCAGTTTGACGTACTGCTTCCAGGACTTCACATCCTGACTCTCCATCAGCGTGCCCTTGCCGGCCGCCTTCGCAACCTCGGCGACCGAGTATCGCGAGAGATGGTCGCGGGCGAAGTGTTTGCCCGCTTCGGACACGCCGCGCATCAAAAGCGAGATCAGCGCCCGCAGCCGGTAGAGGTCCTTGGCGAGCGCTTCCTTCGAGCCGCCCTCCCCGCCCGCGACGAACTTCGCCAGCGACTTGGTCACCGCCTGGCCCACTCGGTTGCGGGCATCGGGCGCGAGATTCGACCAATATGTACACGCCCACGGCTCGATCTTGAGCGCAAACTCCGCCAACATCGCCGCGGCGAGCGCTGTCCGCTCCGCATCGATCGGATCGTCGGCCCCCAGCCCCACCGCCCTGCGCACTTCCTTCTCCGCCGCGGTCGAAACTCCACCACCACCCGATGGCCGGGCCGCCGCCGGCGCCAGCCCCGCACCCCGCAGAACACCGATCACCTGCTCACGCTCGTCGTCGCTCAGCCCGGCCGCGGCGAGGCTCTGCGCCATTTCGAGCGGTGACGCCGGGCCCTTCGCAGGCACGGGCCGAGGGGCGGGCGCGGGCCCGCCCCCGCCGAGTTCATCCGCGAACAGCTCGAGCAGATCTCTGAGAAAGGGCTCCCGCTCGGGCGGCTGCAGCGACGACACCGCCCGCTGCACCTCGTCGTGCAGCTGCTCCCGACGCAGATCCTCGGGCTGGTCCGCCAGTTCGGTGTGCAGATAGGCCAGCCGCCGCGACAACGCCGCCAGCCGACGACCCCGATCTGTGGCCGGTTCGATCAACACACAACTCCCCAATCAGGGCCCGTTCCCATGCCACGGGACCGATGTCTTCCCGCCTCGCCCACGCGGACACGCACCGCGCCCCCAAGGCCCGATACGGCCCCCAACGGTCCCGGGCGGCCGCAGCGACTCGCCACGACCGGTCCCGTCTTGAAGGTCCGACCGGGACCTCGCCGGAGGCCCGCCCGGCATCCCTGAATCGTGATTCATGATACCGGACGCGTCCCTGCGCTCAACAACGCCGGGTTCGACCCCGCATAGCCCGCACCATCCGCGCACGGTCCCCAGCCCGCCGATCCACCTCCCGACCCTACCCGATCCGCCTCCACCCCGGGCGGCCGGCGGCCGATCTCCACCCCGTCCCGCCGCTCCAAGCCGCGGTCAAGGAGGTCCCCATGCGTCGTCTCACAGCCACCGCCGCCGCTCTCGCCACCCTCGCCCTCACCGGCTGCTCCGGCCACGAGTGGATGTCCGCGGACAGCGCCACCGGCCCCACGACCGGCAGCCTCGCCGCGTCCGACGGTGTCGGTGCCGCCCTCTTCACGCGCAACAACGACATCCAGGTCGCCCGCGCCAAGGAGCGCGAGGAAGCCGCCCAGGCCGCCGCGATCGCCAACGCCCAGATGCCCGAGACCATGCCCTGACACGCCGCGGGCGACCGCGATTCGGTGCTCACAGCGCCGTGATCAGTCCGCCCGGGTCAGGTACGGAGACTCGCGCAACAGCTTGAGCAGCCTCGCCTTGGGCGAGCCCGATCCGCCCGCACCCACGCCGGTCGTGAACGCGAGCCGGACGCCGACATCGGAGTAGCCCCGCGGGTCGTAGCCGTACGGAAGCCCACGGGCGGCGCTTACGTCGATCTTCGTGACCTCCTCGGGAGGCACACCCGGCCCCGAGAGTGCCGAGCCACCGATCACTCCGATCCGGCTCGCGCCGCCCAGGTCGCGCATCATCGATCGCAGGCGTGCGGGCGTCCACTCCGCATTCGCCGCGAAAGCATCCGAAAGCGCTTGATCCATCGGCGCCGGATCCTCGACAACGAACTCGGCGACATTGCCCACGACATCGACCGGCGCGATCGGATTGGCCGGGACCGGCCGCGTCCAGAGCGAGCCGTCGGGTTCGGCCCGCACCAGCGCAGCATCCTCAAGGTTCTTGGCCGCGGCCGTCGCGTACGACCCGCCGTTTGGCCACTGAGCCTTCCCTGTTGCGCGATCCTGAAGTCCCTGGATGTGCGTGTGTTGCCGGCCCCAGAGACCGTCGCGGACGTTCACATCGCCCACCTGCATCGTTCTCGCCGCGGCCCACTCTTCCTTCGTCGGCAACCGGCAACCGGCGCGGAACGCCGCGAGCGTGGCGCCCTGCACCGATGTGTACGCCATCGGGTGCTCGGTCGATGGTTTCTCGGGGTTCACGCCCTGCGGGTAGTACGCGAACGGCTGACCACTCAGATCCATCATCGCCGTGTCGTTCACGTGCCAGCCGTTGGCGAGGCGCCGCTGCGGCGGACTGGGCACCAGCCGCACACCCTGCCAGTACCAGGTCAGCGGACCGGGCCGCGCGTCGTACACATCTTCGCCGTAGTCGTTGAGCAGCCCCACATCGCCGCCCTTGATCTCGCCGATGGGTCCGGAACGGATCACCAGGTCGGCGAACAACCCCAACGGCATCTCCGTGCGGCAGATATAGCGGGCGATATCGTTGGCTTCATCAAGAATCACGCGATCGAACAGCAGGCGGTATGTGCTCCGTCCCACCGTCAGCGTGTACGCCGCGACAGCACCGATGTCATCGAGCTCCTCGTAGGACCATCCCGCCCGTGCCGGGCCCTCGCGGTCGAGTTCGAGCGTCTTCCCCTCGCGGAACGGCCGGAGCTTGCGGTCAAGCCGCTGGAACCCGTCGCGCGCCCGCACCGCATCGATGCCGCCGATCTCCGCGAGCGAGCCATCGAGCTCTCGCACGATCGGCGCGAGCTCCTGCGCCTGCTCCTTCGGCTTCCCGGCCTTCGGTGCGAAGTCCTCGAGCCGGCGGATGAAACGCCACCGCGCCAGGTTCACCTTCGCCCACGGTTCGAGCTGCGCGATCGTTGCCTCATCAACGCCCGCGATGTCCATCGCGCCGAACAACGCATCGACCGCGGCCGGCTCCGGGCCCGTCCGCTCGTGCGCCACGGCGAGCCACATGCGCTTGAGTTCCGCCCGCAGCCCCTCACCGATCGCCTCGCGACGCTGCGACGGCTCGACCGCGGCGATCCGCGGCAGGACCTCGCTCGCGAGCAACTGCGCGGCATCGGCAAACTCGGATGGGCCGGCTGGGAAACCCAGCTCGCCCATCCGCCGCCACGCGAACCGGACAGTCGTGGCCTGGGCCCGCCCGTCGGCCGCGAGCAGCAGAGCCCGCGCCTCGTCCGCCGTCGCAGCGGCGGACACACGATCGAGAGGTTCGAGCAGCGACAGCACCGGTGTCACCGCGCTCGCGATCGGACCGGTTCGCTCAATGCCGACCAGATCGGATGACCGAATCCGCAGACCGAGATCCGTGATCGACCGACCGGTCGCGCCGGGCTCCTCGGGCATTATGCCCGCATCCAGCAGCGACTCAATCTCCCGCGCATCCGCGACGACCTCCGCCGCACGCGCACGCCACCGCTCCAGCGAACCCGCGGCATCCGCGAGCGCGGAAGCGAACTCCGAT
>JBDZUZ010000097.1:0-3024 GCA_040255445.1 Planctomycetaceae bacterium | reverse complement strand
GGTCGAACCACCCGCGGCCGCAACCGCAACCGCCGCCGCCTTCTCTCGCTCGGCGGCATAGGCCCGATCGATCACTGAAACATCAACACCGCTCCCCTCGGCCGCCGCGATCCCGTCATCGGGCGGGAGCCCTTGCTCGATCGCGCTCGCCCACGCGACCGCACCCTCCAGTTTCGGACGCGTCGCCGCCCATCCTTCCGCGGCCGCCAACACCGCCAGCCGATCCGCCAGCGCCGCCCGCAGCGGCTCGAGCGTCACGATCTCGCCGGCGCGGTTCGCGTTCTTGCGAGCCTCGATCGCATCCGTGAGTCGAGTCCGCGAATCGACACCCGCGGCGTTGACCTTGACCGTCGCGGCGTACAACGCGTTCGCCGCTTCATCGATCCGTGTCGCCAGCGCTGCACGCTCTTCGGGTGTCTCGGGCCACGCCGATTCACGAACCTGGCGCGCTGACGCCACCGCTGCGGCCTGCTGCGATTCGATCTCGGCCAACTCCGCTTCGCGTCCCGGCTCCGCTGCGAGATCCGCCGCGAGCCGTTCCCAGCGATCCGTCAGTGTCCGCTCCTGCAGCAATTGCCAACGGTCGCGCTGCTCGCCGCGTGGATCGTCGGCGACCACCACCGCCTCGCCCGCCAGCGTGCCCGCCGTGCGTTCGATATCCGCCAGCAGCAGCCGCACTTCCTCGGCCGCATCCGCAACCGCTCGCGTCACCGCCGCCCGCTCCTCCTCGGTCGTCTCACGCTCGCCGGCGACATCCAGCACCGTCCGCCACCGCAGCGCGCGGACATCATCGACCTTGCCCCGCAGGCCCTCGTCGCCATCGAGCCGGTCCTGCAGCCGCGCTGCCGAAAGCGATGCCTGATCGCCCGCTTCTGTCGATCGCCCGCGGATCGCACCGATCCCCGCCTCTGCCGACTGCAATTCCGCCGAGAGCCACGCCCGCGGATCCGAGCCCCGCGGATCAGGCGGCCCGGCATCCTCGACCGGCCCGCTCCCGCCCCCGCCCTGCACGGCGAACCACACCCCCGCCCCGCCGGCGGCCAGCAGCACCACCGCCGCCGCCGCGATCAGCGCGGTCGGCTTCCGCTTCACGGCGGACGATTCGACCTCGTCGAGCAGTTCTTCGACCCGCTCCAGCGTCAGGTCCGGACCGCGCTGCGCGTTGAGCAGTTGCTCGCACAACACCCGCAGAGCCTCACCGGCCTTGCCCAGCCGAGACCACTCCGGCCCCGCGCCGACCGACCCGGCCGCGGGCGGCGCACGGTGCGCCACCAGTCTGAACAGGATCCCGCCCAGCCCGACCAGGTCATCGGCCGGCGTCCGACCGCCAACCTTCCCAGGCGGCGCCGGGTCGGCGAGGAAGACACCCACACCCGGCGCGAGCTGGTCCGAATCAAAGAAGACATTGCTGCCCCGCAGGGCGCCGTGCCCGCGGCCGCCCGACTCGCCGGACATATCGCGCAGTTCTCGCAGCCCGGCGACCACGCCCCGGGCCGCCCAAGCGATCGACTTGGCATCCAGATCTACTTTGCGGTCGACAAGCTTCGCCGCTGAAAGCGGATAGAGCGGCATCACCGCCCAGACCGCCTCCTGCGACCGGCCCGATTCCATCACCGGCGCCCAGTGCCCGCCCGCCGCCCCGGCCGCTTTCTGAACCGCCGCTGATGCGGCGAACTCCTCAGCCCGCCGCTTGAGGACATCCTCGTCGAAGAGCCCCGCCGCGAGCGTCAGCACCTTTACCGCGGCGGTCGGCTCCCCGGCCGAACCCTCACGCGCGGACCACACCGAGAACGGCCCGCTCGATGCGAACTCACGAATCGCCTCGAATCGGCCGTACGCGGTCATCCCACCCTCTCTTTACAGATGGCGCCCACCCACAAGCCGGCTCACTTGGCCTTCACCGGCTCCATCGGTGTCGGAATCTCGATGCCGCTGGACTTGACGACCACATCGATCCGCTCGGTCTTCCAGCGGTCGGTCGTCAGCGGAATCAGCTTCCGACGCGTCTCGGGAGCGCCCGCCGCGGGACGCATCTGCCGCGAGCTGCCCATGATCACCATGCTTGTGACGCCGCGACCCTTCCAGACTTCCCAGATGGGGTCATCGCTCTTGAGCGTCTTGGGCCCCGCATCGTTGGGCCCGAAGGTCATGCGGTAGGTGTACTCCGAAGCGCCGCGACGTAGCGCATCACTCCCGCTGAAGTACGTATCGACCGGGTACGACTCCCACTCCTGCTGCTGCGCGGTCACGCCGACCAGATCCACCTCGACCAGCGACAGCGTCCCGGAGCTGTCCCGCAGCGTGGCATCGGGTGTCACGACGATGTCGTACTTACCCATCCTCGGCGTCGAGCTGCAGCCGATGTTCGCCATCGCGATCAGCGCCAGCCCGATGCACAGCGTGAAGACCCGCACCGCACGTTCCGTCATCATCTCGATCATCGTAAATCCCCCATCGTGGATCGCCGCCCAACTAGTTCGCCGCGCTACAGGGCCGACAGGCACCCGCGCACCACATCGCGGATTTCCCGCGACTGCCCGCGCGTGTTCACCAAGAGCCCGCGGCAGCCTCGGATCAGAGCGTAGAGGTCATCCAAAAGTCCGTCAAAGACCTTCTCGGGTGCGCCCTCGGGCGCATCGCCCAGGTCGTGCCGCCACGCGTCCTTGGTCGCGCCCGTCATGCACCGCACCATCATCGCCAGCACCCGCACCCACAGCCGGTCGGGGACCAGCGCATCGGCCGCGGCATCCCCCGCGGTCTCGACCATCAGATGCCGCGCCCCGAGCACCTCGTCGAACCGCTCATCGCTCGACATCACCACCGCGATCCGCGTGGGCAGATCCTCGCCGGTCGCCTCCGCCGCGCGACGCGCCAGACTCAACAACTCATCCACCGCCACCGGCAGCGGCCGCCCGCTGTGCGTCAGCAGCGTCCGCACCGCAAGGATCCCCAGCCCGTACAGGTCGCACGCCGTCGTCAGCCGCGGCAGCACCTCGTAGTGCGTGTCCGGCAGCGGCCCGCCCA
>JBDZUZ010000096.1:0-15060 GCA_040255445.1 Planctomycetaceae bacterium | reverse complement strand
CAACGTGGGGCGACCTGGGGCCGGACGGGCGAGGGGTGCTGGTCCGGACCGGACAGGCGAAACAAACTCAGTCGGGGATTGCGGCTGTTCCCGCGGGCGTCGGCTGGCCATCCCCCCTGGGAAGTACCTACGCCGCCCGTCATGGCCCTGCCCCTCCCGAACTCGGAGCGCGAACTTGGAGCGCGCACGCGCTTCGAGTTCCCGCGGGCGAAGCGTGAGCGCACGCCCGCGGGGGGGTATGGGGGGGGGCGCGCGCTTCGAGTTCAACTTGAAGCGCGCACAGATTTGGGGGTGAACTCCGTGTGCTCCGAGTTCGCGGCGCTCCGAGTTCAAGGGCGATCTACGGGTCATGACGACACCTACGCGCGCGGCAGCGCGTAGCCCCAGCGCCCGCCCCGGCCCGGCAGGCGGACGCGCTCGATCCGCCCCTCGCCCTCGGCGATGTCCAGCAGGTCCGCCACGCGACGCCAGGACAGCCCGGGCTCGCCCTTGGCGTCCTCGCGGATCTCGGCCTTGCCGACCGGCTCGGCAGAGATGAACCGGGCGACGAACCGCTCCACGCCCCACGACGGCTCCGCGGGCTTGTCCGCCTTGGGCGAGGCGTCCTTCTTCTTGCCGGGCCGCTCGTTCTTGAGCGACGCCGGGTCGAGCGCGTCGTCGACCGACCACACAGGGAAGTCCCAGCGCAGGCAGGTCGGGTCGATCGGCGGCCAGGACCGCACGGCCGCGTCGAGCACGACCACGCCGTCTTCCTCGTGCGGCCGCAGGACCAGGTGCGTGTCGGTGGCCCGGCTCTGTGCGCCCGCCCCGGCCCCGACGTCGGTCACGCTCTTGCCGCTCTGGCTGCCCTTGGTCGAGTGGTGGATGAGCACGAAGCAGCAGCCGAGGCGGTCGGCGAAGGCGTCGATCCGGTTGTAGATGTTGGCCATCGTGCCGTTGTCGTTCTCGTCTCCGCCGGCGGGCATGAAGCGGTAGAAGGCGTCGAGCACGATGACCTTGAACCGCCCTGGCTCGAGGGCCTCGAAGTACGGCGCGAGCGTGAAGATGTCCTGCAGCCGCCCGCGCAGGTTATCCACGAAGATCCGCTCGGCGATCTCGCGCATCGCCACACCCCGGGCCTGGGCGACCTTCGGCAGGCGGTGGGCGCTGGTCTCGCGGTGCAGCTCGTTGTCGATGATCAGGACCGGCCCGGCCTCGGTCTGGTAGCGCCCAAGCCACGGCCGACCGGTGGCAACAGCGATCGCCAGGTCGAGCGTGAGCCAGCTCTTGCCGGTCTTGGGGCTGGCGATCACGTTCATGGTCTCGCCGGCGCGGAGCAGGCCGTGGATCACGGGCTCGCGCAGCTGCGGGTACGCCGCGACGAGCTCGCCCACCGGCACGGGGCAGGGCTCGAGCGGCCCGGTCGCTGGCGGCGTGTCGGTCATGAACGCCGAGAGGTCAACGCCGGTCGTGTGCTCGCGCGAGCCGTAGCCCTCGGTCGCGAGCGCCGACGCCGCGGCCGCGAAGTCGCCGTGGTGCTCGAGCAGCGCGTAGACCGCGAACGGCGAGTAGCCCTTGTGCGCCTCGAACGGCGCGGCGTTGGTGCTGAAGACGTAGAAGACCCGGTCCTTCAGTGTCGCGCTCGTACCCGCCGATTTGCCGGGCCGACGCCAGTGCTCGTTCCCCCCCAACTCCCCGGAGCGAACGAGCGTCCAGCCGTGCCGGAGCAGAACCTCGCGCGGGTCGCCCCGGTCGTTGAAGTCGTCGCCGGGGCGGGAGGGGCAACTATTCGGGAATGCCGAAGAGTTGGAGGGTGCGAGATCACCGCTGATCACCGGCTGGGGCGTTTCGTCCAGCGCCCACGCACAGCCAAGCAGCACGTCCCGCTCGTCGGCGGTGATCAGCGGCGGCTCGCACAGGTCGCCCTGGACGACCTCGTAGCCCGGCGAGGGGTCGCACAGGAACAGACCGCCCTCGCCCCGCGTCTCGATGATGGTCACCGTGACCACCCACGCGCCCGCCGCGTCGCGCCTCGGCGCGTACTCCTTGCTGCCCACGACGACCGGTTCGTCGGTATCGACATCAATCCGACGCTGGGCGAGCTTGGTGTTGCCCGACACGGGCGTCTCGCAGCGGTAGACGACATGCCTGCCACCCGACGGCGTCGTCTCGATGACCAGCCGCTCCAGCAGTCCCGGCGCTGCCGCCTCGACCGCCTCGCGCCACGCCTCGAAGGCCTCGCCGCCCCCGCCATCCCAGTTGTCGAAGTCGATCATCTCCAGGTGGCCCGAGACCGCCCCGCACACGAGGCACATCGCGCTCGGCGACGATTCGGGGTTGAACCACGATCCCAGTTCGTCGCCAGACGGCAGCCGCGTCTGGTACGGCTTCCACGAGGACAGGGCGACACGCTTCTCCTCGCCCCGGCGGATCGCGGGCAGGGCGCACAGCCCCGCGGCCACGCAGGCCGATGCGTGCGACGCGAGCGTGCCGTTGCGACGGGGCGAATCCGATGGGTGCGGCGCGTCCGGCATCAGAACGGCACCTCGTCGTCGCTGTAGCCGTACGCCGCGAGGGCGTGCTCAGGCCCAACATCAGGAAGGTTGTCCGGATCCTCGAGCCGCGGCGGCTTGTCGCCGAGCGCGTAGCCGACGATCCGCTCCCATTCGTCGCCGGGCTTCTTCTCCAGCGTGATGCGCTCGGTCCGGGCCAGCGCGCCCGCGTTGGCCCACTCGACGGCCTCCTCGACCGAGGACGGCAGCGGGTCATTGGATCGCTCTCGCCACCACTGCTCGGCCTTCCGCCGGGCGAAGCCGCCCTCGGGGTGCTCGAAGCACAGCCACTCGCGGGCCCAGCGGTTGAAGCCGATCCGGTACTCGACGCGCATCGTCGGCTTGGCCAGCGGGTCGTTGCGCTTGTGATGGACGTAGTACGCGACCCCGATGACGCGCTCGTCGCGCCGGGCCGGGCCTTCCGAGCCGGTGACGACCTCCTCGTGCGAGGCGACCGCCGCATGCTTGACCTGCCGCGGCGGGAACTTGTGCCCGCACTCGGGGCAGACGGCATACGCCGCGTGGATCAGCGCATCGCACTCGGGGCACTGCTTGGCGGGGGCTTCACCCGAGACGTCCTTGGTGTCCGCCAGACGGATCGCGTCCACCGGGCCGTGACGGAGCACGTTGCCGCCAAAGTCGAGCACCAGACAATCGGCCTTCCCCTCGGCCAGGCGGAATCCCCGCCCGACCATCTGGTAGTAGAGCCCGGGGCTCATCGTCGGGCGCAGCATCGCCACGCAGTCAACATTCGGGGCGTCGAAGCCCGTCGTCAGCACGTTCATGTTCGCCAGGTACTTCAGGTCGCCCGACTTGAACCGGGCGATCAGCGCGTCGCGCTCCTTGGCCGGAGTCCCGCCCTCGACGAACCCGCACTCAACGCCGTGCTTCTCGCGCAGCGCCCGCACCACGTGCTCGCCGTGCCGAACGCCCGAGCAGAACAGCAGTACGCTGCGCCGGTCGGCCGTCGCTGCGACGACCTCGGCGCACGCTGCCTCGACCAGCCCGTCCTCGTCCATGCGGTCCTCGAGCTCGCCGGCGACGAACTCCCCGCCCCGTACATGGATGTCGCTGGTGTCGGCGACCGCCTTCCCTGCCCGGCTCTTGAGCGGGCACAGGTAGCCCTGCACGATCAGCTCGCGCACGCCCGCCTCGAAGCACACCTCGTGCAGGACGGAGTCGGGGCCGCAGATCGTGCCGGTCTTCATGCGGTACGGCGTCGCCGTCAGACCGATGACGCGCTGGTGGTCGCACAGGTCCCGCGCGTCGGCCAGGAAGCGGCGGTACATGCCCTCGCCGTCCGGGGGGATCAGATGCGCCTCGTCGACGATGACCAGGTCGAGCGGACCGAGATCGTGCGCCCGCTGGTAGACCGACTGGATGCCCGCGATCGTCACGGCGTACCCGAGATCCCGCCGACCGAGCCCGGCGCTGAACACGCCCACCGGCAGGTCCGGCGCAACGGCCTGCAGCTTGCCCGCCGCCTGCTCGATCAGCTCCTTCACGTGGGCGACCACGATCACCCGCCCGTTCCACTTCTGCACCGCGTCGCGGCACAGCTCGGCGATGACGTGGGTCTTGCCCGAGCCGGTCGGAAGCACGACGGCTGGGTTCGTATCGCTGGTGGCGATGTGGTTCCACACCGCATCGACCGCATCGCGTTGGTAGGGCCTGAGTTGGCTCATTGGAATACCCCCGGCCCGGGCGGCGTTACGATGTGACCATGCGACGCACCCTTGCCGGCCTCTGTCTCGTCTTCGCCCTTGTGGGATGCCAGCAGGCCGCCGCTCCAGATCCCGGAGGCGCTGTGAAGATCGAGGTACTCGGCTTTGCTGGATGTCCCAACACGCCGCCGTTCACCGAGCGCGTCGAGGCTGCTGCCGAGGCCGTCGGCGGATTCCAGGTGGTCTACATCGATCAAGAATCGCTGGCCGAGGACGACCTTCGCCGCGGCTATGCGACCCCGACCGCTCTTGTCGGAGGAAACGACATCTTCGGGATGCCCAAGCCGATTTCGCCGAGCATGGGTTGCCGCATGTACCCCGGCGGGTTGCCAACCGCGGATGAAATCGCCGCCCGGCTTCGGGCCTCTAAGCCATAGGTCCAATTTCCTACCGTCGATCATCATCACGCTCTCCCGGTAGCACGCTTACGCGCACGACCACCTTGCCCCCGGGCACGACCGGTCCGCGCTCGATCTCGAGCCGGTCGATCTGGCCGTCGTCCTCGTACACCCCGCCGTGCCCGAGGGCGTCGAGCAGGGCCTTCATCGCGTTGTCCAGATCACGCCGCCGCCGGTCGGGCGGGTGGGCGGTGACATGCACCGCCACCCGGCCCGACATGGGCTCGGCGGTTCGCCGCTCGAGCCGGGCGCAGACCCGCTTGCGGAACTTCCGTCCCTCGCGGCTGATCAGCGTCCGATCACCGACGCGACGCCAGTAGTGGTTCACGCTGGGCGGGTACGGCAGCTCGACGACGAACGCGCCGTCGTCCGCCGCCGCGGCGGTCAGCGCTTCCACGGCGGCGTCCCTCCCGAAGCGGCCGCCATCGGGCGCTGCGGCGCGACGCCGGTGTCCCGCTTGGCGTAGCCCTTGATGGTGTTGGTCGGCTCGCCGGTGTCCTCGCGGTTCTTGATCGCGACGCTGACCACCAGCGGCAGGTTGTGAAGCTCGACCGAGTCGCGGGGCCGCAGCACATTCACCGCCCGGCAGATCGCCGACAGCGTGCCCTTTGCGATCTCGACCGTCTGCGTGTTGGGGTGCTTGAGGGTCAGGCGGTCCCAGAGCTTGCGGCCCTTGAAGGGCCCCTCCAGCACGTCCATCTCGAGTTCCAGGTACTCGCCCTTGCCGTTCTTGGTCGGCTTCATCTCGCTGGCCGTGATGGCGGCCACATACTTGCCGGCGGGGATGGGATCGAAGCCGGCATTGGGCTCCACATTGGTCGCGTCGAATCCGTTCAGGTCTGCCATGGTTCAGGCTCCTTGCTCTTGGGTGGTCTGGTTGGTGTCGTTCTGGTTGGCGTTCTCGATGGCTGCGCCGGGATCGCCCTCGCCGCGCGCCAGTGCCGCGAACACGCGGTAATCCAGCGGCAGCTCGTCGGGCAGGTTCAGGCGGTTCTTGGCGACATGGGCGGGCCGCTCGGTCGTGCGGAGGATCCGCTCGCCCGTGCCGATGCCCTGCGTGCGCTTGCGGTCGAAGCCCTCACTCTGGGTCTTCGTGTGGACGCGGTAGGTGGCGAAGAGCACCTCGTCGCACCACTCCTGGATCAGCGCCGAGGCCTGCTTCTGCAGGCGGGGCACGTAGCGGTCGTAGGTGTCGGTCTCGGGGTTGGCGAACTTCTCGATCGCCGCGTGCGCGATCAGGACGACCTGCATCCCGCGCTCGGTCCGCAGCGCGTCGAGGCCAGCCAGCACCTCGCGCCATTGCGTCAGCGCGAAGATGTAGCCCTTGGCGTAGCCGATGTCCTCGATCGTCTCGACGCCGCGCTTCGCGCAGACCTCGGCCCAGATCAGCCGCTCGAGCCAGTCGAGGCTGTCGATGACCACCGTCTGGTAGCCGTGCTCATCGCTGTAAAGCGCCGACAGCGCCCCGAGCACGTCGGCGTACTTGGTCGCCAGCGGGAAGCGGTCGCAGTCGATGTCGTTGGTGCCCTCTTCGGTCGTGATGAAGACGGGCGTCTCGGCCATCGCGCCAAAGGTGGACTTGCCGACGCCGTGGACGCCGTAGAGCATCACGCGACGCGGCATCAGCGTGCGGCCCTTCTGGATGTGTGCGAGTGCGGTCATGATCGATGGGTCTCCTTGCGGTTGGTGGTGCGGGTTCAGGACTGGGTGCCCTGGTGCGACGGTCAGTTGGGCAGGCGGTCGTACAGCCGCAGGGACTCGAACCCCGTGGGCCACTGGCCGGTCTCCCGGCAACGGATGAGCTCTTCGATGGCGCGGTCGTTCTCGGCCTGGGCAGCATCGAGGCACCGCGGCGCGATCTGCCACACGCCGCAGCGGAACGGCTCGCGCTTCTCGACCGCGATGATGTGGACGGGCAACGTGACACCGCTCACGACGGCGAGCAGCGCCCGGTAGAACGCGAGCTGGTGCAGGTACTTGAATGCGTCGATGTGCCACTCGAATGAGTCGATCGAGTCGCAGGTCTTCAGATCAACGAGCCCGCGTCCGTCCTTGGGGTTGATCCAGTCGAACCGGGCTTGGCACAGCACGCCGTTCATCCGGCCGCGGACGACGCCCTCCGCGACGCCCTCGGCCAACAGCTCGCGGGCAAACAGATGCTCGCGCACGCTCGCCGCCATCTGCTCGACCGTCGCGGCGTCGGTGTCGGCCAGCACGGGCTTGCCGCGCTTCTCGGCCCACTCGGCGAACGCCTTCGTGTTCGAGCCGTAGGGCTGCCCGGTCTTCGGATTGATCGGCCCGCCGACCGCGTACTCGGCCTCGTAGCGCCCGCGGCCCTCGAGGATCAGCGTGTGCGCCGCCCGACCGACGAGGAACGCGTGGCTGTCCCGGTCCGGGATCAGCCCCATCTCCTTGCGCCGGAACAGCAGCGGGCACGAGCGGAACTCAGCCAGCCGGTGCGAGGTCAGGCAATCGCCGCGACGGGCGTGGTAGGTCTCCGCGGGCTCGCGGATGAGCACGCTGGCGAGGCAAGAGTGGAGGTCGTCTGTGTTCTGGGGTATCGCGCTCATCAGGCGGCCACCCCCTGCGGTGCGCGGGCCTGACCGCTCCTGGGCCCACCGCAGGGCATCCGCCGGACTGCGAACCCGTCGGCCCCGAACTCCTTGATCAGGAATGCCGTGAAGATGCGGACCACGGCCGACCCGCAGGGCGAGCCGCCATCGACAAGCAGCGCAGCGCGGGGCGGATCGGCGTGGTAGGACACATCGGTGCGGGTCCGGGCCTCACCGAAGAGGCCCTCCGCGGCCAGGATCGACAGGTGCAGCGTGGCCTCTGCCTCCGCCAGAGCGGCAGGGGAGGCGAATCGGAATCGAAACACATCGGTCAACATCAGGAGCTCCTTTCACGGGCGCACCGACCGCCACCCGTGAGACCCAGCCCCTCGAGCCGCGGCGTACACCGTGGTCGAGGGGCCGGGGCCTCCGGAGGGAAGAGAGAGAACCGGCAGTCGGGGGGCGCTTCTTGGGTCACCTATGCCGCCACCGCCGCCGGTGCGCGGTCAGGCCAGCCCAAACCCGGCCGCCTCGAAGCGGGCGCGGAACCGTTCGAGGGCGTTCTGGATCTGCCGGCGGCTCACCGAAGCGCCGGATCGGCGCGACCACTCGCGCGCGGCCGCCGCCTTGCCGTGCTCGGCGACGAGCCGAAGCAGGTCCCGGTCCTTCGGGTCGAGGGTGGCCATGACCGCCGCGACGGCCTCAGCGGTCTCGGCGGTATCAAACTGGCAAGCGGGGGCGGACTGGCGGCGGCGCTGCTGGTCGGCAGGACCGAGGACCGTGCGAAGCGGGACGGCGTCGCCGTCGCACTCGACGAGCGTTCCCTCAAGGGAGATCGCCTCGTAATCGCCGCGCCGCTTGTGGCGGCCACGGAATCGCAGCTCCATCGCCACCCAGGAATCGATGGCGTTCGTGACGAACGCCTCGATGTTCCCCCGGGCGGGATCGAACAGGTGGGCCTTCTCCAGCAGATACAGCAGCATCTGCTGCGTCAGGTCGTCGCGGTCCGACCAGGAGAAGTCGGTGCGCCGGCAGAGCTGGGCGGCTTTGATGCGGATGAGGGTGGCGGTGAAGGGGTCAGAAACAATCTGGTTGGGGTTACCCATGACGGGCCTCCGAGACCGGAGGCAGCGCCTGGGGTGTCGCCATCAGTGCGCACGGATCGCGCCCGACCGTTTAGCGGCGGTTCGCGGAATCGTCGTAGACGACGACACCCGAACGGCACTGCTTCGCGGCCAGTTGCGAAGTTGATGATGGACTTAGACAACGATGATGGTCATGCACCTTGCGGTAGCCGCGACCATCGCGGAGGCCCCCGAGAGCGGGGCAAGACAGACTCTCTCTGTTGGTTGGTGTGGGTCATGCGGCTTCCGACTCCTGGCCGTTAGGTGTCGGAGGAATGGTGCCGCTTATCTAGTTTTCTAGTGGGTAGTTACGGCGTCTTCAGCGCGTCATCAAGGCGTCACTAGTGGGTAATTAGTGTGCCGTCGCTTCCGCCAGATGGGAACGGCCGCCTGGGGTAATGGCAGCCCCCGAGCGCATGCCCTTGGGATAGCACACAAAGTCCAGGTCCCGAAGTTCTTTGAGCTCGCCGCCGATGGTCTTGCGCGTGAGGCGGTGGCCCTTGGCATCCGTAGCCTCAACCATGTCAGCCTGGCTCATAAGCGATTTGGCCTCTGAGAGAACCGTGAGGAGCAGCATCTGGTTCTTGCTCAGTGGATGGGATGGGCGTGATCCGCCATCAGCTTCTGATGGCTGCGCCGCCTTGGGTAGCGCAGCTTTGTGATCACCGCCGCTCGTGCCGAAGCCAAACGCAAGCATGGATCCGTCGGCGATCTTTCCGAGATACTGGTCTTCGGCTGACGCCTGCATAGCCTCGATGATCACCGCGTTGACCTGCTCGGCATGCCGCCGATGCAGGTCGAACACGCTATCGATGACCACGGAGGGTGCAAAAGGCATGAATCGGGTGACTCGGGCCAATTCGGCAGCATACCGTTGAGCGAAGTCGGCAGAGTCTTCTAGTGCTGCGATCTCGCGAGCAAAGCCAAGAAATCTCTCAGCTATGGTTCGATCTTCGGTTCGTTTGCGGGGCTCTGTCAGTACATCGTGTCGGTAGAGTCTAGATGGCTCCAACGCGCCGCCGTCTACGCCGAGCGTTGCGAAGCGTCGCGACACGCATTGTGAACACACGCCGCAGTGCGGGCTCGCCTTGGTCGTTTCCCGAGTATGCATACAACTTACGCTGGAAGCGATCAGCTCTCCCTGCCCTTCGTGCTTGATGATCTCTACCACGTCCTGCTTCGTTTTCGTCAGAAATTCGTTCCGAACCTGGAACTTCTGCTCGAACACCGCTGACAGGAGTTGGCTGTACCATGCCAAGGTCTGGGGATGTGTCGTCCGGGTTGCCCGTGCACCGAGCTCATGCTCAGCCAGGGGGAGGTTGATGCTCACGACTCCATTCTCGAAGAAGTCGACAGCATCCAGGCCGAAGATCCTCGCCACAACCGCCCCAAGCGTGACATAGAGGAAGGATCGTGTCCGCTGAGTGTGATCCTTCTCCACCAACCCCTTCTTGTTGCACCAGACAGATACTGGCAGCGGGGCATTGCCGGACACGGAGGCTCGTTTGACAAGCTCCTTCACGAGACTCTTCTGCAGCCCAGCCACATGTCCCGCGGGCTTGTGGCTCACCATTGCAATGCGCCGCCCGGTAGAAAGCTCTTGCACGGCTCCGCCCAGGGAATCGATTCCGCCTGAGAAGAGGAGGACCTTCTCGATGCCTTCTGGATTCGGGTCACCGGAGCCGAATTCCAAGTAGTTCTCTACCGCGGGGGGTTCGTCCAGTTCACAGAAGGCGAACTCGAAGTTGTCACCGGAGATGAAGTTCAACATGCGGGACAGCAGGCCAGCAACGTCTTCCTGATTCCAGAAGTCTGGGTCACGGACAGCGATCTCCATCCGAATATCTCGGTACCACAAATCGCCGTAGTCCTGGGCCTTTCGTCCGGTTCGCCTGGACAGTTGGTCAGCGACATACACCGCCGCTGCGATCTCGATAAGATCGGCTGCTCGCTTCGGCACATTGGCCGTCAGCGACTTGGAGATCTCTGAAATCTTGATAACGACATTGCTTGCAGGACCATCTGTGATGAGTTCTGTAGCCTTTAGCTCACGCCACAGCTTCCGGCGGCTAGAGAGGCCTGCGCCGTTGCACAAGAACAGATGCGGCTTGGGCGGATCAGGAGGCATCCGCTCCTCCGAGATGCGTCAGCGCATCGCCCACCTTCTCCAAAGCATGACGGACAAAGCCAGCACTCTTCCGAGGTGTGATGCCGTCTTGAAAGTTGTGCTTGGAGTACCAAGTTCCCGAGAACTCTTTGAGCACAGACGACGCGGTTCGACAATGCGCTTCCATCGCCGATAGGAATGCATTGTGCTCGGACACGTCGGCGAACCTGCGGCCCGGCCCGACGTGGTTCGAGAGCTCCTTGCTCAAGTGATAGATGAGAAATCCGCTTGCCACACGACCGAAAAAGTCTTGGGTCAGGCGAGCGAATCCTGACTGCGTGGACAGCCGACGCAATGCATCTTGAACAGCGTCCGGCCCTGTACCGAAGAGGGTATTCGCATACTCCTGACCCAGCACCGTTAGGCTTTGAGCGGCGGCCCGCTGAGCGATCTCGCTAAGGTCCGAGCGAGTTCGTGTCATGGCCAGATGGTCATCGATGGCGTACGTGAAGTTCCCGACCAAGTCGTAGATGGTGTTGGCAATAGCGGTACCATCGCCTTGGGATGGACTGAACTCCCATGCGCTGCCCGTGACCCCAAGCTCAGCCAGGCGCTCGTTGAAGCGGTCTTCATCCCGAGCTGCCTGCGTGACCTGCGTCAGCAAGTAGAACGTATGAATCAGGCCTTCATCGTTCGCAGCACGCTCGAATCCCGCAATCGCAGCGGTGAGCATCGCGTCAGCCACCTGCGCGAGCGCAGCTTGGCCCACGCCGGGCAAACCCGTCATGCCAGCACCATCGCCCAGCATGGCGACAACGCGTCTATGCGATGGCGTAACCGGTAGGCTTTCGACCTGATGGTGGCCCATAGGGAGGGTTCTCCGCTAGAGGGCCGCCAAGCTATCTCGGACACGTCGAGGTGGAGAGGCCCTATGCCGATGTCCGAAACGGCCGCCCATGTTGCCGTCCGAATACCGGACTGCATCGGCACTTAAAGTGCAGCTCATGAGTCAGAGCTATAGCCAGGATCGGGATCACCACAGAGAATCAATGCCTATGCGAAACGCTCGCTTACACGAAGTGTCCTTATCGGAACTACGGGCATCACGCACGGTCCCCGTTGGCGCAGAAGTCGGACACCGTCTTCGGACATCTTCCAGGGTCTGGCCTCTAGCATTCCGTCACTCGATCCAGCCATTCGCACTGCTCCCGATGACCAGACTCGCAGCAGGACTGGGTGAGCTGAAGATGACATCCCGCTCAGAGCGGAAGCCGTTATTCGCCGTCGATGACTATTCCTCTTCGACCGCAATGACAACATTCTGTCCCTGGGTTGACCGGGAATCAGTGTTTAAGCCTTTGCGTGACAGATTCTTGGACTTTGGTGGCCACGCCATGCTTCCCGCTGTGACGTCCAAACGCATAGCGTCACGATCTCCCGCAGATCCCGTTCCGTCACCGGATCCCGCCCCTCCGTCACCGGCGGAAGGAACAGGATCTCCTCTTGGATATCCGGGGCCAGATGAAGCAGGTTCATGATCTGCGTCATCCGCGGCTGGGTCACTCGGGCCAAGGCCGCCAAGTCGGTCTGGCTGCCCACCACCCCATCCTGAAGCATCTTGTCGAACTTGATCGCCAGAGCCATCAGGCGGGCGACTCGGGGCACCCGCCCCGGCGGAGGGAGCGGAGCGGGCTCAGTGACGATCTGCCGCCGGGTTTGGCGGACGCGGAAGTGGATGGGCCGGGTGACGGTGGTCATGCAGCCTCCTTCTTGATGCGGTCGAGGAAGGCCCGGATACTCGTTGGGCGGAAGGTCACGCTCACGCTCGATTTCACGGCGTCGTATTCCACCGCCGAGACCAGCAGCCGGATCAGCCGGGCCTGCTCACGCGGGATCAGGTTCTCCCATACGGGGTCGAAGCCCCTGAATGCCGCCTCGGCCTGCGCTTGGGTGATCGTCTCTGCGTCCAGTTCGCCGATCCGCTTCTCGACCTCGGGCAGCCGCTTGTCCCCGGCGGTGATCTGCTCATGCAGTTCTGCGATCCGCTGGGAGACATCTGTATCCGCGAGCCCTCCGGCCGCGAGAGTCTGGAGTTCGCGGTGGCAACGGTCCAGCGTCCGCTTCAGATCGGCACGCTCCGTGACGAGACCCTCGCGCTCATCGGCGATCGTGGCGTGGGCATCGGCCAGCACCTGTTTAAGCAAAGCGCGATCGGAGCCAAGCCCGCGGATCTCATCGACCACCACCCGCTCGATCTCCGCCGCCGGCAGCGTCCGCGACGGGCACTCGGATGCCCCGTTCTTGATGGCGTGCGTACACCGGTAGTACCGGTAGAACCGCGGCCCGCCCTTCTTGTCCTTCGTGAATGTGTGCGTCATGGCATACCCGCATGCCTTGCAGGTGATCAGACCGCGTAGCAGGGCACCGTACTTGTTGCGGACCTCGAAACCGCCGGTCCGTCCGTTGTAGCGCAGCAGCTTCTGGACCCGCTCGAAGATCTCCGGGTCCACGATGGCCTCGTGCACGCCGTCGTAGATCTCGCCCTTGTGGGTGATCTTCCCGACGTAGACCGGGTTTATGAGGTGATTGTGCAGCGTGGCCTTATTGAATGGCTTCCCGCCGATGACCTTGCCTGTCTTCTTCGTGACCCGCTTCTTGTTGGTCCACTCGCGGTGCCGCAGCTCGCGGACTACCGGCAACAGCGACTGCTTCTCAAGGTACAGATCGAACAGAGCACGGACCCGCACCGCCTCCCGGGCGTTCACCACCAGCCGCGGGCTGGGGCCGGAACGGTCCACGTCGTAGCCCAGCACCGGCACGCCGCCGGCCCACTTGCCCTTGCGCTTCTGGGCCGCGATCTTGTCCCGGATCCGTTCGCCGATGATCTCCCGCTCGAACTGCGCGAACGAAAGAAGGATGTTCAGCGTCAGACGGCCCATCGAGCTCGTCGTGTTAAACTGCTGGGTCACCGAGACGAACGACACGCCCTTGCGGTCGAACGCCTCCATGATCCGGGCGAAATCCATCAGCGAGCGGCTCAGCCTGTCCACCTTGTAGACCACCACGCAGTCAATCCGGCCCGCCTCGATGTCGCGGAGCAGGTGCTCGAGCGCCGGACGCTCCATGCTGCCACCGGAGAACCCGCCGTCGTCGTAGCGGTCCGGCAGGCAGACCCACCCCTCGGTCTTCTGGCTGGCGATGAAGGCCTCGGCACTCTCGCGCTGGGCGTCGAGCGAGTTGAACTCCTGATCGAGCCCCTCTTCGCTGGACTTGCGGGTGTACACCGCACACCGCATGCGGCTGCCCGGGGCCGCGGCCTCCTTTGGCCGATCGCGCTTGCGTACCTTCATCGCGTGCTCCTGTCCTGGCCGAGCCGGAAGAACCGGAAGCCGTTGATGTGGCTCCCGGTGATGTGTTTGGCCACCCCGCTGAGCGTCTTGAACCGTTCCCCGTCGCACTCGAAGCCCTCGCCGTAGGGCAGCACCAGCACCCGGATGGCCCGGCCCTGGTACTTGCGGACGATCGCCGAGCCGGGCGGCGGGACACGCGGGTCACGCTCCGCCTCCGGGTCGAGGCCGCGCGTCACCGTGGCCGACCGCCCCGTCTGTGGCGGCGAGACAAGCGTCTTTGGGGCCATCACCCGAACCTCAGCATCGTCGGCGAGCTCCACGGCCCGCTTCCTCGCCCGCTCGCTGAGGTCGCCCTCCGCGTTGGCCTGGAGCCGCCAGGCGATCTTGCGGATCAGGTACGTCCGGTGGCGCGTCCGCGTCTGGTAGCCGTGCAGCTCGACAAACCGCTCGACGAGCTCGTTGGTGGACATGTCTTTGAGCGAGTCGATCTCGTCCTCGATCCGCCTTGCCGTCGCATGCTTCATGCGGCCTCCTGTGGCTGGTGTCTCCATCACGCGTCTCCTTCACCCGCCGGTCGGGATTTCGATCGCGTCGCCACAGTGAGGCTCGGATCGCTCGGAAGTTCAAGGCATGTCGCGGCACCTTCTTCAACTTCGCGCAACGCCCGCGATGCGGCGTCTCGCTCGATGCGAACCGCGCGCACGAGACCACGCGCGAGGATGCGCGAGATCTCGTCCTGCCGCTCTTCGGATGTCATCGCTTCGGGGTTGCGCCGGCTGTCGTCGCTCGCTCGTGGCATGGGTCGCTCCAAGGCGACCCGCGTGCATCGCATCGTCGCCACGGGTGACCTATGACGCGGCGCACCAACGGTGCGCGCCCGCTTCACCGCAGCGCATCGATTGGATCAATGTCGCGAGCAGCCCTTGCAGTTGATCACCCCCGTCAAACCCGCTCACCCGGTCGGACAGAGACTTCACCGCGGCGGGTGTCTCTCGACGGGCGGCAGAGACTTCGTGGCGATTCGGGCGAGGTCGTGGCCACCGGGCGGCCGAGCCGGTTATCCCAGCGTCCAGACCAGAGACCGCGTCACGGTTGGGGACCGTTGGCCCACCGGCCTCACGGACGCGGGAACGGGGCCCGAAGGTGCCAACACGCGCGGGTGTCTCTCATCGGCCCGAGCCAAAAACCACAAAGCCGGCTGCTTTCGCAACCGGCTTGGGAATAGCGGGGGTAGGATTTGAACCTACGACCTCCGGGTTATGAGCCCGACGAGC
>JBDZUZ010000259.1:0-2895 GCA_040255445.1 Planctomycetaceae bacterium | reverse complement strand
AGATCCGCGTTCGGAGGCCCGGCCCCACAGGGAGTGTGGGGGTACCCAAGACACGCGACCACTCCCCCCCCCCAAACATCCCCCGCCTTCCGACCCTCCCGCACCCCCTTGACGCATCCTTTACACTGATCGCAACAGGCTCACAGCAATCCGGACCACCGCGAACCGCGGCCGGCGTGCACGAAGCGTGGCGACCGGCCGCCGAAAGGGGGCTGCGCTATGGCGACTCGTACACCCGCCGACATCCGCAACATCGTGCTGGCCGGGGCCAGCGGCTCCGGCAAGACCACCATCACCGAACGCCTCCTCTTCGATACGAAGACCACCACCCGCATGGGCACGGTGCAGGAAGGCAACACGGTCTCCGACTATTCCGAGGAAGAGAAAGCGCACAAGCACTCGCTCGCGCCCTCGGTCGTCCACTTCGACTTCGAGAACCACACCGTCAACCTGATCGATACCCCGGGCCTGGCCGACTTCATCGGGCACGCGATCGCGTGCTTCCCGCCCGCGGAGACGGTCGCCATCGTCATCGACCCGGTCAAGGGCATCGACAGCGTGACGCGCCGGCTGATGGCCGTCGCCGAGGAGCGGCGGCTCCCGCGCATGATCATCATCAACAAGATCGATGAATCGACCGCCGACCTCGAGTCTCTCGTCGAGCAGATCCGCGAGACGTTCGGCCCGACCTGCCTGCCCATCACGCTCCCCAAGCCCGGCCGCGAAGACGTCGTCAACGTCTTCGAACACGACGGGTCCGATGACGCCGGCGACGATGCCGAGTTCTCTTCCGTGCACGAAGCGCACAAGGCCATTATCGAGCAGGTCGTCGAGATCGATGAAGAGCTCACGGATGTCTATCTCGAGAAGGGCGAGAAGTTCGATCCCGAGAAACTGCACGCGACCTTCGAGAAGTGTCTCGAGGATGCGCACCTGATCCCGATCACTTTCTGCTCGGCCAAGACCGGCGCGGGGATCGGCGATCTGCTGCACATCTTCGCGAGCCTGTGCCCCAGCCCGGTCGAGGTGAACCCGCCCGAGTTCATCAAGCGCGATGCCGAAGGCGAGCCCGAGCACGAGTGGCACGCCGAGCCTGACCCGGCGGGCAAGGTGCTCGCGCACGTCTTCCGCGTGACTTCCGATCAGTTCGTCGGCAAGCTCAGCCTCTTCCGCGTGCACCAGGGCACGGTCAAGGCCAAGTCGGACCTGATCATCGACGACCACAAGAAGCCGATCCGCATCGGCCATTTGTTCAAGCTGCAGGGCAAGGACCACATCGAGGTTCAGGAGATCGGCCCGGGCGATATCGGGGCGGTCGCCAAGATCGAGGACATCCACTTCAACGCGGTGCTCCACGACAGCCACGAGCTCGATTCGGTGCGGCTGAACCCGCTGCCGCTGCCGCGGCCGGTCTTTGGCTTGGCGGTTGATCTGGCCAACCACGCCGATGAGGCGAAGTTCTCTGCCGCGACGCACAAGCTCATGGAGGAGGACCCCTGCTTCAAGGTTGAGCGGATCAGCGCGACGAACCAGACGGTGATGCGCGGGCTGGGCGAGCTGCATCTGCGGATCATCACCGAGCGATTGAAGAGTCAGTTCAAGGTCGAGGTGCAGACGAGCACGCCCAAGGTCGCGTACAAGGAGACGATCGACGGCCGCGCCGAGGGGCACCACCGTCACAAGAAGCAGACGGGCGGCGCGGGCCAGTTCGGCGAGGTCTTCCTCAAGATCGAGCCGCTGCCCGATGATCACACCGAGGGCTTCGAGTTCGTCAACGAGACGGTCGGCGGCAGCATCCCGCGGCAGTTCATCCCCGCGATCGAGAAGGGGATCCGCCAGGTGCTGTCCGACGGCGCCTTTGCCGGGTATCCCATGACCGGTGTCTGCGTCCGCGTGTACGACGGCAAGTACCACGATGTGGATTCGAAGGAGATCGCGTTCATCACCGCCGGCCGCAAGGCGTTCATCGATGCGGTCGCCAAGGCCAAGCCGGTGCTGCTCGAGCCCTTCGCCGAGCTCGAGATCACCGCGCCGGCGAACTCGATGGGGGATATCGCCAACCACATCTTCACGAAGCGCGGCCGCGTGGTGTCTTCGGATGTTGCGCCCGGTGATTCGTGCATCGTCAAGGCCGTGGCGCCGATCGGGGAGCTGCAGAACTACACGACGGAGCTCAAGAGCATGACCGGCGGGGCGGGCTCATTCACGATGCGGTACAGCCACGATGAGCGGACCCCGCCGCAGATCCAGCAGCAGGTGATGGCGGCGTTCAAGCCCGGGGCGGACCAGGACTGAGCCGGGGCCGGCTGGCCCGGATTTGGCCCGATTGGGGGCCGCGGGCACGGGCCGGGGGGTGGGGGGCGGGGTGGTTGTGGCGGCACGCCGTGAAACCGGCGAATCCGCTTTCACAACAACCCCGCCCCCGGTATCGTGACAGTCGAGCTTCCCCTCCGGAAGCCCGGTGACAGTCGAGCTTCGTTGGCAGGTCAGGTTGACAGGTACGCCCGTTTCGCGCGCTGGCCGCCGGCGCCGAGGAGTCTCTCTCATGCAGCCCAACCGCGGTGTTTCGCTGGCCGTCGTCGTGATCAGCCTTGTGGCGCTCGGCGCGGTGCTCTTCTATTCGATCAACCAGCTCGCCGCGGAGAACCCGACGCGTCCGGCCGAGCAGACGAGCGCGCGTTCGCTGCATGAGGCGGCGACGGCGGGGGATATCGGCCAGCTGGAGACCATGCTCCGCGGCGGGGCGGTGGTGGATGCGGCGCTCGACGCTTCATCGGGCCGGCGGGGCATGACGCCGCTGATGGCCGCGGCCGCGGCGGGGCAAGCGCAGGCGTGCGAGACCTTGATCAAGGCGGGGGCGGGCGCCAACGCCCGGTCCGAGGACGGCAAGACGCC
>JBDZUZ010000095.1:0-15281 GCA_040255445.1 Planctomycetaceae bacterium | reverse complement strand
CGAGGGCCCGCTGCTGCCGCAGGTTCTCGAGAAGGTCATGCCCGCTGATGCCGCGGAGCTGGAACATGACAAAGGCATCGCCCGCGAGCCGCTCGGCGAAGAGGTACGCCGCGCAGCAGACGTGCTTGCACCAGTAGCCGCCGGGGTGGTTCGGGCCGTGCTCTTCAGCGTCGGGACAGTTGCAGCTGACCGTGACATCCTTCGGATCCGCGGGGAAGAGCTTGAGCCCCAGCGGGATGAACAGGTCCTCGATATTCGGCGGGATCTCGCCTGCGAGGAGCTTTGCCGCGTAGATCGCGCCCTCGGCCATCGATGCCACTACCCGTTCCCACTGGGTCGGCGTGTAGGGCTCGAGCCGCAGGATTGTCGTGTAGGCGCGGATGTCGCGGCCCTGGACCGCGGACTCGATGCGGCCCGACAGCACCGCGAGCCGGCGTGTCTGCCCGGCGCGGGCGTACTCAAGCCCCTCTTTGAGTGCCTCGCCGCGGCCGGCGGCTTCGAGGATGCGCATCCACCGCTGCGCCGCCCACCCGGTCACGCCCGAACCATCGCTCGCGTTGAACTTGATCCCGCCGCGGACCTTGCGGGGGTGCAGGAGCCGCTGGGGCTGCGGCTGGGGCCGGTACCCGCCGGGGGGCGGACCGCCCGCCAGTGCTCCAGGCGCGGGCCGCGCGGGCGGCGTCTCCGCCGGCCGCTGCTCGGGGCCGGGCGGTGACGATGCGGGGCGGCTGTCGTTGGTCTGGTGCGTGTCCAAGGAGGGAAGGGTTGGGTTGCAACCCGCGGATGTCTAGCGGTTTGGAGGGCGATTCACACGGTGATCACACTTCGACATCGTCGACCGCGTCGTTGCGGAGTGTCAGGATGTCGCGGAGCTGGTCGGTGTTCAGGTCCGCCAGCCAGTTCTCGCCGGCGCCGATGATGTTCTCGGCCAGCTCGGTCTTGCTCTCGATCATCTGATCGATGCGCTCCTCGAGCGTGCCGTGCACGATGAACTTGTGCACCTGCACCGTGCGGGTCTGACCGATTCTGTACGCCCGGTCCGTCGCCTGGTTCTCGACGGCCGGGTTCCACCAGCGGTCGAAGTGGAAGACGTGCGTCGCGGCGGTCAGGTTGAGACCGACGCCGCCGGCTCGCAGGCTCAGCAGCAGCACCGGCGTGGTGCCATCGGCCTTCTGGAACTGATCGATCATCGCCTGACGCTGCGTCTGTGTGGTGCCGCCGTGCAGGAACAGCACGTTGCGGCCGAGCTGCTGGCGGATCATCGGCGCGAGCAGATCGCCCATCTCGCGGAACTGCGTGAAGACCAGCGCCTGGTCGCCCTCGGCGAGCACCTCGTCGAGCATCTCGAGCAGGCGGATGCACTTGCCCGAGCGCGATGGATCCGCCGCGCGGGGCGCGTTGTCGGGGTGGTCCTTGAGGAAGAGCGAGGGGTGGTTGCAGATCTGCTTCAGCTTGACCAGCGCGGCGAGCACAAGGCCGCGCCGCTGGATGCCTTCGGCCTGATCGACCTCGCCGAGCATGCGGCGCACGCACGATTCGTACAGCGAGGCCTGCTCGGCGGTGAGGTGCGCGAACTCCTTGGTCTCGAGCTTCTCGGGCAGATCGGCGACGACCGTCGGATCGGTCTTGAGACGCCGCAGGATGAACGGGCGGATCAGCCCGCGGAGTTGCTCGGCCCGCTGGCGGTCGTGGTACCGCTCGATGGGCACACCGAACCGCGTGCGGAACCCGGCCGCGGGGCCGAGGTAGCCGGGATTGAGGAAGTCCATGATCGACCAGAGCTCGGTGAGCCGGTTCTCGACCGGTGTACCGGTGAGCGCGATGCGGTGCCCGGCATCGAACTGCCGCACCGCCTGGCTCTGCTTGGCGGAAGGATTCTTGATGTACTGCGCTTCGTCGAGCACGATGCGGCCCCACGAGATCCCGCCCAGCAGGTCCTTGTCGCGGTTGGCCAGCGCGTAGGTCGAGATGATCAGGTCGCTGTTGCGCGCCTTCTCGAGGAAGGCCTCGCCCTGCAGGCGGTCGCCGCCGTGGTGCAGCATGACCTTCAGGTGCGGGCAGAAGCGCGCCGTCTCATGGATCCAGTTGCCCACGACCGACATCGGTGCCACGAGCAGCGTCGGCAGGATGCGGCCGGGGTTGCCCTCGCGCTCGGCGTGCTCCCGCTCCCATGCGAGCAGCGCGAGCAACTGGATCGTCTTACCAAGGCCCATGTCGTCCGCGAGGCAGACGCCAAAGCCCAGTTGCTCCTGGAAAATCAGCCACGACACGCCGCGGATCTGATACGGCCGCAGCGTGCCACGGAATGTACCCGGCGTCTCGATCGTGCCCATCGAGCGGGCGTTGGCCTCGCTGTTGAGGAACGCGGCGAGCCAGCCGGTCGCTTCGAGGCCAACGACGGGGATGCCCGTCTGCTTCAGGTCCGATCCGTACGCGAGCCGCAATGCCTCGGCGAGCTTGATTGTGCCGCCCGGGTTCTCGCGGATGAAGCGGATCGCGGCCTGCACATCCTCGGGCCGGATCTCGACCCAGCGGCCGTTCATGCGCACCAGCGGCGTCTTCTTGTTGGCGAGCTGCTCAAACTCCGCCAGCGAGAGCGTGGCATCGCCGACGGCGATCTCCCAGCGGTACTTGATCAGCGCGCCCAGGCCAAGCTGCGGCGTTGCAGCGCCTGTCAGGCCGCCGCCATCGGTCGTGAACGGGTTCTGCTCGTCGCTCTCGAGCCGCAGCTTGGCGCCCAGCCGCGCCATCGGCGAGTCCCACCACTCGGGCGCTTCGACCTGGAACCCCTGTTCGACCAGTGTCGGCCGCACCTCGCGCAGGAACTCGTACGCCTGTCGCGTATTGAGATTGAGCGTCGTGGGTTCGGCGTCTTCGAGCGCTTCTTCGAGGCGGCGGTAGAAGCGCGTGGCGCGGCCGAGTTCGCCCAGCAGCAGCTCCTGCGGGCGATCGACGCGCCGGCCCTGCACCGTCACGGAATCAGAACCGAGCAGCCAGATATCCGCGGCGTCGATCGTCAGCCCGGCCTTCTCGACCGCGGCGAGGTGGAATGTCACCTTCCACGCGGGCTCGGCGGGGTCGGGCGCATCATCCGGGCCCAAGAGCCCGCCATCGGGCTCGCTCAGGCGGAAGAGCAGGCGCCACGACGAGCTCGCGCCGCGCTCTTCGAGCACGCTGATCCACTGCCGGATCCGGCGCGACATGTCCTGCCGCACGCCCGGCGTGCCGTGCACCTTGTCGTCGCGCTGTAGCAGGCCCTGCAGCCACGCGACATGCACATCTGTCGATGGATCGCGGCTCTCGACCGCATCCTTGAACCCTTCCTTGAGCAGCGGCCGGCGGCATTCGGCATCGGTCACCGCGTTGAGGAAGTCCTCGACGATCGGCCAGGGCTCGTGGTTGAAGCGGTCGACCACCGCGCGGGCCGCGGCCGGCATCGCGCCGACGAGCTTCGCGGTGAGTTCCGCGGCCGCGCCGTCGCTGAGCCAGGGGTGCCACGCGCCGCGGAGTTCGCCCGTCGATGCCTGCACCAGCGTGGGAATGAACCGCTGCTGCGCTGCGATGTGCTTGCACAGCCGGGCCGACTCGGCGAAGAACTCGAAGCAGCCGGCCAGCCGCGGGTGGCCCAGGTCGCCGTCCACCCCCTCACCATCGCTCGACGTCACTTCCACGAGCGCGAGCAGGAGCGGCGCGGCGTCCATCGCTGTCAGTGCGAAGGTCGGGATCTCGAAGGTCTCCAGCGTGGGGATCACGCCGTCTTCGAGTTCGCGGGCGTTGAGCTGATCCGAGGGAATCGGGCGCGCACCCGCCGCGGGCAGGCGCATCCGCATCCGCGCGGCGCGGCCGCGTTCAACCACCGGTCGCCACGACTCTGGGAGCCAGCGCATCAGGTCCAGCGATTCGGAAGCGAAAGGGTGCCTCGGCGCGGTCGCCGGATCCACCGCCGCGCCGGCCGGCGTGGCGGATGCGGAGAGGGCCGGATCCTCCGCCCACAGATGCAAAGCGGAGTCGGACCAGTTCGCGTGCAGGATCATCGTGCGTGGGAGCCCTTGTCGGAGCGGCGGTCGGATCGGCGGCGGCCGTCCGCCTCGTGGGCGGCGACCACCGGCGGGGGTCAGTGTCGAATGAGGGCGCAGGGATTCGAACCCTGGACCAGCGGATTAAAAGTCCGATGCTCTACCAACTGAGCTACGCCCTCGGAGCGTCCGATCCGACCGCGTGGGGTCGGGACCGGTCGCAATCGTAGTCGCCTCGCCGGCCGCTTTGGATGCGGCGGCAACCCGGATCCGACCGCGGCCAGCCGCGGCCGGACCGAACGGGAAAGAAAACCGGCGTGCGGGGGATTCCGCACGCCGGTCGGATTCATGCCGTCAATCGCAAAGGCCTTACGACACCGTCGTCCGCAGGCCCAGCGGCGTGCCCAGCGAGCCGAACGCGCCCGGGAACGAGCGGTCGAAATGCCCGAAGTACGCGACCACCGGGGAGGACGCCTTCACCGTCAGGCCGTACCACTGGTTGGTGAGGCGACGGTCGCCGGTGACGAACTGATCGACGTTGAACTCGGTCACGCGGCGGGCCGGGACGACGCGCCGGAAGACCTCGCTGCCGGGGATGCCGTCGTAGCTGATCGTGATCTCGATCACCTGATCGGTCACCTGCGGGTTGTAGATGCGGATGTAGTCCTCGACACCCGGGTGGCCCGAGCCGTCGCCGGGGCGGAAGCCCTCACCGAAGCCCCAGAGGCTGAAGGCGTTGCTGGCCGTCGAAGTCGAGATCGACTCGCCGTAGGTCCGCGACAGGTCGGTGACCGACACCGCGAGATTCGACTCGTAGAACAGGCCGTAGGGCAGGTTGGTGGGGAAGTTGGGGAGCGTCGAGACATCGAGCACGCCCTGCGAGCGAGCGGCGACGTTGAGCGCGGTGCGGTAGGACGAACCGTCCTGGAAGATGAACGAGAAGACGACCTGCGCCGCCGCGCCGTTGGCGTTGAGCACACCGATCAGCTCCGTCGAGCCGCTCAGGCCGACCTGACCCTCGGGCATGGCGCCGCGGGCGGAACCCAGGCCCTCATTGCCGACGAGGCCGGCGGCCTCCTGCTCGTTCGCGTTGTAGTGCGAGAGCGAGGCGACGATGGGCTGCTCGGAGGTGACCGTCACGCCGTAGTCGCCGTCGGCCAGGCCGACGACATCGTTGACGGCCAGTCCGCCGCGGCGGAAGGCGTCGACGTTGAAGACCTCGGTGATGACCGCGCCGCCGGCGGCGGGGTAGAAGTTGACCGTCACCTTGCTGAGCGTGTCGGTCGTGTTGTACATCAGCAGGAAGTCGATGTTGCCGTTGCCCTTGCTGACCTTGCCGAAGGACCAGGTCGTCTCGACGCGGCTGGTGAAGGCCTCGCCCAGCGCTGCGCGGAAGCCCTGCAGCAGGTTGAGGTCGTAGTGGCTGAAGACCGCCGAGACCGGCCGCTCGCTGCGGACCTCGATCGCGTACGGCGCATCCTGGCGGATCAGCGTGCCGCCGCTGTTGAAGAGGTCGGGATCGACCAGCGTCAGACCGCTGCGGCTGTTTGCGGCGATGTTGAGCTCGCCGATGATCTGGTCGCGCTCGCCCACCTCGTAGCGGGCGATGACCGTCACGCGGGTCGCCTGGTTGTTGGGGTTGGCGATCGGGACGAAGGTGAAGATGTTGTCGCCGAAGAAGCCCTCGGGGTAGAAGACGCGGTAGGGCAGCTCTGGAGCCACCGAACCGTCGGAGAGGATCTCGGTGACCGGGTTGGCCGGGTCGGCCGTGAGGTGGCCGGCGCCGGTGCCGTCGTTGACCTGCTGGTACAGGCCCTGCGCATCGGCGGCGGTGTCGCCCAGGAAGATGAAGTACCGCATCGAGACGGTCTCGCCCGCGGCGATCGCGCCCAGGTCGTAGGTGAGCGCGAGCGAGCCGTCGGTGACGGCGCCGTCAGGGTCGTTGATCGCGCGGTCCGCGACCTCGCCCGGATCGCGCGGATCGAAGCCCGCCTGCAGCACCGTGGCGGTGGCGCGGGTATCAGCGACCGGGGCCGCCAGCACGATCGCGCGGCCCGGCTCGAAGGTCGTGTTCGTGTACACGGCCTGCGCTGCCCGCCCGCCGGCGAGCACATCGTTCGCCGTTGTAGCGTCGCCATCGCCGAACGAAACACCCGGGCCCGGGTTGAACGACTCGAGCCACGTCACGCCGGTGACGGTCGATGCCGTGGTGTTGGTCAGGTAGACATCGATCGCGACGAACGCATCATCGACGCCGTAGGAGAACACGCGCTCGATGCCCAGGCCGCGGAAGTCGCCATTGATCGCGACACGGTTGTTGAAGGTGTCGCCGGCGAAGGTCAGCGCGAAGGGCTGCTGGGCCTGGCCGTAGGAGTTGATGAAGCTGAAGTCCGAAGCACGGAGGCCGAAGGAGTGCTGCGAGGCCGCGTTGGGCAGGAAGTCCAGCCCGTTGTAGCTCAGGCCCGTGCTCCCCGAGCGGAAGAGGCCGCTGTTGGAGACACCGACATTGAGCGCGTTGCCCGCGAGCACCGAGGACGGGTCGCTCACGCCCGCGGCGACCTCGACCGTCAGCGTGTAACCGCCGGTGGTTGCAGAGACTGTGCCGGTCGCGACCTGGTTGGGGTCGTAATCCGTGTTGCTGCTGTCGGAGACTGCGATGTAGAACGTGCCGCCCTGCGCGAAGACGTAGTTCTGGATGATCGCCTGGCCGTTGCCCGACTCCGCGGCGACGAGGATCTGCGTGCCGGTCTCGTCGAAGAGCCGCACCGCCGAGTCGAGCGGGCCGCTGGGCGTCACCCGGACGGACAGACTCGTGCCAGACCGCGCGGTGAAGCGGAAGATGTCCCGGTCCAGTGTGCCGAAGCCGCCGTCGCCCAGGAACGCCGTCAGCGTCGCCGTGCCGACCTCGGTGATACCGGTGTTGGTCGCGGTCGGGATCGTGTCGTTGGCCTCGAACGGACCGAAGATGTCGTTCTGGAACGTGAAGTCGATCGACCAGCTGTTGAGCACGCCCGAGTTGAGCGCGGTCGTGTCGACGATGCGGATAGTCCAGTTGCCGTTGGCGCGCTGGCCGTCGAAGGCGCCCAGCGAGTCTTCCGGCCGGAAGCTGCCGTTGAACGGCGCCACACCCGCGGAGATCGCCGTGACCGCCTCGTCGTCGAAGAGCGTGACCGAGAGGTTGTCGCCGGCGCCGCCGCGACGCGTGAACAGACGTACCTCGGTGCCCTGCGGCGAGATCAGGCTGATCTGCAGGTCGCCGACGTAGGTGTGCGAGATGTCCAGCCGCACGTTGACATCGAGGATCTCGCGGGTGTCCGCGACCGTGATGATGTCGGTCGTGGTGCCCTGCGTCTGATTCTCGGCGACGGGGATCCGCCGCGGCGGGCTGCTGGAGTTGACCGTGACGATGTCATCGCTGGTGAGCGCGATGTTGAGCCGCAGCTCGTACACGCCCGTCGACTGCGAAGCGCCGCTCCCGCCGATCGCGGGGTTGTACGCGGCGTTGCCGAAGCCCGACACGCCGATGTAATACGTTCCGCCGGTGGTGACGAAGAAGTCGACCAGCGAGTCGAGGCCGGAGAAGTTGTCGTTCGCCGCGAGCTGCTGACCGGCGCCGTCGAACAGGCGGACGACCGTGTCGAGCGACGAGGGCGACGGCAGACGACGCGCGAAGGTCTCGGCCTTGATCTGGCCGCCGCGCGGGATCGTGATGCGGTACAGGTCGACATCGAGCGCGGCGAAGAGGCCGTTGCCCAGCGTGACGCCCTGGAAGCGGGCCGAGCCGTCCGCGCTGAAGCTGACCGGGGTCGCCGTCGCCAGCGTGTCGTTGGGCTCGAAGTCGCCGCTGGTCGCGACGATCCGGAAATCGTAATTCTCGTCGATGCCGGCCGCGGCGTTGCCGTTGAGGAAACGGCCGCTCGTGTCGCGGAAGGCCGCATCGTCGAGCGTCAGGCGGTACTCATCGATCGGCAGGCGCTGCTGGGCGAAGGCCGAGAGGTCGAGCTGCACCGTCACGCGGCGCGGGTTGGTCGCATCGCGCTGCACGCTCGTCACCGGGACGATGCGGTCGTCGCCGGTGCCGAAGACATTGTCCGCCCCGTTGCCGCGGAGCGTGACGCCCGAGGTGCTCAGGAAGTTGGGATCGATGTCGCGGGAGAAGTCGAGCGTCACCGTGCTCAGCGCGAGGCCGGTGTTGGGGTCGACCTGCGTCGTCACCGGGCCGGGGTTCACGCCGCGGAGCACCGGGCCCTCGGTCTGGATGACCTGGATCGCCCGCTCGACGTTGAGCCGGCCGCCCGAGCGGACCTTGCCCTGCAGCGAGGGGATCAGGTCGGCGCTGTTGATCAGCGCCTCACGCACCTCGACAGCCGAGGCATTGGGCTTGACGGTCTTCAGAAGGGCGACCGCGCCCGCCACCATCGGCGAGGCGAAGCTGGTGCCGCTCGTGAAGCCGTAGTTGCTGTTGATCTGCGTCGTGTAAATATCGACGCCGGGCGCCGCCAGATCGACCTTCTGCGCGCCGAAGTTGCTGAAGCCGGCCAGGCCGTCGTTGTTGTCCGTCGCCGCGACCGAGATGATGCCCGGCACGTTGTAGCTCGCCGGGAACGCCGTGAAGTCCTGGTCATTGTCGGCGCCGTCATTGCCCGCCGCGGCGACAAAGATGCCGCCCGAGTTGATCCAGCGACGGATCGCCTCGGCCTCGGCCACGAAGCCGTCGACCTGGTCTTCGTAGAACTCGGGCGCGAAGGCGCCGTAGCTGTTGTTGCTGACCACCACGTTGATGCCGCGGCCGCGCATCATCGTCACGTAGTCGTGGGCGCCGATGATCGCCGCCGTCGACAACGCGCCGTTGCGGTCCGCGATCTTCAGACCCATCAGCGAGACGTTCCACGCCACGCCGGTGACGCCGATCCCGTTGCCGCCCACGGCGCCGATCGTGCCCGCCACCGCGGTGCCGTGGCCCTGCGCATCGGTCATCTCGCCGCGGAACTCGCCGAAGTCGTACCCGTTGATGTCGTCAACGAAGCCGTTGCCGTCGTCATCGATGCCGTTGCCCGGGATCTCGCCGGTGTTCACCCAGATGTTCTGGCGCAGGTCCGGGTGCGTGACCTCGATACCCGTATCGATGACCGCGACGATCACGCTCCGCGAGCCGATCGTCACATCCCACGCCTCCTCGGCGCTGATGTCGGCGTTGATCGTTCCGACGCTGCCCTCGATGAACTGGCCGTCGTTATTGAGGCCCCACTGCTCGCCGTAGAGCGGGTCGTTGGGCACGCGGGCGACCTGGTAGTACCGCTCCGGCTCGATGCCCAGGACCGAGCCGAGCTCCGCGGTGACCCGGCGGGCCTCCTGCAGGCTGATCGTCTCGCCGGTCTGGAAGATCGCGTGCCCGCCCCGCCCGATCGGCGAGAAGCTGTGCGCCGACACGCCGAGCCGGTTGGCCACCTGCTGGGCCATGCCCGCGGCGTCGCTGCCGTACAGGTCGTCGAAGGTGACGATCCAGCTCCCGGCCTTCACCGCCGCCTGCTGGTTGCCCCAGTCCATCAGCGTGCCGGGCATGGCATCGCCCGACAGAAGCACACGCTCCTCGAGCCGCTCGAGAGGAGCCGCTGCCGCCCGACCCGCCGCCCCGGTCAGGTCAAATGCGGACCGGCGCGACGACTTGGAGCGGGACACATCCTTCTTCGACATCTGCGAAACTCCCTCACCGCCGCAGCTCGCGGCGGGTCAAAGCGCAACATCCATTGGGCGGCCGCCCCCGGCGCGGCATCAGGGCCCCATCGGCCATGGCCCGTCCCGGCCGGGCTCAGGGGCGCGACCCGTCGATGCCGCCGCGCTCAACAGGCTGTTAAGCCTACGAACGCGCCGGCGACCTGTTGCAGATCATCCCCGAATTTCGCTCGGCGCACAAGTCGCCCCCGCCGCCCGACTTCCGCCCTCACGGTCCCCCCGGTGAGGCGACTGCCAGATTTGTGAGCATCGCCGCGTGCCGCCGGCTCGCGCCCCGGTGCTCCTCAATGCACGCCAGCCCCGCCGCCGCCACCCGCGCCCGCTCCGCCGCATCGCCCAGCAGCCGCGCCAGGTCCGCCCCCAGCCGCGACCGATCCGTCCGCACGATCCCCCCCGCCGCCTCGAACGCGCGGACCGCGGTTTCAAAGTCCTTGACCGCCGGGCCGATGAGCGTCGCCTTCCCCAGCCCGATCGGCTCCATCGGGTCCGAGCCGTATAGCCCGCCGAAGCTCCGCCCCACTACCACCACATCCGCGAGCGAGTAGGCCTTGCCCAATTCCCCGATGGTGTCGAGCAGGAACCGGTCCGTGCCCATGCCCGGCTTCCTGGCCGACCGCCGGACGCACCCCGGCATCGCCGCCGCGGCCTCATCGAACCGCTCCGGCTTCCGTGGAGCGCACAAGAGTTGCACCCCCGGCGGGCACGCCGCGTGGAGCAACGCCTCTTCGGGCCCCTCGGGCGTCGGGCCGGTGCTCCCGGCCACCACCAGCGGGCGAGACCGGTCGATGCCCAGTTCCGCGGCGAGCTGATCTGCTCCCGGCGGCGCCGACCCAACCCCGCCGCCCACCACATCCCACTTCATCGACCCCGTCACCGTGCACCGCTCCGGCGGCACTCCCATCGCGATGAAGCGTTCGCGATAGGCCTCGTCCTGAACCCCCGCCGCGGCGAGCCTCTGGAAACTCGGCCCGATCCCGAAGCGGATCCGCCGGTACCCCTTGAAGGACCGCTCGCTCAGCCGCCCGTTGATCACCGCAACAGGGATCTCCCGCCGCGTGCACGCCTTGATGAAGTTGGGCCAGACTTCGAGCTCAACGAGACCAACGACATCGGGACGGACCGCATCGAGGAACCGGGCCACCGCCCAGGAGAAATCGAGCGGGTAGCGCACGACCGGGCACTTCCCCCCGAACAGGGCCGTGGCCCGCGCGAGCCCGGTGTCTGTCGTCGTGGCGACCACCACCTCGTGTGCTTCTAATAGGAGCGGCACCAGCGGCCGGAGAGCGTTGACCTCTCCCACGGAAACCCCGTGGAGCAGGATCCTTTTCTTGCCAGCCGTTGGCGACGGGAGCGCCGCGAGTTTGCCGAATCGCTCGTCCCACCCGGCCCGCTTCTTGGTCGCCCAGAGCGGCGCGGTGGCGATCGCCAGCGGGATGTAGAGAAGATCCAGCCCGTTCATGCCGTCGACCGCTGTCCTAGAAATGGGCAGGCCGGGATTCGAACCCGGGACCCTTCGCGTGTAAAGCGAATGCTCTAGCCAGCTGAGCTACCCGCCCGATCCCCAGACGATAGCTCAGGTTTGGGTCGACCACCGGAGCGAAACCGCGCCGATCCCGAACCCCGCCGCGGCGAAGCCCATCAGCACCCCGACCGGCAGCAGCATCTCTTCGAACGAGAACCCGCGCCACAACGCCCCTTCCACCGCCAGCGTCGCCCAGCGGAAGGGGCTGATGCTGCTGGCGATCTGCAGGAACTCGGGCATGAAGAAGATCGGGATCGTGCCCCCGCCGATCATCGCCAGGATGAGCACGATCGCGCGGCCCATCCCCGCCGCGCCGGCTTCGGTCCGGCTCAGCCCCGCCAGAGCCATCATCACGCCGGTGAACCCGATCGCACAGGCCAGCATCGCGAAGAGCATCATCCCCGGGTGCTCGACCCGCACCGGGAAGAAGGCCATCCCAAAGGCGAGCAGGATCGCCTGCATCACCATCGCGGCGATGAAGCACGCCACCGCCTTGCCGGTGAGCACGTGCCAGCGGCGGATCGGGGCGCAGGTGAGCCGCATCAGTGTGCCGCGTGTGCGTTCCTCGGCGACGCTCGTTCCGAACGCGGTGACGACGCCCATGAGGCCCCACACGATGCCCTGCGGGAAGGAGATCTCAAAGGAACTCCGCGGCAATTGCTTCTTCTCATCCGACACCTTGGGCGCGCGGCGTGTAACCGTAACGGGCCGCCAGGCGGGCGCTGCATCGGCGCCATTGTCCGCTGTTGCTTCTCCTTCGACAGCATCGGCTTCCGGGACCAGCGTCCCCGCCTCGTTCAGCTGGTCCATCGTGCGGAAGAGCGTGCCGAAGAGGAGTTTGCTCGCGGCATCGAGATCGTTCGCGCCCGCGATCTGCCGCTGACCGTCGCGGATCACGCTGCGCATCTGTTCGCGGTCGGTGATCGCGCTGCTCATGCGGCGGAAGGCGTGCTCGGTGAGTTTGCCCTCGAGCAGGCCAGCCTCGGCGTTCCGCGCGGGGTCAACCACGAGTTCGAACTCCATGCCCCCGCCGCCGAACATCGCGGTCATCGAGGGATCGAAGCTCTCGGGCACGATCAACGCGGCGGTGGCGTTGCCCTTGCGCACGGTGTCCTCGGCCTCGGCCGCGGTCGCTGCATCGATCACGCGCAGGCCAGCATCGGCCCGCAGGTCCGCGATGAACGCCTCGCCCGCCGCGCCGCCCTGGTTCACCACCGCGATCTTGATCGCCGCGGAACCGCCGCCGCCCCCGCCGAAGATCCAGCCGAAGAAGACCGCCAGCAGCAGCGGGAAGAGGAACGTGAAAAACGCGTTGGCGCGGTCACGCGCCAGGAGCTTGAGGTCCTTGAAGGCCAGCGCGAAGATCGCCCGGATCGTGTCCATCAGTCGCGCAGGCTCCTCCCCGTCAGGCTCAGGAATACCGATTCGAGATCGGGCCGATCGATCCGCACGCCGCGGAGATCGCCGTTCTGCATCACCTTCGCGAGCTCGGCGAGCGGCTGATCGGTCTCGATGCGTTCCTCGCCGGCCTCGCGCTCCAGCGTGACGACGCTGTGCCCGCCGTGCGCGGCCACGAGCTCGTGCACCGTGCCCAGCGCGAGCACGCGGCCCTTGTCGATGATGCCCACGCGGTCGCACAGCCGCGCGGCTTCTTCCATGTAGTGCGTGGTGTACACGATCGTGCGTCCCTCGCCCGCGAGCCGCCGCACCAGCTCGAGGATCGCATTCCGCGACTGGGGATCCACACCTGCTGTCGGCTCATCGAGCAGCAGCATCGGCGGGTCGTGGATGAGCGCGACCGCGAGGTTCAGCCGCCGCTTCATGCCCCCCGAATACACGCGGACGCGGTCGCGCTGCCGGCTCGCCAGGCCCACCGCCTCGAGCACTTCCTGCGTCCGCCGCCGCCGCTCATCGCCGTGCAGCCCGTACATCCGCGCGAAGAAGTACAGGTTCTCCTGCCCCGTCATCTCGTCGTAGATCGCCAGGTTCTGCGGCGCCACGCCCAGCTTCCGCCGCACCGCCGGGTCGGTCGGCCGGCCGACGCCATCGAGCTCGACCTCGCCCCGATCGGGCGTGATCAAGCCCACGGCCATGCCGATCGTCGTCGACTTGCCCGCGCCATTGGGCCCCAGCAGCCCGAAGACCTCGCCGCGCGACACCTCCAGCGACAGCCCCTCGACCGCCGTCACGGCTCCGAACGACTTGTAGAGGTTCCGCAGGCTCAGCATGACGCTCGCGACGGTAGCGGAGGCGGGGGAACGCGGCAATCCGGCCGCGGCCGCGTTCACCCGTGACCTTCCCCCCCGTACGCTTGCACCCATGACCCGCACCTGCAGCGTCGGACCCTACACGATCGGACCCGGTGAGCCCCTGGCGATCATCGCCGGGCCCTGCGTGATCGAGAGCCTCGATCTGGGCCTCGAGATCGGCCGCGCCGTCAAGAAAGCCTGCGACGCCGCGGGCCTCAAGTACATCTTCAAGGCTTCGTTCGACAAGGCCAACCGCTCGAGCATCCGCTCGCCGCGGGGCCCGGGGATCGAGCACGGCCTGGCGTGGATCCACCAGATCGGCGAGGAACTGGGCGTCCCCACCACCACCGACATCCACGAGCCCGACCAGGCCGATCCCGCGGCCCGCGTCATCGATCTGCTCCAGATCCCCGCGTTCCTCTGCCGCCAGACCGACCTCCTCTCCGCCGCGGGCGAGGCCGCGGCCCGCCACAAGCGGGCGGTGAACGTGAAGAAGGGCCAGTTCCTCAGCCCCGGCGAGATGGGCGGCCCCATCCGCAAACTGACCGAAGCCGGCTGCACCAACACCATGACCACCGAACGCGGCACGTTCTTCGGCTACGGCCGCCTGGTCAACGACTTCCTCGGCCTGGGCGACCTGATGCAGCTCAAGGCCGAAGGCGGCCCGCCCCCGGTCTGCTTCGACTGCACCCACTCGACCCAGCTCCCCGGCGCCGGCGAACAAACCGGTGGCCGCCCCGAGCACGCCCCGCTCCTGGCCCGCGCTGCCGTCGCCGCGGGCGTGCACGCGGTCTTCATCGAGTGCCACCCCGAACCGAAGAAAGCGCTCAGCGATTCGAGCACAATGCTCGCGCTCGACACAGTGCCGGGGTTGATCAAGACGCTCGCGGCGATCCGGAAGGCGACCAACGCGAACTGATCGCGTTTCCCAACCGCGGAGCGGCGTTGGCTTGTAGCCCCGGGTGGAGCGATGCGCGAGCATCGCGGAACCCGGGGTTCAAGCACGATCGTGCATCGAGCCCCGGCAGGGGCGATGGAAGCCGAGCAGCCGCGCCTCCAACGCCCCTCTGGGGCTTTGATCCCTTTCGCTTCGGTCCGGGGGCTCGCTGCGTCCGCCGATGGCGGACTGCGCTCGCCCCCGGCTACATCCCAACGCCGCTCCGCGGCTGGAATGGCGAACATCCCTGTGCGCAGCTCCTCGCCAAGATCACCGAGATTCGCGCAGCAGCCTTTCGAAGCGCTCCCGGAACTCCTCGACCGCCCCCGCCATCTCCACATCCCGGTCTCCGCTCCGAAGCACGAGTGCCACAGCAGAGGCCGCACCAACCGCATCGTCCGACAGATCGATCTGCTGCTCCAGCGCCGTCAACACATGCAGGAGCACGCGAGCCGCCACAGCCTCCGCGAGCCACGCGGCCGCGGCCCGCGATTCGGGCGTCGCCGCAAGAACCGCCCCGTGCACCGTACCTCGCTCCGCGTCAAACGGATCCAGCCGGGCCAAGTTCCTCGCGTCGACGGCCTCGGCCACCAGCTTGCGGTTGTCGCCGACAAGATCGACCAAGTACGAGATCAATTGGTGCGCACCCGCCATGTCTCTCTCCGTTCACTCCGCGAGCGCGGACGCGGGATCCCACGATACCCGCGGCCGCTTCTCACCCCGCCGCGCCACGCACGCCGCTCACCGCCGAGCCGGCGGTGACACTGTCAATCGGGATAGGGGGGAGCCTTGCGGCTCCTCCCCTCCCACACCACCGTGCGTAC